>DASQTZ010000142.1:0-40824 GCA_035641605.1 Gaiellaceae bacterium | reverse complement strand
GGGAAATTCGGCCGCAGTCGGGGGCGCTCCAGACCAAGCCGGGCAGTGCGGTCGTTCGCGGCGCGTAGCAGCGCTACGTGTCGCGGGCGAACGTGCTGATCCGGCGCCGTGTCTGGGGCGTCATCCGGCCCGGCGGAATTTCACATCAGGCCTCTAGCTCTGCTGTGACTGGTCGTACTGCTTGACCGCGCTCTGCAGCAGCTTCCAGGCGATGCCCGGAGTGTCCTCGACGAGCGGCCGGAAGTCCCAGAAGGTCATTCCGTAGGTCCTGAGCTCGGTATCGGCGGTGACCGTGGCGGTGCGCGCGCCGTGGGTGATCAGCGCGACCTCGCCGAAGTAGTCGCCGGGTCCGAGGGTGCGAACTTCGTCTCCTCGTACGGTGACCCTGGCCTGGCCGTCCTCGATCACGAAGAAGCCGACACCGCTCTCGCCTTCGACGGCGATCTCCTGACCGGCGGAGAACGTCCGCTGCTTCATCGAACTGGCGATCTGCTCGAGCTCCTTGCCTTCGAGGTCGGAGAAGAGCGGAACCCGCTTGAGAAGGTCGACTGCCTCCATCTTGCGCGAGATTCTATGCAGGTTCCGTGGGCTTGAGCACTTCGATCTTTCCCTGGGCCGAGTCGAGCTGCTCGAGGCAAAGACGGTGCAGCTCTTCGCCTCGCTCCCAGAGCTTGATGGCGTCGTCGAGGTTCGCCTGGCCCGATTCGAGCTGCTGGACGATCTGCTCCAGCTCCTTCTGCGCTTCTTCGAATCTCACTGGATCTCCTCGACCGTCGCGCTGAAGCTGCCCTGGCCGAGCTCCACGTCGATGCGCTCTCCGCTCGCGACCTCGGTCGCGACGCGCACGATCCGGCCGCGGTCTCGCACAATCGCGTACCCCCGTTCCAGCGTCGCTCTGGGCGAAAGCGCGCGCAGCCGCCCGTACGCGCCGTCGAGGCGGGCACGCTTGCGCTCGAGCAGGTGGAGCGGCGCGCGCTGGAGCCGGCGGCGCGTTTGCGTCAGCCGCTCGCGCACCTCGTCCGCGTCAGGGACGATGAGCCGCGCCGCGCCGCTCGGTGTCGACGCCCGGACGTCCGCGGCCAGGTCGGTCAGCGGCGTGTCCTGCTCGTGTCCGACGGCCGAGACGATGGGGACCGGGCAGGAGGCGACGGCACGAACGAGCCGCTCGTCGCTGAAGGGCAGCAGATCCTCGAAGCTGCCGCCGCCGCGGGCGAGGACGATGACATCGATCTCCCCGGCGCGGCAGAGATCCTCCAAGGCGGTCACGAGCGCCGGGGCGGCGCGGGGACCCTGGACGTACGTTTCCGCCACGACCACCCGGGCGGCCGGAAATCTGGTGGTGATCGCGGTGAGGACGTCTCGCTTCGCCGCGGCGTCATTCCCGGTGAGGAGGCCGACTCGGCGGGGGAATCGCGGCAGGCGCCGCTTTCGCTCGGGGGCAAATAGCCCTTCGGCGCCGAGCTTCTGCTTCAGGCGCTCAAGCGCGGCGAGATGGTCGCCGAGCCCGAAGCGTTCGATCGAGAGCGCCCGGAAGCGGAGGTCGCCTCTCGCCTCGAAGAGCTCGGGTCGGCCGTAGACGTGCACGCGCTCGCCGTTGCCGAGATCGAGTCGCAGCGCGTCGAACTGGCCGCGCGGCATCGACACTGGGAGGCAGGCGCCGTCGCCCGGATCCTTGAGGGTGAAAAAGACGCTCTGCCAGCGCTGCTGGCGCCGAAGCTCGGTGACCTCACCCTCGACCCAGACCGTGGGCAGTCGGGCGAGCCACGCCGCGACGCCGCGGTTGAACGCGGCGACGGTGTAGACCTTGCGGTCGCCGTATTGCTCGGCCTCGACTTTCATCGAGACCATGGTACGGCCGAGAGTGTCGCGGCTTAGAAGCCGTTTCGAATTGACTCAACCGTGTCGACCGGTCGTTTCAGACGGATGCCGGGCAGAGCCCGTCATCCTGACGACGGCACCGCAAGCGGCGCCTTAGAGCAGGATCTCGGCGGCGACGGTCGCGTCGCAGCCCTGGCGCACGAGCTCGACGGCTCGGTGGAGGTCGGCCTCGCTGTGGGCGAGGCGCTCCGCAAGATGGACCGGGTAGCCGGCCTCGATCAGCACGTGCAGCCGCCAGCCGGCGACTCGGTCGCGCTCGGTCTGGTCGTGTTCGGCGATCTCGGTCATGGGCGACGCTCTGTGTGCGGCCAGATTCGTTCCTTCAAAGACGAACCCTGCCTCCAGAAGTTGGATGCTTGACACCGCGTTGAGGGCTCATTACATTCAACCGCTTGGTTAATCAACCCAACGGATGAGAAGCAGATGGCAGTCGATTCCCTGAGCATCACGTTCGCGGCCCTCGCGGATCCGACGCGCCGGAGAATCCTGGCGCGGCTTGCGAGCGGCGAGGCGACGGTGACCGAGCTGGCCAAGCCCTTTCCGGTGAGCCTTCAGGCCGTCTCCAAGCATCTGAAAGTGCTCGAGGGGGCCGGGCTGATCACTCGCGGCCGCAGCGCTCAATGGCGACCGTGCCGGCTCGAGCCGCGGCCGCTCGACGACGTCGCGGACTGGCTCGAGCGGAGTCGGCGACTCTGGGAGGGCAACTTCGAGCGGCTCGACGACCATCTCCAAGACATCCAGAAAGGACGGCCATGACTGAAGCGACGGGAGCAGGAGGCCGCGAGGTCACCGTGAGCCGGGTATTCGACGCGCCGCGTGAGCTCGTGTGGAAGGCCTGGACGGACCCCGGCCAGTTTGCGGCGTGGTTCGGCGGGCCGCCGTACACGACGCCGCCGTCCACCGTCTCGATGGACGTCCGGCCGGGCGGTGAGTGGCGGGCGACCATGGTCTCCGACGAGGACGGCAGCGAGCTCCCGTTCCAAGGCGTCTACCGCGAGGTGGAGGAGCCCGAGCGGCTGGTGCTCACGTTCGACGACCCGAGCGAACCGAACAATCCGAACGTCGAGGTGCTCACGATCACGTTCACCGACCTAGGGGACGGCAGAACCGAGGTCGTCGCCCACCAGGCCGGACACCTGCCGGAAGAGGAGTACGAGAAGCTGAAGGAGGGCTACTCCACGTTCTTCGACCAGCTCGCCGAGCACCTGGCTCGGGCTAAGTAGCTCAGCTTCGCGCTGAGATCGTCTCGTCCGCGCGGCGGACGAGCTCCTGGAGCCGACGATCGAGCGCGGCGCGCTCGGCCTCGGCCTCGTCGGCGAGGCCGCGCATGCGCTCGCGAAGCTCGAGCTCTAGCTGGGCAAGCCGCGTTTGGAGCGACGCGATGAACTCGTCGCGTTGGCGTTCGAGGCCGGCCGTGACTTGCCGCAGCCGCTTCTCGACACGCTGAGCGCCGGAATCCGACACCTGCGCGAGCCGCTCGGCGAGCACGGACTCCGCCTCGCGCGCGAACATGTGGACGGCGCGGTCGAGCTCGCGTGCCAGGCGGCGGGCGGCTTCCTCGCGCGCGCTCTTGACGGCGGAGTCGAATTGCAGCGCCGCGGCCTCGGCGAAGCGGCCGGCGGCCTGGTTGGTCGCTCGCTCGAGGTTCTCGACCTGACGCCGTTCCACATCGGCGAAGCGCCCCTGGATCCGCTTCGCGACGTCGATCTCCTCCCGCTCGATCCGCTCGACGAGCCGGCGATCACGGGCCTTGAGCCGCTGGTTCATCTCGTCGACCGCTCGTCGGCCCTCCGCCGCGTGAGCCTCGAGGTCGGCGCGGACGGACAATGACGCCGCTTCGGCGGCCCGCTCGAACTCCTCGCGGAGACGCGCAAACGCGCCCGCCTGCAGGTCTCCCGCCTCGTCGATCTTCTCGCGGTCCGACTCGAGCCGCGCCTCGGCCTCGGTGACGAGGGCCTGCTGACGCTCTCGGAGTTTTGCGAGCTCGGTGGTGAGCGACTGCTTCGTGCGCTCGAGATCGGCAGACCAATTGGCCAGCCGCTCGGCGACACGCTGCTGGGCCTCGGCCAGACCGGCGCTGAGCTCGCTGATCGCCTCGCGCTCCTGCTCGACGACCGCCCGGCGGCGCTCGTCGGCGATGCGCCGCTCTTCTTCCTGGAGTCGCGAGAGCGAATCGGCGCGTTCGCGCGCCAGCAGGCGCTGGATCTCGGCAGCGCGCGCCGCCGACTCGTCGCGGATCAGCTGGGTCAGGTCGTCGCGGGCGCGGTCGAGCTCGGCTTCGACGTCGGCGAGACGCTCGGCGCGCTTTCGTCTGCGGGAGAAGAGGCCCACGTCACCATCGTAGGCCGAGAAGCGTCACGGCGAGCACGAGCATCGCGAGGCTGAGCAGCCGGAGCGCTGCCTCGGGAGCGGCGAGCATCGCCGCGTCGCCGATTCCGCGCCGCCGGATGTCGCGGACCTGCGTTGACAGCAGCCGCTGGGCGCCGCTGGTCACGAAGGCGAAGAGCGCGGCCAGGATCGCCACGTCCGCCAACCGCTCGGCCATGACGAAGTACGCCGTCAGAACCGGGAAAGCTCCCCAGGCAAGGCCGAACCAGAGATCCCCATGGAAGGCGCCGCCGAAGAGCTCGAGGTTGTAGGCGACGACGAGGAAGCTGCCGATGGCGACGAAAAGGAGGAGCCAAGGCGTCCACACCAGCGCGGCGCCGACTCCGATCGCGACCGCACCCGCGATCGAGACGGCAGCAAGCCCGATCAAGATGCGATTCGGGATCTGGGTGCGGAGCGGGCGCCCGTTCAGCTCGTCGAGCGCGTGCGCGCCGATGCCGAGTGCGAGGAAAAACGCCGCGAGGGCCGCAAACAGGCGCCGGCCGTGAAGGTCGGGCGCGAGGGCGGCGCCGATCACCACGTAGGACAGGTGCCAGGCCGTGTAGGGCGGGTGGAGCAGCGTCACGTAGTCGCGCCAGCCGCCCGTCTCCAGTGCGTAGAAGGCGGGACGCGTCACTCGCGGCGGCCCCAGAGCACGATCCCGCCGCCCAGCGAGAGTTGCCGGGAGCGGACGTCGTCGATGCCGGCGTTCCGCCACAGGTCGAGCAGGCCGTGGCGCCGGTGAAACTCGCGGATGCTGGGGCCGAGGAACGACCCGACCCGTTTCCAGCCCGGTGAGACCAGTGCGCCGAGCACCGGGAGGCCGATCCGGACGTAGAGCTCCCACGCTGCTCGGGCGAGGCCGCGCGGAAGGCCGAACTCGAGCATCGCGATCGTTGCGCCGGGCCGCACCACACGCGCGAGCTCGCGCATCGTCGCTTCGGGATCCTCGACGTAACGGAGCAGGTAGGTAAACGTGAGCGCGTCGAAGGACGCGTCCTCGAACGGGAGCCGGTCGGCGGTTCCCTCGACTAGCTCGATCTGCTCGGCGAGGCCCGCCCCTTCGACCCGCCGCCGACCGGCCTCGAGCATCTCGCGGCTCTGGTCGAGCCCCACGACGCGGCAGCCGGTGCGGCGGGTCAGCTCGATCGCAACGGCGGCCGTTCCCGTTGCAACGTCGAGCACCGTGTCCTGCGGGCCGACAGGGACGCGCGAGACGAGGAAGCGACGCCAGCGCGGATCCTGGCCGAGGGAGAGCAGGCGCGCGTAGCGGTCGTACGTTGGCCCAAGCGGCGCGAACAGCTCTACAGCGTCCATGGCGGGGGACTCTATGGTGGGCGGCGTGGCGCTCAAGGACGATCTCGAACGGATCGCCGTCGCCGCAGCCAGCTTCGCGGTGGACGGGGAGGAGCTCGCCGGCATCCTCGCCGCCGAGCCGCCTGCGGGCGGCCGCGTCTACCTCTGCGCCTACAGCGGTGGCGAGAACACGACTTGGCTCACGCTCGATGACGGCGGCGAGCCGATCGCCGATCGGGAGCTGGTGCGGCAGACGGCTTCGCTCGTGGCGTTGTGCGAGATCGCGGAGGAGAGTGCCGGCGGCGGCGAGCTCGACGAGTTGCGCTCACGGCTGGTAGCGCTGCGCCTAACGGAGAACCCGTCCGGGATCGACGAGGCCGAGGAGGCCCTGCTCGCGCTGCAGCAGGTGATCGGCGGCACGCCGCGTCTGGCCACGGCTGCCTATCTGGACGAGGTCGGCGCCGCCACGCGGCGACTCGAGCAGACCCTCGGCGAGGCGGGTACTTCGCCCTTCGCAGAGGCGATGAAGTCAGCAGCGGGTTCGGTCGAAGAGTTCACCGCCGACGTGGAGTCGCACTACAAGCGCGAGCTGTCCTAACACGGGTACCGTGTAGCCCATGGAAGGCAGCTTCGGCTTCCCGATCGGGGGCGATCCTGAAGACCTCATGCGCGGTCTGCGCGAGTTCGCCGAGAAGCAGGCGGAGTCCGTCGCCGAGGCGCAGCGTGAGCAGTTCGCCACGCTGACCCTGAACACGGCGGTGGCACTGACCGCCGCGGCGTTGTCGCAGGTTAAGGCAGACGGCGGCCCCGACGAGCAGTCGATCGCGCTCCGCGACGCGATGCGCGTCCTCTTCCCCGAGGCGGTTGCGCTGGTCAGCGCTGCCCGCCAGGGGTTCATGCGCGAATAAACTCCTGGCCACCCGTGGCCCTGCTGGATCGCGCCATCGTCAGCGCCCTGCCGGCCGTCCCCAAGCCGATCGTCCGCCGGATCTCCCAGCGCTACATCGCCGGTGAACGCATCGAGGATGCCTGCCGCGTCGTCAAGGAGCTCAATGCGAGCGGGAAGATGGCGACGATCGACGTCCTCGGCGAGGAGATCACGACGCCGGAGGAAGCGCGGCACATCGCCTACGCGTACGACGACGTCTTCCGTGCGATCGACGAGCAGGGACTCGACTCGAACGTCAGCGTCAAGCTCACGGGCCTCGGCCTCAAGCTCGGGCGGCAGATCTGCAAGCAGAACCTCGAGCGCACCGTCCGTGGCGCAGCCGAGCGCGCCAACTTCGTGCGCATCGACATGGAGGACTCGAGCTGCACGGACGATACGCTGGCCCTCTACCGCGAGTTGCGGGAAGACGGCCTCGACAACGTCGGCATCGTCCTCCAGGCCTACCTCCGCCGCACGCTGGCCGACATCGCGGCCGTCGCCGACCTGACGCCGAACGTCCGGCTCTGCAAGGGCATCTACATCGAGCCCTTGAAGGTCGCCTACCAGGATTTCGACCAGGTGCGCGCCAACTTCATCCGGGCGCTCGAGGCCTTGCTCGCCGGCGGCTCGTACATCGGGATCGCGACCCACGACGAGTGGCTGCTTACCGAGGGGGCGCGACTTGTCGCCGAGCACGGCCGGGCGAAAGAGGAGTACGAGTTCCAGATGCTGCTCGGCGTGCGGGAGACGCGGGCGGACCAGCTCGTGCGGGAAGGCCACCGGCTGCGGATCTACGTGCCCTACGGGGAGCAGTGGTACGCGTACTCGCTCCGGCGGCTCCAGGAGAACCCGAAGATCGCGGGTTACATCGCGGCCGACACGCTCGGGCGACTAATTCCTGGGCGTAACGGCCGCTAGTAGACGTGTTTAAGAGTTTCGAAAGGTCGCCTGGCCTAGGCTGTTGGGCATGAAGAAGATCCTTCTCGTCCTCGTCGCCGTTGTCGCCTTCATCCCCATTGGGGGAGCGGCCGGCTCCGGCGAGATGGAGCTGAAGCAAGCCCTCAAGCTCCGCAACACGCGCTACGGGCCGATCCTGTTCGACGCGAAGGATCGCGTCCTCTACGGCTTCACGCGCGACAAGCGAGGCGGCAAGAGCACGTGTTACGGCGCCTGCGCCGTCGCCTGGCCGGTGTACTTCGCCAAGGGAAAGGTCACGGCGATGAAGGGCGTCAAGCAATCGCTGATCGGGACCGTCCGGAGGCGGAGCGGCCGACTCCAGGTCACCTACAACGGCTGGCCGCTCTACTACTACGCGCATGAAGGGCCGCGCGAAGTGAAGTGCCAGAACGTGAACGAGTTCGGCGGTCTCTGGCTGGTCGTGAAGCCGAACGGCCGCCTGGTTCGCTAGGCAGCCTCTAAGGAGGCGGGGGCGGCCCGCCCGGAGGGCCTGGAGGAGGCGGCGGGGCTTCCTCTTCCTCGACGTGGGTGACGCGCCGGCCGCGGTCGTAGTACGCGTCGGCCGACGGGCCGCCCTCGACGTAGGTGCGGCGGCTGACGAAGGCGCCCGGACCCCACCAGGAGCGCCACATCAGCAGGCTGAGCAGGAAGGCGACAAGGCCGACGATCATCAGGATCACGCCGACAGCATCGACATTGAAGTCGGTTGATTCGGCGTTTACTCCCCAGACGAGGATCGCTCCGACGGCGATCAAGATCAAGCTCACGACGAGCCCCATGGCTACCTCCGCTCGGTTTCAGGAGCATACTTCCGCCCTGAGTGGAAACGCTTGACCCCAACGATCGGTTTCGCGAGCGTCGTCGAGCGGCCCGAAGACGTAAACGGATGAGACGAACTGCGGGGGCGATCGCCTTGCTTCTCGTTGCAACCGCCGTCGCCGTCGGAGCACGTGGGCTCGACGGTGATCAGCCGTCCGCACGCGTCACGGCGAAGGCCAAGGCCAAGAAATCGCCTCAACTGCTCGACCGCCCGCCGCCGCCTGCGGAGATTCGCGGCATCCACGTGACGATGGCGCTCGCCTCGATCCCGGGCAAGCTCGAGGAGTACACCTCGACGCTCGGCCTGAACACGGTCGAGTTGGACGTCAAGGACGAAAACGGCGAGGTGGGCTTCCACACCCTCGCCCCGCCGCTTGCTCGGCAGATCGGAGCGGCGATGCGCTACTACGACCCGACCAAGACCGCCAAGGCACTCCACGACCAGGGGATCTACCTCATCGGCCGCGTCGTCTGTTTCGAGGACCCGATCCTGTCGGAGAAGCGGCCCGAGCTGGCGATCCAGACGACCGGCGGTGATGTCTGGCGCAACCACGCGGGCCTGGGCTGGACGAACCCGTACGACAAGCGCGTCTGGGACTACAACCTCGCCGTCGCGAAGGCGGCGGTACGTGCGGGCTTCGACGAGATCCAGTTCGACTACGTCCGCTTCCCGAGTGACGGAGACATCGATTCGGCCGTCTTCCCCGGGCGGCGGCGCGAGGCGATGTCGGCCACAATCGCCCGCTTCGTCCACTACGCGACGAACCGCCTGCGGCCGCTCGGCGCCCGGGTGTCCGTGGACGTCTTCGGGTTGTCGGCAACACGTAATCTGGGGATCGGCCAGTCGCCGCGCCGCCTGGCACGTATCGTCGACGCGATCTACCCAATGGTCTATCCGTCCCACTACGGCTCTGGCGAATACGGTCTTTCCGACCCGAGCGCCGTTCCCGGCCGCACCGTCGGTCGATCGTTGCGAGACTTCCGCCGCCAGATGCGCGGCGGCAGGGCAAAGCTGATTCCCTGGCTCGAGGACTTCACGCTTGGTGGGACCACTACGATCGAAAAGGTGGAGGAGCAGATCGCGGCGACCAGGCGCTGGACGTCGGCCGGGTTCCTGCTCTGGAACCCATCGGGGATCTACACGACCGGGGCGCTGACCGCCCGTTGAGCCACACCGAACGGCTGACTGAGCTGCGCGAGCGCCTCGGCGTCGTCCACGACCTCAAGCGCGCGGGCTGGCTGCTCAGCTGGGACCAGCACACGATGATGCCGCCCAACGGCACGCCTTCGCGTGGGGATCAGCTGTCGACGATCGACCGCTTCGCGCACGAGCTCTTCACCTCCGACGAGCTAGGTGAGTTGCTGCACTCGCTGGCCGAGCACGAGGACGAGCTCGACCCGGAGTCGGTGGATGCCGCGCTGATCCGTGTCGCGCGACGGGATTGGGACAAAGCGCGGAAGGTGCCTGCGGAGCTGCGCGCCGAGATCACGCGGGCCGAGGTGCTCGGCGTGCCCGCCTGGGCGGAGGCGCGGAAGAACGCCGACTTTGAGGCGTTCCTTCCGTACCTGAAGCGGAACGTCGAGCTGAAGCTGCAGTACATCGAATGCTTCGCCGACTCCGGGAAGTCGGCGTACGACATCCTGCTCGACGACTACCAGGAGGATGCCCGCAGCGAGGACATCACCGCCGTCTTCGCGCGACTCAAGGAAGAGCTGATCCCGCTGATCCATGAGGTCGCGGCGGCCGAGCAGGTCGACACGAGCTTTGCGCACGGGCACTTCCCGGTCGAGAAGCAGGAGCTCTTCGGCCGCGAGATCCTCGAGCGGCTGGGCTACTCGTCAGAGGGCTGGAGGCTTGACCCGACGGTGCATCCGTTCGCGACCTCGATCGGACTCGACGACATCCGACTGACGACGCGGTACTCCGAGGCCGATCTCGAGTCGATCTTCCATACCACGCACGAGTTCGGGCACGGGATCTACGAGTACGGCATCGACCGCGAACTCGACCGGACTCCCCTCACGGAGCTCAACTCGATGGTCCTGCACGAGTCGCAGAGCCGGCTCTGGGAGAACCTCGTTTGCCGCAGTCGTCCCTTCTGGCGCTACTTCTTCCCGAAGCTGCAAGAGCTCTTCCCCGAGCTGAGCGATGTCACCGACGAGGCCTGGTGGCGCTCCGTCAACCGTGTCGAGCCCTCGTTCATCCGCGTCGAGGCCGACGAGATCACCTACGGCATCCACATCATCCTGCGGTACGAGCTGGAGCACGAGATCATCGCCGGGCGGCTTGCGCTCGAGGACCTGCCCGAGGCCTGGAACGCGAAGATGAAGGAGTATCTCGGCCTCGACGTGCCGGACGACGCGATGGGCGTACTCCAAGATGTCCACTGGGCCGGCGGCTCGTTTGGCTACTTCCCGACGTATCTGCTCGGCACGATCGCCTCGGTGCAGATCTGGGAGAGCGCCCGGGCCGACCTGACCGACCTGGACGCACAGATGGAGGCCGGGGAGTTCGGTGCGCTGCGCGAGTGGCTGGGCGACAAGCTGTATCGCTGGGGCCGGCGGTTTCCACCGGACCAGATGCTGCGGCGGATCGTCGACGGGCCGCTGGATGCCGAGCCGTACATCCGCTACCTCAAGGCGAAGGTCGCGGACGTCTACGGCGTTCGCGTCGCTTGACGGATACGCCTCGTCCGCGCTAGCGGCGGGCCCGCCGGATACACGCAGCGGCCACGCTAGCCACGGCGGTTTGCCGCAAGCGCCTGGCGCGCGAGCTCGACGATCAGCTCGGCGTGCTTCACGTCGACCATCACCCAGTCGGAGGTGCGGCTCCGGCCCATGGCGCGGTCGTCCTCGAGGCGATTGATCAGCTTGCGGGTGAGCCGCACCTCGATCCAGCGGTCGCCGTGCGTATGCACGAACTCGCGGCCGTCGATCCAGAAGGCCGGCTCGCCGTGGAACTGCGACGCGCGCTGCTCGACGTCCGGTAGGTCGGCCAGCCGCGCGAGGAGCTTGTCGTTCTTCATGCCAGCAGCGAGTAGCCGCCGTCCACGATGAGCGTCTGGCCGCAGACCATCTTGGCGCCCGGCGAGCACAGGAATGCCACGGCGTCGGCGACGTCGTCGGGTTCGACCATGCGACCGGCCGGCGTGCGACTTTGTGCCATCTCGAGCATCTGCTCGCGGTTCGGGAAGTGGTCCAGCGCCTGGGTCTCGACAACTCCTGCGGACACCGCGTTGACGCGGATGCCCCGAGGCGCAAGCTCGACTGCCAGATAGCGGACAAGCGACTCGAGCGCGGCCTTCGAGGTTCCTACGAGCACGTAGTTCTCGAGCACGCGGATTGAGCCGAGGCTGGAGATCGCGACGATCGAGGATCCCTCGGACATCGTCGGGGCGGTTGCACGCGCCAACGACAGCAACGCCTTGGCGTTCGCGTTCAGCGTCCAGTCCCAGTGCTTGTCTTCGGTCTCGAGCGCGGGGCGGATGACCCCCGTCGCCGCACTGTGGACGACCGCGTTCCACGGGCCATGCTCCGCGACTTCGGCGAGCACCCGCTCGGACGACACGTTGCCCCGGACGAGCACCGGCTCCGCGCCGGCCGAGCGCAGCTCCTCGGCCGTCTCCTCGGCCGCCCGGTCGTTGCGCAGGTAGCCGATCGCAACGCGCGCTGCGCCCAGCTCGGCGAATCGCA
The DNA here is from genome assembly GCA_035641605.1 of Gaiellaceae bacterium. Lineage (GTDB taxonomy): Bacteria > Actinomycetota > Thermoleophilia > Gaiellales > Gaiellaceae > JACDAN01. The sequence goes on along the minus strand of DASQTZ010000142.1, from coordinate 28,886 downwards.
GCGCGATCGCCCTGCCGATCCCGCGCGAACCGCCCGTCACGAAGACGGACTCGCCATACATCCGGATCAATGTTGACCGGGCGGAAGCGGGTCGCTCGCGGGCGCGGAGCTCGGGATCTGCTGCCAGCCGCTCCCGTTTTCGCGCGGCAGCGCCGGCAGATCCTCGGCCTTCGACGATGCGTACCCAAGCCGGTCGAGCAGCTCCATCTGCTCCTCGCCGTAGCGGCGCACGGGATGGTCTTCCGCGAGCGGTTCGATCAGCTCTCGTACCCGCGCCCGGAGCTGATAGGCGAAGTGCGGCGTCGCCGGCCCGACAAGTGCGTCGATGTCGTCCTTCGTCGGCTCGCCATGCATCGCGCAGCGAAACCTACCGCGTCTTTGCGGGCTCGTAGACATGGACGAGGACGTTGCCGTACTTCTTCGTATCGACGAGTTCGAGCATGGTCTTCTCGGGGGTGTCCGGGAAGACGCGATCGCCCGAGCCGAGGATGACCGGGAAGACCATCAGCCGAAGCTCGTCGACCAGCCCCTGCTCGATCAGGCTGTGCACGACCGTGCGGCTCCCGGCAACGAGGATGCCGCCGTCCACCTGCTGCTTCAGTCGCTGGACCTCGTCAGCGACGTCGCTGCGGAGAATCGTCCAGTTGTCCCACGTCGCCTCCTCGAGCGTCTTCGAGACGACGTTTCGGCATGCTGTTCATCTTGTCGCCGAAGCCGGCCTCGTCGGTTTGTCCCGCGCCAGGCCGCGGCGAAGCCCTCATATGTGACGCGCCCGAGCAGGAGCGCCTCGGCGGCCAGGGTCTCCTCGAGCTTGAATGCGTATTGGCCTTCGTCGGGGAAATCGAAGGTCCAGCCGCTGTGGGCGTAGCCCTCCTCGCCGCCCGGCGCCTCCATGACCCCGTCCAGCGATACGACCTCCGATACGACAACGCGTCCCATCTCCAGCCCCTTTCGGTTGGGTTGCGATGAAGACCGCCGTGGGCCCGCAGAATCATCGGCGTGAGGCGGATCAGCGCGGCCGAGATCATGCTGCTCGCGACAGTCTCGATCTGGGCGTTCAATTTCACTGTCACGCGCTACGCCGTCACGCACGGGTTCCAGCCGCTCGCGTACTCGGCGCTCCGGTTCAGTGCGGCTGCGATCGTGGTTTCGGGAATCGCGCACAGCCTCGAGCGCTCGCTGCGATTCGAGCGTCGGCATGTCGTCTTGCTCGGCGGTGCCGCGATCATCGGGATCTATCTCAACTCGATCGGCTTCATGTATGCGATCGACCTCACCAACGCGTCCACCGTGGCGCTCATCTTCGGCGCCCTGCCGATCCTCACCGCGATCTTCGCGTACGTTCTCGGAGTCGAGCGGCTGCACCGGCGGTTCTGGATCGCGGCCGCGATCTCATTCCTCGGTGTCGCGCTGGTGGCCGCCGGTTCGGCCAGCGGCGTCTCCGGAAACCTCGTCGGGGACCTGCTGGCCTTCCTCGCCGCAGCGACCTGGGGCTTCTACTCCGTCGCGATCGTGCCGCTGTTGCGTCGCTACTCGGTCTGGCGGATCAGCGCGGGCGCGCTCGCCTTCGGCTCGGTTCCGCTGGTCATCACGGCGATTCCGCAGTTGCTCGACCAACGCTGGGATCTCGAGGCCCTGGTCTGGGCCGCCTTCGCCTTCGCGGTCCTCGGCCCGCTCGTGCTCACGAACTTCCTCTGGTTCACGGCGATCGAGCGCGTCGGGCCGTCACGCGCAACGCTCGTAACGAACCTCCAACCGTTCCTCGCCGCGCTTTTCGCCGTGGCGCTGCTGTCCGAAGAGTTGACCTGGCTGCAGGTCGTAGGCGGCGTCGCGATCGGCGTTGCGCTCGTTCTCGCTCGCCGCCGACCGGCCCTCGAATCCGCCTAAGATGAGACACATGAGCGCGACCGACTTCATGCCCCTGAAGGGCTGGGATCACCTCGAGTTCTGGGTCGGGAACGCGAAGCAGGCCGCTTTCTTCTACGAGCACGCGTTCGGGTTCACGAGGACCGCCTACGCAGGGCCCGAGACGGGCGTACGCGACCGAGCCTCCTATGTCCTCGAGCAAGGGGACATCCGGTTCGTGTTCACGAGCGGTGTACGTCCCGACAGCGAGATCACACAGTTCGCGTGCCGCCACGGCGACGCCGCCAAGGACACGGCGCTTCAGGTTCCGAGCGCGACCGAGGCGTACCGCACGGCTGTCCAGCGCGGCGCCCGTGGAATCCGTGAGCCTGAGTGGATCGAGGACGAGTCCGGACGGGTCGAGCTCGCCACGATCGGTACCTACGGCGAGAACGTGCACACGTTTGTGAACCGCGACGACTATGCCGGGCCCTATCTGCCCGGATACCGCTCGGTGGTCGACAACGGCCAGCCGACGATTGGCGTCGGCCTGATCATGCTCGACCACGTCGTCGGAAACGTCGAGCTCGGTCGGATGAATCACTGGGTCGAGTTCTACGAGCGTGCCTTCGGGATGACGAACATCGTCCACTTCGGCGACGACCAGATCCAGACCGAGTACTCGGCGCTGATGTCGAAGGTGATGGCGGACGGGAGCGGCAAGATCAAGTTCCCGATCAACGAGCCGGCCGAGGGCAAGCGGAAAAGCCAGATCGAGGAGTACCTCGAGTTCAACGGAGGCCCGGGCGTCCAGCACATCGCGATGCAAAGCGAGGACATCGTCGGCACGGTCGAGGCGATGAAGGAGCGCGGGATGCTCTTCCTCGACACTCCCGAGACGTATTACGAGGACGTCGAGGATCGGGTCGGAGAGATCTCGGAGGACTACGCCGACTTGAAGCGGCTCCGCATCCTCGCGGACCGCGACGAGGACGGCTACCTGCTCCAGATCTTCACGAAGACCGCGCAGGATCGGCCGACACTCTTCTTCGAGGTGATCGAGCGCCACGGTGCGACCACGTTCGGCGAGGGCAACTTCAAGGCGCTGTTCGAGTCGATCGAGCGCGAACAGGCGCTGCGCGGGAACCTCTGAGCTTCTCGCTCACGGACGTGCTCGAAGCGCCCGGCAGGCAGAGCGCGACGCTCGAGGTCACTGCGCACCGTCCCTGGCCGTTGCCGGAGGGCGCATGGGTGATGGGGCAGACGTGGGAGGACCTTCTCTTCGCCCACTGGCGGGTGGAGGGCGAAGGCCTGCGCGCGCTGCTTCCGTCGAGCCTGGAGCTCGACCTCTTCGAGGATGAGGCCTGGGTCGGCGTTACGCCGTTCCGGCTCTCCGGCCTCAGGGCTCGGGGCTTGCCCCCGCTTCCGTTCCTCTCCTCCTTCCTGGAGCTGAACACCCGGACGTACGTCACGGCCGGGGGCAAGCCCGGGATCTGGTTCTTCAGTCTCGACGCGGCGAGCGAGCTGGCGGTCGAGGTCGCCCGGCGCGGCTACAAGCTTCCCTATTACCGCGCTGAGATGCGCGCCGAGTGGCGTGACGGGTGGCTCTCGTACGAGAGCCGGCGCCGCGATTCTCGCGGAGAACCGGCTTCGTTCCGCGCGCGGTACCGATCCACCCGCGACGAGATCGATCCCGACCCCCGCTCGCTCGCTCACTTCCTGACCGAGCGCTACTGCCTCTACGCGCTGGACGACGGGCAGCTCAAGCGGGCGGAGATCCACCATCCGCCTTGGCCCCTGCGTCCGGCTGAGGCGCTGGTCGAGGAGAACACGATGCCGCCCGCCGGGGTCGAGCTCGTCGACGGCGAACCGCTGCTCCACTTCTCAGCGCGCCAGGACGTCGTCATCTGGCCGCTGGCCGATGCCTGACGCCGTCGTCGTCGGCTCCGGCCCGAACGGGCTCGCCGCCGCGATCACGCTCGCCCAGGCCGGTCGTTCCGTCCTCGTCGTCGAGGCTGCCGAGACGGTCGGTGGCGGCGTTCGCTCGGCGGAGCTCACGCTACCCGGGTTCGTCCATGACGTCTGCTCTGCGATCCATCCACTGGCGGAGGCCTCGCCCTGCTTCGGCGAGCTCCCGCTCGCCGAGCATGGGCTGGAGCTGGTCGAGCCGCCGGCGCCGCTGGCGCATCCGCTCGACGACGGGTCGGCCGTGATGCTCGAGCGGTCGGTCGAGGAGACGGCGGCCGCCTTGGGGCCCGACGCGGAGGCGTACAGGACGCTCATGACACCGCTCGTCGATCGCGGCGCGAAGCTCCTGCCGTTCGTGCTCGGCCGTTCGCCGCTCACCCGACGACCGCTGCTCGCTGCGCGCTTCGGCCTCCTCGCATTGCGGTCGGCGATCAGCCTGGCGAAGCGGTTCGAGGGAAAGCGCGCCCGCGCGCTCTTCGGTGGCCTTGCGGCGCACTCGATACAGGACCTGCACCGGTCCCCGACCGCTTCGTTCGGGATCGTCCTCGGCCTCTTCGGACACACCCACGGCTGGCCGCTAGTGCGAGGTGGATCGCAACAGCTCGCCGATTCGCTCGCCTCCTATCTCCGCTCACTCGGCGGCGAGATCGAAACGAGCCGGCATGTCGATTCCCTCGACGAGTTGCCGGACGCACGCGTGACGATGCTCGACATCACGCCGCGACAGGTCCTCCGCGTGGCGGGCCACCGCCTGCCCGGTCGGTATGTCCGAGCGCTGCGTCGCTACCGCTACGGCCCGGGCGTCTTCAAGGTGGATTGGGCGCTGGACGGTCCGGTTCCGTGGACCGCTGAGGAGTGCCGGCGGGCGGGGACGATCCATCTGGGCGGCACGCTGGAGGAGATCGCGGCCTCGGAGGAGGCGGTCTGGCGTGGTGAGACGTCGCAGCGTCCCTTCGTGCTTGCCGCTCAGCAGAGCCTCTTCGACGAGACGCGTGTGCCGGAGGGCAAGCAGACGCTCTGGGCCTACTGCCACGTCCCAAACAGCTCGATTGAGGACATGACCGACCGGATCGAGGCCCAGATCGAGCGCTTCGCGCCCGGGTTCCGCGACCTCGTGCTCGAGCGAAGCGTGCGCGGGCCGGCCGAGATCGAGCGCCACAACGAGAATTACGTCGGCGGTGACATCAACGGCGGCGTCCAGGATCTCCGGCAGCTGTACACGCGCCCGGTGATCCGGCTCAACCCCTACTCGACGCCGGTCGAGGGCCTGTACATCTGCTCGTCGTCGACGCCTCCAGGCGGCGGCGTCCACGGTCTGTGCGGGTATTACGCGGCGCGGTCGGCGCTCCGGAGAGTGCCTTGAGCCCTCAGCGACGCACGGCGCTGGTCTCGGTCCTCGCGGCGCTTGCGCTGATCGGGCTCAAGCTCGGCGCGGGCCTGGCGAGCGGAAGCCTCGGCCTCGTCTCCGAAGCGGTCCACTCGGGGACCGATCTCGTCGCGGCGCTCCTGACGTTCTTCGCGCTGGGAGTCGCCGGTCGGCCGGCCGACTCTGGTCATCCCTACGGCCACGGCAAGGCGGAGCACCTGGCGGCGCTCGCCGAAGCCGTGTTTCTCGTCGCTGCCAGCCTCTTCATCTCCTACCGAGCGCTCTCCAACCTCCTGGGTGCCTCGGAGTCGGAGGTGCAGGCGACCTGGTACGCATTCGTCGTGATCGCCGTGGTGATCGCGATCGACGCGAGCAGGACGCTCGTCTCCCTCCGCGGCTCGCAGCGTTACCACAGTCCGGCGCTCCAGGCGAACGCGCTCCACTTCGGCACCGACATGGCCGGCTCGGTCGCCGTGCTGATCGGCCTGTCCTTCACTGCGGGGGGCCGTCCAGGCGCCGATTCCTTGGCGGCGCTCTTCGTCGCCGTGCTCGTCCTACTCGCTGCTGCCCGCCTGATCCGGAGCAACGTGGACGTCTTGATGGACCTTTCCCCTGCCGCGTCCCATGCTGCGGCGCGAGCGGCGATCGAACGGGTGGAGCCGCCGGTCGAGCTGCGCCGGCTGCGGCTGAGGCGCTCCGCCGGACGCCATTTCGCCGACGTCGTCATCGGCGTTCCGCCCGGCGCCGCCGTCGGCCAAGGGCATGCGGCCGCGGATCAGGTCGAGCGGGCGGTGCAAGAGGCGCTCCCCGACAGTGACATCGTCGTCCATGTCGAGCCGGGAGCCGCTGAGGCGCTGCGCGACCGGGTGCACGTGGCGGCGCTTGCCGTCCCGCGCGTGCGCGAGGTCCACAACATCCGGATCGTGACCGTGGACGGCGGCATCGAGGTCGGCCTCCACCTCAAGCTGCCGGGTGACCTCTCGCTGGAGAACGCGCATGCGGTCGCTTCGCAGGTCGAGGAAGCGATCTCCGCGGCGCTGCCCGAGGCGGTCGCCGTGCAGACCCATCTCGAGCCGTTGCGGGAGACGGCGGCCGGCGAGCGCACGGCGCCTCCGGACGAACAGGCGATCCTGGCGATCGTGCGCGAGCTCACGGGCGAGCCGCCCCGCGAAGTGCGGCTCGTTCGGACCGACGAGGGACTGCTCGTCTTCGTGACGCTGCACGTGGCGCCGGAGCTCACGCTTGCCGCCGCCCATGCGCTTGCCAGCGAGGTCGAGGAGCGGATTCGCGAGAAGCTTCCGGAGATCGCTGACGTGGTGGTGCACACGGAACCGTGAGGCTCTGCATGTTCCGCCCCAGGGGAAGCGACATGATCCGGGGCTGGCCGGGGCGGATTGACGGCGATCGCGTCGTGCAACTCGCAGCCCAGACGCTGCAGTCGTATTTCACGGGCGGCGGGCGAGCGCGGGAGCATGCCGAGTTCCAGCTGGACGACGTCGAGCTGCTGGTGCCGGTGTTGAAGCCGCCCTCGGTCCGTGACTTCTATGCCTTCGAACAGCACGTGAAAACCGCACGCGCGCGGCGCGGACTCGACGTGCCGGAGGCGTGGTACCGAATCCCCGTCTTCTACTTCTCGAACCCGAACGCGATCTATGGGCCGGAGGCCGAGATTCCCTATCCCGACGGCAGCGACGAGCTCGACTACGAGCTCGAGGTCGCGGCGGTGATCGGCGCCGACGGCGCGATCGGCGGGTTCACGGTGATGAACGATTGGTCGGCGCGGGATCTCCAGCGGGAGGAGATGAAGGTCGGGCTCGGGCCGGCCAAGGGCAAGGACTTCGCGACGAGTCTCGGTCCGATCGTGATCACGCCGGACGAGTTCAACGGCTCTTCGGCGACGATGATCGCGCGCGTGAACGGTGAGGAGCGATCGCGGGGCGAACTCGCCGACATGCGGCACTCGTGGGACGCGATCGTCGCCCAGGCCGCGCGCAACACCGAGCTCCTCGCCGGCGACGTTCTCGGCTCAGGGACGGTCGGGACCGGGTGCATCCTCGAGCACGGCGACGGGCGCTGGCTCCAGCCGGGCGACCTCGTGGAGCTCGAGGTCGAGGGGATCGGGACGCTCAGGAACACGGTCGGCCCGCGGCCGTTCGCAAACCCTCAAGTTGCCTCAACGGGGTCTGACCCCGTTGAGTGCGGTTGAGCTTTGGTGACGGAAGTGTGTCCTCAGGCACCGCGTCGGGCCGCAGCCGCCGTCGCCCGGTCGTAGCTGAGCCGGAAGAGCTCGAGCACGGCCTCGACGTCGTCTTCGCCACGAATCGGCTTCGAGACCCAGCCGCTGTCGCGCACCACGTGGTGGGGGAGTGCGCGACCGTCAGCGATCAGCTCCTCGGCGACCCGCTTCGGGAAGGGGAGATCGGCGAGCCGGTCACCGTGAATGTGGCCGAGCTCGCGCTTGCCGAGCATGAATGCGACACCGCCGAAACGGTGCGGATGGGACGTGACGCCTTCCCAACTCTCCAGCTCCGTTCTGATGCGCTCGCCGATACCCATTACGTCAAAGAACGAGCGGTAATCTTCGCCTATGCCCACGTACCAGGTCCGCGGCGACGTCCCGCGCAAGCGTCACATCCAGTTCCGCGACAACGGCAGCCTCTTGACCGAAGAGGTCATGGGCCTCGAGGGCTTCACCGGGAACGAGTCGATCCTCTACCACCTCACCTCGCCCTGCCGGATCAAGGAGCTCGGCAAATTCGAGGAGATCAAGCGCGACGAGTGGGTGCCCGACGCGCATGCCCACCGGCACTTCAAGACGATCGGGATCAAGCCCGAGGGCGACGAGATCTCCGGCCGCCGCCTCCTGATGTGGAACAGCGACGTGGAGATTTCGCTCGTCCGGCCGACCGAGTCGATGGACTACTTCTTCCGGAACGGCGAAGGCGACGAGGTCTACTTCGTCCACGAGGGCTCGGGCACGCTGCACACGACCTTCGGCGACGTGCCCTACCGGGAAGGCGACTACATCGTCATCCCGCGCGGGACGACCTATCAGTTCGAGCCGTCAGGGCCGCAACGCTACGTGCTCTTCGAGACGCCGGGCCTGATCGAGATCCCGAAGCGGTACCGAAACGAGTACGGGCAGCTGATGGAGCATGCGCCGTTCTACCACCGTGACCTCCACCCGCCGACCGAGCTCAAGACGTATCGGGAGCGCGGCGAGTTCCGGCTCAAGATCCGGGTCCGGGACGGCTACCAGGACTACGTGATCGACTACCACCCGTTCGACGTCGTCGGGTGGGACGGCTACCTCTATCCGTGGACGTTCAACATCAACGACTTCGAGCCGATCACGGGACGGATCCACATGCCGCCACCGTCACACCAGACGTTCGCCGGCCCGAACTTCGTCATCTGTTCATTCTGCCCGCGCAAACTCGACTTCGACCCGATGGCGATCCCGATCCCCTACCATCACTCGAATCTCCAGAGCGAGGAGATGATCTACTACGTCGACGGGAACTTCTCGTCGCGGAAGGGGATCGAGGTCGGGTCCGTGACGCTGCATCCGTCCGGGATCCCGCACGGGCCGCATCCCGGCCTCGCGGAGAAGTCGATCGGGATGGCGGAGACGCATGAGCTCGCCGTCATGTGCGACACCTTCCACCCGCTAAAGCTGACGAAGTTTGCGAAGGACCTGGACGACGGCCAATACGCCTTCTCCTGGTACACGGAGGACGGCGTTCCGGCGTCCTACGACGCCGACCCGGCGGGCGCGACCTCGCACTTCTAATCTTTCCGCTAACCAGCGGCTTTGTGGCTCCTTGCTAACGGCGACGGCGCCGGCAGCGGCGCCCTGAAAACGTCCGAACTCGCCCCTCGCCCATGGGCGGCGCGTCCGGAGAATGAAAGTCACCACGGCTGTACTCCCTGCTCAACGGCACGCCAGGCGCGGCGAGCGTAACGATGCGGATCGAGATACCGGGCAGTCCGTCCCCGCCTACGGCGCCCGCCTCAACTGCGTCTCGCGCGTACGGCGGAGTCGCGGTAGTGGGCCTCGCTTCCGGAGCGTTCCGACTTGGGGGCCCAGGCCGAGACCCGGTCGATCCACCCCTCGATGACCGCGAAGCCCTCGTCCCAGATGCGGGGACTGCTCAGGTCGACGCCGAGAATGCTCACGAGCTCGCTCGGCGAGGCGGACCCGCCGGCGGCGAGGAAGCGCTCGTAGCGCTCAGCGAAGCCGGGCTCACGTGACCGGACAAGGAGTCCTGCGGCAAGCAGGAAAGCGAAGACATACGCGTACAGATAGAAGCGCGCGTGGACTGCGTGCGGCATGGGTGCCCACATCGTCGGGCGAATGCCGTGGGCGTCGCTCATCGCGCGCCCCCAAACCTTCGAGAGCTCAGCATCGCAGAGATCGTTCAATCGTTCCGCCGTAAGCGCTTGCCCGCGGCCACGGAGCTCATGAGCTTTCTGCTCGTATCGCGTCAGTGCCCCTCGAACGAACACATAGAGGACTGCGGTGTCGAGCACCTTAGCGAGCAGGGGACGCGCGAGTTCGGTGCCCGCTGCCAGGTGATCTTCAACCAGACGCAGGTGTGCAAACGTGGAAGGAACCTCGGTGATCGTGAGTCCAGGCCGGAACGAGTTGTTGCTCTGCGTCCCCGCGGCGAGCGCGAAATGCGTCCCGTGTCCGAGTTCGTGTGTCAGCATGATGAGGTCGAGGACGCTCCCCGACCAGTTCAGGTAAAGGAAGCCGGTGCTACGCGTGCTCGGCCACGCGCAGAAGGCGCCGAAGCGCTTGCCGACCCGCGGTTCGGCGTCGACGCGCCGATCAGCGAAGAACGCCTCGGCATGACGAGCAAGCGTCGGATTCACGTTCGCAAACACGTCCACGGCGAGACGCTGTCCGTCCCCCCAGGGGATCACAGGCGCGTCGAGAGCCGATGCGAAGAAGTCGATCGTGTCCAACCGCTCGACTCCCAGCAGCCGAGCCTTTACCTCGAACCAGCGCTGGGCGAGACCGTGGCGCGCCTCGCACAGTGCGAGCAGTTGCTCGACGACGTGGGGCTCGATCTCGTTGTCGAGGTTCCGCCGTTCCATCGGATCCGCATGACCACGCAGTGCGTCGACGACTAGATGATCGGCGACGACGGCGTCGTAACACTGCGCCAATACCGGCAAGGCCGATGCGAGTAGCTGCACGAGGACGTCCGCCGCACGACGGCGCATATCACGGTCTGGAGCGTTTCTGATCATCGACTCGAGCTCCGACAAGTTGCAATCGCGCTCTCCGTCTCCATCATCGAACTTCGCCGTCGCCGCAGTGAGCGTCCGCGAGTAAAGGGACTGCCAGGCGGTGCGCGCCGTCGCTTTGCGGGCGGCGAGGACCCGCTCCTCCGCGGGAGAAAGGACGAAGCGCTCGAAACGCCGAAGCGAGCGCAGGAAATGCCGGTTATCGGCGACTTCCCGCGCTGCGGAAAGCAGCTCGGCGCGCTCGTCCGCAATCTTGACCCAGGCGAGCTCGAAGTGTTTGAGCGCTTCGTCGATCCGGGGCAGCCGTCCATCGACCCACGCCTGGAGATCCCGAACCGCCGGGTTCTCGCCGTCCGTCATCACGAGCATGAACACCCACCGCTCACCTTCCATACGAGCCGCGCGCAACTCGCCTAACTCACGGAGAACCTCGGCGAGCCCGAGCGCATCGATCTCCGTAATCGAGTCGGCAGGCCACCGGCCAATGAAGGACTCTGCGGCGGCGACTGCTGCTTCGAGCTGGTGCTTCATCGCCTGCTCCGACGGGGTGAGCGAGGTCAGGTCCCAGCGAACGCCTTCGGCTCCCGCCTTCTTGCTTACAGCGGCCACTACTAGAAGAGGATATCGCCGCCTCTAGTTGCCGAGATCGTTCGCCTCGTCGCTTCGCAGCAGACGACTGCCGGCGACCGCGAGATACAGCGTGCACCACACGCCGCCTCGTGGGACCGGGCCCCTGCGCCTCAACGCCGTGCTACAGCCGTATGGCGAACGTTGACATCCGTTCGTATATAGCGCATCATCGTGAACTCGCAGACCCCGCCGGGTGCCGCTGCGCGCTCGACGGCAAAATCGATCGGGGAGGGGTGCTTTGTCCGCACGTACGAGACCGAACGATCGCCGCTGGGCCAGCTGGCGCGCGGCGACTATCGGCATTTCCACTCTCGCCGCGCTCGGCGTCTTCATGGTCGGCGCCTCTGGAGCGGCTGGGAGCAGTGACGCGCTCAAGGCGACGAGAGGGGGCGGCCTGATTGACGTAGGCCCTGACCTCTACGGTGGCCGCGTGCCGCTCTTGCGGCCCGACGGCACCGTCGCGGACCTCAAGATCGCCAAGCGGAAGTTCAAGGGCAAGAAGAGTCTGCGGAAGGCGCTCCGGGGATCGCTTGGGCGCGGCTTCCGTCTGCAGAACCATCCGCCGACGCTCGGCGAAGAGCGCGTGTGGTTCGCGCTCGACGACACGTTCGGCTTCTATCGCAAGCGCTTCACGCTACGGGGGAAGCGGGACAACATCGAAGTCTGGGTCGCGAGCCCGGTAGCGCGCACGCTCCCGGGCGGTACCGCCACGGGGCTGGACTTCCTCCCGGGCGACTGCCGCAACGGCGTCCGGACGACGATCACGGACGCTCAGATCAACTATCTGATGAGCGAGTTCGACAACAACATCCTGCCGAAGGAGTCGGCGACGTTCAGCGTTGCGCCGAACCGCAACGGGAGCCACTTCGTCCCCGGGAGCGCCGGGTTACCGCTGCAGGGTGTTTCCGCCGACCCCACGGGTGACGGCGACGACACGGTTGTGCTGATCGACAACGTCCGTGACGACAACTTCTACGACCTCAATAACTCGCAGAGGTTGACCCGGATCGCCGGCTTCTTCTCGTCCGGGCTGAACGAGCTGTTCGACCGGAACATCATGACGATCGACGCGTACGACTGGCTCCACCTGACGGGCCCGGACCCGCCGCACGAGCCGTCGTCGGATCCATGCTTGAACGCGCCCGCCCGGCCGTTTCTGTACGAGGGAGTCTTCGCGCACGAGTACCAGCACCTCCTCGAGTACTACGAGAACGACCCGGAGGTCACGTGGGTGAACGAGGGCCTCTCCGATTGGGCGCAGACGTTGACGGGCTACGTCAATCCGAGCGTCCCCGTCACGCAGAAGGGCTTCGACAGCCACGTCCAGTGCTTCCTCGGTTGGCTGCGACAGGAGACGCCCTTCAACCCGATCCCGCGCGAGCAGAGTGGTCCGGAAAACTCGCTCACGGCGTGGGTCGACCAGGGTCCGGACGAGCTTCTCTGCGACTACGGCGCCACGTACACCTTCATGGAATACCTCCACGGGCAGTTCGGGACCGCATTCATGACCAAGCTGCACCGAGACGACGCGATTGGCCTACCGGGGCTCCAGTCGGTGCTTACGGAGAGCGGCGTCTCGGCGACTCCGCGTGAGCTCATCCACCGCTGGGCGGCGATGGTCGCGATCGACGGCGTGCTCGACCAGGGCCGGCAGCTGCAGGGTGGCATTAGGTCCCGGTACCAGGCGCCGACCCTCGACGCGACAATCGACTGGGACAACCCACACGCGTTCGCGTCGCCTGGGGCGCCGCCGAACGGGTCGGATTACGTCCGGCTCCGCGACTCGGCGGGCAACGCGCTCGGGGTGAAGGACATCAGGCAGCTCCGCTTCGACGGCGGCGCATTCGTCATTCCGCGACCCGTCGTCTGGTCGGTCGACCCGAACCCGCCCGGGCAGGCGGGTGACCCGGCGCTGTACTCCGGCACCGGGAACAACCGCGACGAGGCGATCGTCCGCTCGATCGCCGTTCCCGCGGGGACGCCGAGCGTGACGTTCAACGCCCGCTGGAACCTCGAGGAGGACGCCAGCGGTCCGTGGGACTTCGCCTACGTCCAGGTCTCCACGGACGGCGGTGCCACGTACCAGAGCCTGACGTGCACCGATACGCGTACGGACCACAACCCGGGCGCAATCCCATCCGTTGTGGCGAACCTGCCCGGCTTCAGCGGTGACTCGGGAGGCTGGAAGGCAGAAACCTGCAGCCTCAGTGCCTACGCGGGGCAGACGGTGCTGCTCGCCTTCCGGACGATCAACGACCCGGCCGCGGAGGGCACAGACCCGAGCATCCCGCCCGGGTTCTGGGTCGATGACATCGCCATCGGCGGAACGTCGATCTCGGACGGCTCGACCCTCGACGGCTGGCAGCATCCGACCGCGGTCAGGCCGACACCCGTGGATGGGTTCACCGTCCAGCTCGTTGCTTGGAAGACCCTGGGCAGGAGTCCCGTTGCGATCATGAGGCTGGCGCTGAATTCCAGCTTCGACGCAACGGTTAGCGGGAAGCAGCTCCAGAAGGTGCTGGGCGGCGCGAGGGCGGACTTCGTCGGCGCAATCGTGACGTACGACGAGCCGACCGAATCAATCCGCGACTACGCGCCCTATACCCTCACCGCCGAGCGCCGCTAGCTTCGGAACGGGTCGATGTAGCATGGGAAGGGCCGCCGCGAGGCGGCCCTTCCTCTACGCTCGGGCGCGTCTTTCTGTGTTTGAAGTCAGCGGACGCCTGGTCTCGCCCGAAGACCCGCCGCCCGGAACCGAGCTCACACCTCTAGAGCTGAGGGATCCGTCGGGCCACCGTGAGTGAGGAGCAGGCGGTTGGCCGGGAACTCCAGAACCCGCTGAACCAGCCGTCGAACCTCGTCGTACGACTCGTTCTTCCGTAGCCAACTCGGTGGACAGAGGCGCGCGACACCGTCGTTGCCGAGGATCGTGTCGCCGACGACGGTGGCTCTGTGGCCCGGCAGCCAGTACGCGACCTCTTCCATGTGGTGCATCGGATGCGCTTCGACGCCGCCCGGCAGCTTGTCGCCGGTCGTGAACGCGTTCGTGTAGCGCACGCGCTCGCCGATCCATTCCGCAGCGGGCTCGTGCGCCCAGAGGCTGGAGCCTTCGTAGCGGTCGAGGATCTGCTCCGAGCTTCGAACGTGCCAGAAGATCGTGATCAAGATCGAGGGCGGGCCATGGTGCTCGACGTCGCCGTCGAGTGCCTCCCAGAACGCCGGCTCGTCGCCCTGCGGGATCAGCGGATCGAAGAGGAGGAATGCGTCATCGGCGGCCAGGGCGTACGAGGAGACGATCTGCTGCCAGCCTTGCCCGTCCTTGAAGGCGGCTTCCGTCCATTCGGGGTGCGGCGCGCTCCACCACCAGAGCCGCGGAGCGATCTCCTCCATGTTCATCACTCGAAGACGGTAACTCGTCCGACGTTTCCTAACGGGTTTCTAACCGCCGCCACTTTGGGCCTTTACCCCTCGGACCCATGGTGCGATGTGGCACCTCGGCGGGCTCCATGCGGCGAGCCCGTCCGTGGTCAACTTCCGCTTCCGTGGCGCCCGGGCCTCGGTCACGCTGCATACGGTTGCGCGATGGCCTACCTCGCCGTTCCAGAACCCTTTTCCTTCGAGCACACGACCGAGCGGTTCCGCGTCTTCGGGCCGGACTACGCGAGCCTTTGGCACGAGGGCGGCCTCCATCGCGTCATCGGCGGCCGCGAGGTGCGGATCGAGTCCGCACCCGGCGGCGTGGACGTCGAGCCGCTCGACGACGAGACCGGGCCCGTCGTCCTGAAGCTGCTCGGCGCGGAGTTCGACCTCGACGCGTTTCGACCGACCGAACCACGTCTTGCTCGCCTTGCGACGCGGCTCCGCGGCTTCCGCCCTCCGCTCACTACCGATCCGTTCGAGATGCTCGTCGGTGCGATCTCGGCGCAGCAGATCTCGCTGCGAGCAGCGCTCAGCGTCCGAAACCGTTTCGTCCAGCGTTTCGGCGTCCGCGCCGGGCTCGCCTACGCCTTCCCCGCGACTGAACGGGTCTCCCGAGCTGAGCCGGAGGAGCTGAGGGCGCTCGGTTTCTCCAGGCGGAAGGCGGATTACGTCCTCGCGCTAGCGCGCGCGGGGCTCGACTACGTCGCCCTCGCGGGCGCCGCCGATGAGGACGTCAAAGCGACGCTCGTCGAGCTGCCTGGTATCGGCGAATGGACGGCGGACTGGTTTCTCGCTCGCCACCTCGCGCGACCGCACGCCTGGCCGGCCGGAGACCTCGCCCTCCGTAAAGTGGTCTCCGCCTTCTATGGTGACGGGCGCTCCCTGACGACCCAGGAGGTCCGCGAGATCGGCGCCCGCTTTGAGCCCTTCCAGAATCTGAGCGCGCACTACCTGCTCCTCGGCAACCGGCTGCCTGGATGAACGTCCGGCGGGAAGGCGACGCCTACGTCGTCGAGGAGCAGGGACAGGTGGTCGGGTCGGCCCAATGGGCACCCGGCGGCGGTATCGTCCTCGAACTCGGTGAGCCTCGTGAGGGCGTGGCGCTCGCGCTGCTCCGCGCGGTGGCGGCAGACAGCTCGCAGCCGGGGGAAGACGCCGAGCGCGCCTCCTCGCACGGTTCAGTCCACGTGCAGACCGACGACCAGGGCGCCGTCGTGCAGGCCGTCACCCGGCTCGTTCCGCGGGTCTTCCGTTCCCGCGCGACTGTCGTCTCGGCGCCGCGCAACGGTTGGATCGCCGTCTACGACGAGGTCGCCGACCGCGCTCCACGCCAGCTTGGAAGGCTCGGCCGGGAGCTCTCGAATGCGACAGGTCTCGTGGTGTTCACGATCGGCGTCGAGGAGGGCGCCGCGGTGCACTACATCGCCTTCGAGCGCGGACGGACGCTGGATGAATACCTGTCGGTGCCCGAGTTTCGGGGCCCCCTTCCACCCGGCGACGCGGTTGCGCTTCGCGCCAACCCAACCGTCGTCGCCCGCCTGACTGGCGCGCGTCCGGCAAACGTCCGGTCGGTGGCGCGGACCGCCGCCTCGCCTGACGAGTTGCCGCCCGCCGACGAGCTGCTCCGGGAGCTCGCGCTCGCACTCGGTCTCGAAGGAACGCACATTCGCTTCGAGGAAGCCCGCTACCTACCCGACGCCGTCGTCGTGGAGCACGAGTGAAAGTCGTCCTGCTCCATGCGTTCCCGCTCGACGAGCGGATGTGGGAGCCGCAGCGCGAGGCGCTCGCCGGTCACGACCCCGAAACGGTCAATCTCTACGACCTCGGCGGCAACTCGGTCGAGGGCTGGGCCGAGCTGATCCTCGAGCGAGTGGCCGGCGAGCTCGCGGTCGTCGGTGCCTCGGTGGGCGGCTACGTCGGCCTGGCGATGGCTCGCAGCGAGCCCAAGCGCATTCGCGGTCTGCTCCTCGCCGGCTCGCGCGTCGGCGCCGATTCGCCCGAACGGCGGGCCGCGCGTGGCGAGCAGATCCGAACGCTGCGCGAGGAGGGGATCGAGGCCTGGGCTCCGGCCGCGCCTGCACCGCCTCCGCCGGAGCGAACCGTCGACGATCTGATCCGGACGCTGGAGGCCCTTCGCGACCGGCCCGACGCAAGCGACGTCGCGCGCACCTTCGAGGGGCCGCTTTGGGTCGCCGTCGGCGACAACGATCCGTTCCTGCCGCTCGACGAGGCCCGGGAGATCGTCGCGGCGGCGCCGAACGGTCGCCTTGAGGTCTTCGAGGGCGCGGGCCACTTCACGAACATGGATCAGCCCGAGCGGTTCAACGAGCTCTTGCGCGAATTCCTCAGCCGATTTTGACCTTGACCTGACCGAGCTCACCCAAGTCGGCCGCGACGTTGTCACCCGACGCAACGGGGACGTGGACGAGTGAGCCGGCGATGATGTAGTCGCCGGGCTCAAGCCGCTCTCCGGCAGCGCGGAGCAGCTCGCGGGCGATCCGCGCCGTCTCGGCTGGGTCGACTTGCTGCGCGCCGAAGTCCACCACCTCGCCGTTGATCAGGACACGCGCGCGGACGACCTCCGGAGGAGGCTCGGCCCGCAGCGGGCCGAGCGCGAAGGCGCGATGCCAGACATTGCCGGCGACGATGCTCTCGAAGTCGTCGGGGGGCCGGGCGACGTCGACAAGCTCGAGCGCCGCGCCGAATCGTGCGGGCTCGCCGTGGAGGCCGATCTCGAGGGCCAGCTCGGCGTCGGCCCGAAGCTCCTTCGTGGCATCCGCCGGGAAGACGGCGCCGGGCTGCAGCCGCGTCGCGGAAGTCAGGTGGCCGAGGACAGGCTCGAGGTGCTCTTCGCTCTCGACGATCCCGCGGCCGATCTTCCAACCGACACGCTCGGCCCCCGTAGCCAGCTCGGCGCGCCACTCCAGCAGCTGGATCCGCAGCGCAAACGCGACACGCTCGTCGAGCGCTACGAGGCCGGTACCTCCGCCTCTTTCAGCAACTGCCGCAGCGAGTGCGCATTGCTAGCCGCCTGGGCGACGAAGCCGCCGCCGGAGCCGGGACTCCGGTTGTTGTTGTTGAAGAGCACGTACGCGTTCTCGGCCTCTTCTGAGAGCTCCTTCAGCGGCTCCAGCCATTCGCGGAGCTCGGCGTCCGAGTAGAGGTAGTCGAACCGCTCGGCGGCGCTCTTGCCGCGGACGTTCCAGGTCTTCTCGTTGCGCCCGTGCATGCGGACGTACAGCGTCGGCGAGGTGAGCGCGAGCAGCGTGGACGGCACGTTCTTCGCGTCTACCTTCGGCGCGTCGACGACCACGAGCGTCATGGCGTGCTCTTCGAGGAACGAGAGCACCTCGGACCGGACGGCCTCGTCGTACCAGCTCGCGTGCCGGAACTCGACGAGCATCTCGTCTTCGCCGAGTTGCTCGCGCGCCCAGGCGAGATAGTCGAGCGAAAGGTCCTTGTAGACGACATACGACGGGAACTGGAAGAGGATTCCGCCGAGCTTGCCCTCGGCGCGGAGAGGCTCGAGCGCCTCGCCGAACCGGCGGAAGATCTCGGCGCGGAACTCGCGTGGGGGGCGGTCTACCCGGCCGCGCTCGTCGACCGGGGCCTCGTCGCGGAGGTCCGTCGGCAACTGCTCCTTCTTCACCGGATGCCGGGTCATGACGCCGAAAGCCTTGACGTGCATGACGAAGTCGTCGGGCGTCTGCTCCGCCCAGCGGGCGGCCATGGAGTCGACGGGCAGCCGGTAGTAGGTCGAATCGAGTTCGACGGTGTCGAACTGCTCGGCGTAGTAGGCCAGTCGCTCGCCCGCGGGCAAACCGGGCGGGTAGAAGTACTTCGAGAGCGCTTCGTCCGCCCACGAGCACGTGCCGACTCTGATCCGGGCAGCCATTAGCGCTCGATCCGGACGGGTCGGAAGCGGCCCGAGGGCGGGTAGATCGACGCTCCGGAGCAGCGCGGCGCGAGCGACGGCGAACACCCTGAAACCGCCCCGCGGAGTGGTACGCGCGCGCTGGCGAAGACGACCATGGGCTTCCCGATCCGGATCCGGGTGGTGGCGCAGCCGCGAGCGTTTGTCCGCGGGCTGGCGACCTTCTTGGAGCTGAAGACCGTCGTTCCGCCGTAGTAGAGATTGACGGTGACGCCGCGAACCGCCTGGCCCGCTTCCCGCAGGCAGGCGGTCACGACCGCGAAGGCTCGCTTCCCGCGCATCTGCCGCTTCGCCGTCACCGCAAACGTCGCCGGCAACCCGATGTAGGCGGTGCTCTGCGCCGTCAGCGGCGTGTTCAAGTCCCCCGTCCCGCGCGTGTACGGGACGAAGACGCCATTCCAGGGATACATGCCTCGTTCGTCCGGGTTCCTGAAGACACCCTCGAGGGTCAAGTCCGCGTAGGTCAGCGACACGTCCGCCGCTCGCGCGACATTCGGCGACGCCGGGCAAATGCGCATCCGGGCCGAGGCGTACGCGGCCTCGGGCCCCGTCGTAACCCGGTCGACGTAGATCGGCACGCGGTAAGTGTTTCCGGCGAGCGTGAACTCGAACATCCAGACTGCCTCGTGCGCGCCTGCCGCGCACGAGTTCGTCACGTGGTTCGCCGGATCGTCAGCCCTGACACTGCCCTGGACGGCCTGGCGGGCCCCGCCGGTCGATCCGATTCTGACGAACGCGATCATGGTGCCGAGCTCGGCTCCTCTCGGCTGTCCGAGCCTGACGTCGTAGCCGGGCGGTGAGTAGACGGTGATCATGCCGGTGGCGTCCTCGTCATCGCGGGTCTGGAGAAAGATCCGGACGGAGCCGCTGCCGCCGAGCGCCGGGTTCGTCTCGCCGACGAGGAGGAGGGGGTTGTACGCCCCGAACGCGGTTCCGGCGAAGGCAAGGGCAAACGCGCCTGCGAGGCCGGAGATCACGCAGCGAACCCCTATCGCCACCACTGTGCTTTAGCGTCTGACGCGTTTGGCGCGACCGCTCGACAGGTCGAACGCCGGTGCGATCGAGGGCTGAGAGCATCTCGGGACGATTGTCGGCTGACAGGCGGGAGCCTGGCGCGCCGGCACGTCCGCGACCGCGCGGAGGAAGAGCGCCTTGGTCCTGACGCGCACCCTCGACGTCGTGCAACCGCGGGCGTTCGTAGCGCCACCCGCAAGTCTCTTCGCTCGAATGTTGTTGGCCTTCGCGGCGGTCGCGCCGCCGTGGATCCCGATGCGGATGCCGCGGATCCCCTGGCCCGCTTCTCTCACACAGGCCGTGACGACCGCGAACGTCCGCTTGCCACGCCTCTGCCGCTTGGCGGTCATCGTCAGCCGCATGGGCACGCGTACGAAGGAGGAGCTCTGGGCGGCGTTGGCCTGATTGGGCGTCGCGGTGCCCGGCGTGTAGGGGACGAAGACGCCGTTCCAGGGATACGAGCCCCGCGTGCCCGGATTGGTGAAGACGCCGCGAACCGAGAACGCGGCGATGATCAGCGACGCTCCGGCCGGCGCGCCCTGGGGCGGAGGGAGGTATGGAGTCGGCAGGCAGACCCGCATCCGCGCCGAGGCATAGGCCGACTCCGGTGCGGTCGTCACCCGGTCGACGTACATCGGCCAGCGCACCTGGTTCCCGGAAACCGTGAACTCGAGGATCCAGACAGCTTCGTGCGCCCCGGGCGAACACTGGTTGGTGACGTAACTCGCCGGGTTGTCGGTCTTGACGGTTCCCTCGACGTTGACGCGGGCGCCGCCGAGGGAGCCGACCTTGACGACAGCCGAAAGCGAGCCGAGCGTCGTGCCCGCGGGCTGCGTCAGGGTGACGCCGTAGCCGAGGGGCGAGTAGACCGTGGCGACGCCGGTGGCATCGTCGTTGTCGCTCTGGCCGAAGCCGATCACGAGCGGGCCGCCGCGGCTGAGCGCGTGGTTGGTGCCGGCGACGAGGAGTGACGGGTCGTAGGCAGCGAAAGCAGTGCCTGCGAACGCCAGTGCGAAGAGGGCAGCAGCAGCGGACAGCACGAAGCGAAGCGTTCTAGTCAACTGACCCCCTTTCCCGGGGTAAGACGCTGGTTTCGGCGATTGGTTACCGCTTGTCCCTCCCGGCGCTCTCACTCGGCAATCGTCGCAGGGCGGTCGTCCGGATCGAGAGCGTGTAGGAGGCGCGCTGCTCGACGTCGCGCGGCTTGTAGACGCACGCGTAGACGTAGCGGCCGCTCTCCCGCTTGTTCTCGAGGGCGAACGTCTCCGCACCCCGCGCGGGCTCGTAGCTGCCGCCGATCAGAGCCGCCCGGAGGGCACGGCGTCGATTCTGGTAGTAGCAGCTCGCCGTGTTCGGCCGAAACACCTCCAGGTCCACGTTCGAGGTCGGGACGACGCGAAGCCTGGCGACGCGCCTCCCGGGCACGTACACCCGGTAGACGTCGACCGGGTCCTCGCTGCGATCCAGGCGGGCTCGCAGCGACGCGCGTGCCCGCCCGGGGCGAGTCAGGGGCGCTGCGGCTTCCTTGAAGAGCCCGCCCGCCTCGACCTGGTTGACGTCGTCGTTCGGTTCGAGCGGGTCAACGGCCGGCAGCGGCCGTCTGAGCGCAGCGGAGACGTCGAGGATCCCGAAGCCCGTGTCCTCGTCCCATCCCGGCTCCCCGGCGTCTCGGGCAGACGAACGCAGTAGCTCGGCCAGCTGGGTGGCCTGCATCGACCTCCGGCTCGCCACCCAGGCGGCCGTTGCACTGACGAGCGCCGCCGAGAAGCTCGTTCCGTCCACGTCGGCGTAGCCGGTCGCATCGACGAAGGGCGGCGCCGCCACGATCATCGACTCGCCGGGAGCCGCGAGATCGATGCCCTGTCCCTCGGTGGAGAAGTAGCTGACCATGCCGCGGGCGTTGGACGATCCGGTAGTGAGCACGTGCGGCCACATCGCCGGGACCGCCGGCGCGCTGAAGTGAAGCCGCATGTTTCCGGTCGCGGAGACGGAAAGGCTGCCGGCCGCGAGGGCCCGGATCAGCTGATCGTGGAGCGCAAGGCAGCTGGGCGGACTGAAGCCCCAGCTCATGTTGATCACGCTTGGACCGGCCGAGATCGCCGCCTCGACCGCCGCGAGCACGTCGGCGCAATCCCCGAAGCCGGTGTCCGACGAGCGAAGGTTGGCGAGCGGATAGAGCCCGACGATGCCCATACCGTCGCGTGGCGCGGCGGCCACCGAGCTGACCATCGTCCCGTGGAAGTCCTCCTGCGGGATCATGTCGTTCTCGTTCAGGAACCTGATCGGGCGACTGACGAACTCCGGATGGGTCGTGTCGATCCCGTCGTCGATGATCGTCAGCGGAAAGCCTGCGGCCGGCGCAGTCAGATTGGCGGCGCCGATCTCCGGCAGCCACCAGGGCTCGGGGTCGACGGGGTCGCCAAGGGCGGCGAGCCCGGCGGTCCGGCGCAGGCGGCCGTTGGGATGCGCGTAGCGCAGCGCGTGGATCGCGTCGAGTCGGTCTACGACGACGGCCGATTGCGTTCCCGCGACCAGCCAGAGCAGCTCGCCGAGCCGGCGGGCGCGGTGCTCGCGGAGAATCGCGACTGCGCGCTCGTCTCGCTCGACGGCGACGATCAGGTCCCGCCCCTGCCTCGCGAGCGAGAACGCCTGCGGCGAGGCAGAGCCGTCAACCGGCGGAAGGAAGGGCGAGCGCCGGGACATCTCGATCGCGGACGCGGGGCCGGCGGCGGCGAAGGCACTTAGCACGGCAACCGCAGCCAGGAGTCCGCGACGAGCCGACACCCTTTGATCCTACGCGGTCATCTGGAGATCGGCCGCTTCAACACCGGAAGCACCACCTTCGCCTCCCCGATCGAGACGCGCGAGGCGCTCGGAACCGAGGTTGGATAGAGCAGGTTGTCCGAGCGCTGGAGCGTCGAGGAGCCCGCGATCGTCAGCCGGAAGCGGGAGCCGCGGGGGATCGTCGTCGCTTGGCTGAGCAGCCTGATCGTGACCAGGCGCTTGCGGGCCGAGAGCGTCGGCGTGTGCGTTCCGCCCTGGCTGACCACGATCTCCTCACCGCGCGGCGTCAGGGCGGAAAGGACGGCGACGAGGTGCGGCCAGCGCGTCGTCGATGAGACCTTGATCGCAGCGAGCGGCGTCCCGAAGGTCTCGTTGAGGCGGCGGCTGGGCTCGCTCGTGCGGACGACCTTGCCGTTCCCGTCGATCGTCTGCGCGCCGCGCCAGCGCATCCGCAGCACGCGCCGTGCGGGCTGGGCCGCGTAGTGCGTCGTCCGGCCGGTCCAGGGATCAGGAGCCAGCTCGATCTTCGGCCGCGTGTCGATCCCGTTCAGCTGTCCCTTCAGGAACCGGTCGAACCAAAGCCGCGCCTGCGTGAGGTAGTACGCCTGCTCGGCCGCGGGATTCGCGGCCGGCGTGTGGCCGAGATCGCCAAGGTAGAGGCGCTTCGGGCCTTTCAGCCGGCCGAAGGCGCTGAGCGCCTGGTCCATCTCGAAGGCGTAGTCGCGCCGCCCCTGGATCATGAAGACAGGCGTGCGGATCTTCTCGAGGTCGTTGCGGATCGAGCGCTCGCGTGTGAACTCCTGGATGCGCGACAAGTTGCGGCTGAAGAGAGCATCGTCGGCCAGCGCCAGGACGCTTGGATCCCAGCGCTCGGGTGGGAGCAGGCCCCGGAAGTAGGCGACGAGCCCGGCCTTGGCGAAGCTCTGCGGCAGCAGCGCGTCGTAGAGGCTCGTCCACGTCATGATCGGAACCGCCGCCGCGAGCTTCGTCCCGGCCGCGGTGAGGAGCTTCCACACCGAGCCCCCGCCGAGCGAGAAGCCCATGGCGCCGATCTTCGCGTCGCTGACCCCGGGCCGCAGCCGCAGCCACGAAAGCGCCGCCGCGTAGTCGGCGAGCTCCCGGGAGCCGACGAGCGTCGACTGGCCGCCCGATTCGCCGTGACCCCGCGCGTCGAGCGTCAGCACGACGTAGCCCTCGGAGGCGAGGTACTGCTCGGCGATCGGGTTCATCGATGCGCGTTTGTCGCCGAGGCCGTGGAGAAGCAGAACCGCAGGCCAACCGCCGGCGGGCGGCGCTCCGTCGGGGATGTAAAGGCTCGAGGCGAGCGGAACCCCGTCGCCCATCGCGAGCATCTGATCGGTCCGCGTGACGGCGTGTACGGGCGCAGCAGTCGCGAGAACCGCGGCGACGGCAAGAAGCCCTGCAAAGAGGCGACCCACGGGCCAAGGGTAGCCAGACCGAGGCTCCTGTAACAATCGTCCGATGGATTCGCGGCCGATCGGCGTCTTCGATTCCGGCACGGGCGGTCTGACCGTCCTGCACGAATGTCTCGTGACGCTGCCGCACGAGGACTTCGTCTACCTCGGCGACCTGGCACGCCTGCCCTACGGCCCGAGGCCCCTCGACGAGATCCGGCGGTTCTCCCACGAGATCGCGGGCTATCTCGAGGCGCGGGGCGTCAAGCTGATCCTCGTTGCCTGCAATGCAGCCACGTCCGCCGCGCTGCCCGAGCTGCAGGAGCGGCTGGAGGTGCCGGTCGTCGGAGTGATCACGCCCGAGGCGCACGCGGCCGTACAGGCAACCCGCAACCGGCACATCGGCCTGATGGCGACGGAGGCGACCGTGGCCGCGGGCCGTTATGCCGACCTCGTCCACACGCTCGACGCCGGCGTCCGATTCTTTCCCGTCGCCTGCCCGCGGCTCGTTCCGCTGATCGAGAGCGACCAACCGTTCGGCGCCGAGACGAGCGCGGCGGTGCGCGAGTACGCGGCTCCGCTGAAGGAGGCGGGCGCGGACACCGTGATCCTCGGGTGCACCCACTACCCGCTGATCCGTCCGATCTTCGAGCGGGTTTTCGGCCGGGACGTGACGCTCGTCTTCTCGGCCGAGGAGACGGCGCGAGAGGTCGCGGAGACGCTGGCGCGGAAGGGGATCGAGAACGGCAGTGCCCGCGAAGGCGACTATCGCTTCCTCACCACCGGCGACACCGAGCTCTTCCGGCGGCTCGGAGAGCGCTTCCTCCAGCTGCCCCTGGACGGCGTCGAGCGCGTGGAGATCGCCGAGCTGGAGGCGGCCGCGGCGTGACGCGGGCCGACGGAAGACGTTCCGACGAGCTGAGGCCGCTCGAGCTGGACGTCGACTACCTCGAGCAACCGCAGGGCTCGGCGCTGATCTCGATCGGCCGAACTCGGGTTCTCTGCACCGCGTCGATCGAGGAGGGCGTGCCGCGCTGGCTGAAGGGCGCCCGGCGGGGTTGGATGACCGCCGAGTACGGTCTCCTGCCGGCCTCGACGGGAGAGCGGACGGCTCGCGAGGCGAGCTCCGGCCGCCAGAAGGGCCGGACTGTCGAGATCCAGCGGCTGATCGGGCGCTCGATGCGCTCGGTCACGGATCTCGAGGCGCTCGGCGAGCGGACGCTCTGGCTCGACTGCGACGTGCTGCAGGCCGACGGCGGCACGCGCTGCGCTGCGATCTCGGGCGCGTACGTGGCGGCGCGGCGGGCGCTCGACCGCCTCGGGCTCGGACGAACGCTGACGGACTCCGTCGCCGCCGTGTCGGTCGGACTCGTCGACGGCGGGCCGATGCTCGACCTCGACTACTCGGAAGACTCCCGCGCCCAGGTCGACGTCAACGTCGTCATGAGCGGCGATGGGCGCCTGATCGAGATACAGGCGACGGCGGAGGCGGCGCGCTTCTCCCGCGACCAGCTCGACGAGATGCTCGATCTCGCCGCTGTCGGAATCGACCAGATCATCAGCGCGCAGCACGACGCGGTCGAGGCGCCCGTTGCCTGACCTCACCTCGGCGGAGATCCTTCTGCGCGTCGGCCTGGCGGCGGTGCTCGGCGGGGCAATCGGATTCGAGCGCGAGCTCCGGGAGCGCGAGGCCGGCCTGCGCACGCACATGCTCGTCTCCGTCGGCGCCGCGCTCTTCACGCTGGTCTCCGCATACGCGTGGACGGACTGGAGGTTCTCGACCGAGGCCGGGCTCGTGTTCGACCCGACGCGCATCGCGGCGCAGATCGTCACCGGCATCGGCTTCCTCGGCGCGGGCGCGATCATCCGCCAGGGGCTTTCGGTTCGCGGGCTGACGACGGCGGCGACGCTCTGGGTCGTCGCGGCGATCGGGATGGCGACCGGCGCCGGCTACTACGCCGCCGCCGTGATCACGACCGTGCTCGTCCTGTTCAGCCTGTGGCCGCTGCGCCTTCTGGCCTTTCGGGTCTCGGGCCGCTTTCGTCCGGAGGAGGGGAGGCTCGCGATCGAGCTCCCGGCCGGGGCGAGCGCGGCTTCGGTGCTGGAGGCTGTCGAAGAGGCCGGAGCCGCCGTCCGCTCGCTCGAGTTCGAAGAGGCAGGGGATACGCGGCGCGTCGACATGCGGGTACGGCTCGAGGGCGGTCGGGGCGCAGCTGCGCTCTTGGACGCCTTGACGAGGACCCAAAACGTCAAGGGCGCTCGCTGGAATCCCTGAGGGCAAGGCTCGCCTCCAAGAACCCGGGCAAGCTGCGCGAGCTCCGTCGCGCCCTCGAGGGCTGGGAGCTCGAGCCGCTGGAGGCCGAGGAGTACCCGCCTGAGGAAGGGGCGACCTACTACGAGAACGCTCGGGCCAAGGCCGAGTTCGGGCGCGGCATCGATCGTTCGGTCTGGATCCTCGGCGAAGACTCAGGGCTGGAGGTCGACGGGCTCGGGGGAGGACCGGGCATGCAGTCCGCGCGCTTCGCCGCCGGCGAGCACGTCCAGAGGCTCCTGCGGGAGCTCGAGGGGGTCGTGGGCGAGGGGCGCCGAGCCCGCTACGTCTGCGAACTCGTTGCCCTCGCGCCGGACGGGGAGGAACTCCGCGGCACCGGAATCCTCGAGGGGCGCATCGCCGACGAGCCGCGGGGCTCGGCGGGCTTCGGCTTCGATCCGATCTTCGTGCCGGACGGCGAAGAGCGAACAGTCGCCGAGCTCGGCGACGAGTGGAAGACCGTCAACTCACATCGAGCCCGGGCGGCGAACGCGCTTAGGCAAGCCCGGGAACAGCGTCCCGGTCTTCCTCGCGGCCGCGGGCCAGCCACCAGTTGACCTCGGCTCCGAGGACGATCACATTGGCCATCACGTAGAGCCAAATCAGCAAGATCACCGGAGCGCCGAGCGCTCTCAGCGTCAGTACGTCTTCGCGTTCCGTGAGCGCGACGTAGAGCGGAAGCGCCTGAAAGCTGACCTGGAGCAGGATGCTTCCGAGTACCGCTCCGGGCAGAACCTCACGAAGCGAGAGCTTCTCGTTCGGCAGGAAATAGTAGATCGAGACCAGGAAGACCAGCACCGCCGCTGTCGAGATGACGAGCGAGAGGACATAGCTGACCCACCGGTTGGAGATCAGACCGGGAGCTGCGTCGTGAATGAGCTCGAAGCCGACCGTGCCGATCACGAGACCGGCGAACAGGGTGATGAGCGACCCCAGCATCACGATCGACGCAATGCCCTTGCCGCGGAAAAAGGAACGATTCGGCCGGTTGTAGACGATGTTGAGGGCTGACTCGAGCACGCTGAAGAGCGACAACGAGGTCCAGAGCAGGAAGATGGCGCCGATCAAGCCGAGGGTCGCCGCGCTGTCCTGGATCTCCCTGACGACGCGGACGATTTGCGAGATCGATGCCGACGGCAGGACGTTCTTGAGCTCCGTGACGAGATACGTCGACTCGTCGGCCGCGCCGAAGAGGCCGAGCAGCGCCAGCGTCAGGAAGATCAGGGGGACGAGCGACAGCAGCGCGAAGTAGGCGATCATCGCGGCGAGGTGGGGCCCGCGGTCGGCGAAGAACTTGGCAAGCGGCCGGCGCATCGCCGCAGTATGTTCCCGTCGATGCACGCAAACGACGCGGTGGCCCAACTTCTGGACGTCTCGGACGAGGTCCACACGGTGGTGGTATTCGAACATGGCGAGCCCGTCGCCTCGAACCTGCCCGACGAGGAGGCAGGCGAGATCTCGGCCGTAGCCGACGCGATGCTCGCCTACGCGGGGGCGCTGCGGAAGGGCGTCGCGGTGACGCTGCTCGAGGCGGTGACGCCGGACGGCGACGTCTACGTCGCGCGTGAGGGCGAGCGCGCAGTCGTCGCGATCGCGGCTGCGGGCTCGCTCGCGGGACTCGTGCAGCACGACCTCAGGACGTTGCTCGGGAGCCTGACGCGCCCGAGACGCAGGGCGACCGCGCATGCGACTGCCTAGGCTCGTTCTCTTCGTGCTCGCGATCGCCGGCCTGCTCGCGGTGTTCCGCCGGCTCCGTCCCGCCGAGTTCGTCGACGTGCAGTTCGAGGACGGGGCGGCGGTCCGTCTGACGCGCGGGATCGAGGCGGGCGACCTGCTCGACGACGCCTACGCGATTCTCGAAACCGTCGGATGAAGACCGCAGAGCTCCGCGACGCGATCCGCGAGCACGCCTACCTCGAGGGCGACTTCGTCCTGCGTTCGGGCCGCCGCTCCAGCTACTACCTCGACAAGTACCGGTTCGAGACCCGTCCCGACTTGCTGGAGCCGATCGCTGCCCGCCTTGCCGATCTCGTCAGCGAGCACGAGCCCGAGGCCGACAGATTGGCCGGGCCGGAGCTGGGCGCGGTCGCGCTCGCCGCCGCCGCCTCGCTCGCCTCGGGACTCCCCTTCCTGATCGTCCGCAAGGATCCCAAGGGCTACGGCACGGACAACCGCCTCGAAGGAATGTTCGAGCCCGGTGAGCGCGCTTGCCTGATCGAGGACGTCGTCACCTCCGGTGGGGCCGCCGTCGCGGCGGTCGAAGCGCTTCGCGAGGCCGGGTTGGAGTGCCGAACCGCGGTCTGCGTCGTCGACCGCGAGGAGGGTGGAGTCGACGAGCTGGCGCGCCACGGCGTCCGTCTTTGGCCGCTCTTCCGGGCAGGAGAGCTGCTCGAGAGGTCGAAAAGTGCCGCAAACCGCATGGTTGAGCCGAAACGGGATCGCTGTTAGGGTCCCGACGGCACTGCTAGACGTCGAGAGGAGAGTGTTCGTGACCAAGCAGGAATTCGTGGAGCGCGTCGCAAACAAGAGCGGGCTGAACCGCAGAGAGGCCTCTGAGGCCGTCGATGCGTTCCTCGACTCGATCACCGACGCACTGCGGAGCGGCGAAGACGTGGCCTTCACAGGCTTCGGCAAGTTCTCCGTGCAGAACCGCGCTGCGCGCATGGGAGTGAACCCGCGGAATCCGAGCGAGCGGGTGCACATCCCCGCCTCGAAAGTGCCGAAGTTCTCGGCGGGCAGCCAGCTGAAGCAGGCTGTCAAAAGCAGCATGTAGGCTTTTCCCCACCAGAGTTTGCGAGGGCCGGGCGACCGGCCCTCGCTCTATGTTGGGGGCATGGGGGCGACCTTCGGCGACCGGCTGGCCGACGCCGTAGAGCGCAAACGAACGCAGCTGGTGGTGGGGCTCGATCCTCGCCCCGACCTGCTTCCCGTCGAGGTCAGGGG
>DASQTZ010000141.1:0-19201 GCA_035641605.1 Gaiellaceae bacterium | reverse complement strand
GAGCCTCGTGCACGGCTGGTCGTGCACGTCGTCGGGGCGATTCGGCGGCCGGGTCTCTACCGCCTCGCCGACGGCGCGCGAATCGCCGACGCGGTGCGGCGGGCCGGCGGGGCAACCCGACGCGCGGATCTCAGTCTCGTGAACCTCGCGGCGCCCATCGCCGACGGCTCCCAGGTCGTCGTCCCCAGGCGCGCTCCCACGGCGGCTTCCGGCTCGGATGAGGCAGATGCTTCCGGGCCCGCGGGGCCGATCCATCTCAACACGGCGACCGTCGAGCAACTGGACGAGCTCCCGGGCGTCGGCCCGGTCACCGCGCAGAAGATCATCGACTATCGGGAGCAACACGGAGCGTTCAGCTCGGTTGACGATCTCGATGCGATCCCGGGGATCGGTCCCGCCCGGCTCGAGCAGCTACGCGAGCTGGTGGCACCGTGAGCGTTCCGTTTCTCGATCGGTTCGCGCCGCACGTGCTTGCCGGCGCTCTGTGTCTCGGCCTCGCCGCCGCGCTCTCGCTGCGCGCAGCGGGGACCTGGACGCTTGCCGTCGCCTCGCTGGCCCCGATTGCCGCGGCCGCGATCGAGGACGACCGGCGTAGGCTCGCGGCCTTCGCGGTGGCGCTTGCGGCGGGAGGGCTCTGGTGGGGCAGCGTCCGGCTCGAGGGACTCGACCGGAGCGTGCTTACGCCACGTATCGGCGAAGTGGGGCCGGCGCTCGTGGAGATCACCGGTCCGACCCGGCGGACACCCTTTCGGCTCCGGGTTCCGGCAGAGGTTCGGACGTTCCGTGGGGTCGACCTGCGAGAAGCGGTTTTGCTCGAGCTCTCGCTGGGCCGAGCACCACCCCAGGGCGCGATCATCGAGAGCGTCATCGAGCTCCGGGAGCCTCGTCGGCCAAGCGACGGCTTCGACGAGCGGGCGCTGCTCCGCCGCCGCGGTGTGCACGTCGTGGCTCGCGGACGAAGCTGGCGGTTGGTCGGAAGTCGCGGCGGGATCGGCGGTGTCGCCGACCGGATCCACAACGGGCTCGCCGGCGCGATCGCACCCGGCCTGACGGGAGAACGCCGCGCGGTCCTCGTCGGGCTCGTGCTCGGCGAGGAGGAGGGGCTGAGCGACGAGCTCCGCGAGCGCTTCAGAGCGTCCGGTCTCTACCACTTGTTGGCGGTCAGCGGACAGAACGTCGCCTTCGTCGCCGGAGGGATCCTGCTCGTCGCCTGGCTGGCGGGGATCTCCCGGCTGGTGGCGGAGATCGGCGCGCTAGCTGCGATCGGCGCCTACGTTCTTGCCGTCGGGTGGCAGCCGTCCGTCGTTCGCGCGGGTGTCGCCGGCGCCCTTGCTTCTCTTGCCTGGCTCGCTTCCCGTCCGCGTGATCGCTGGTACTTCCTGTTCCTCGGCGCGGCGTTGCTGCTGGCGTGGAATCCGTACAGCCTGCTCGAGCCGGGCTTCCAGCTGTCCTTCGCCGCGGTGGCGGCGATCTTCATCGCCGTCCCACGGCTCGAGCGAGCTCTCGAGGGATATCCACTCCCACGGGCGCTCGCAGGAATCGTTGCCATTTCCGGTGCATGCTCGCTCGCGACCGCGCCGATCCTCCTGCTCCAGTTCGGCTCGGTACCCGTGTACTCGATCCTCAGCAACGCACTCGTCGCGGCGGCCGTGGCGCCGTGCTTCGGCCTGGCCCTGCTCACCGCGCTGCTCGATCACCTGCTGCCCCAAGCCGCCCTCGCGGCGGCATGGCTCAACGGCTGGCTTGCCGCCTACATCGCCGCCTGCGCACAGGTCGTGGGCGGTTTGCCCGGTGCCCAGGTCAGCTCGGAAACCGTCCTCGTCGCGGCAGGGCTGGCCGCCCTGCTTGTCATTGCGGCCCTTCGCATCCCCGCGTGGCGCCGGCGCGGCCTCGTTGCGCTCGCGATTTTCTCCGCAGTCCTCTTCGCGGGCTGGAGCCTGCAACCGGGACGGGCTCCGCGGCCCCCAGAAGGCCTGAGGCTGACGGTCCTGGACGTCGGCCAGGGCGACTCGATCCTCCTTCAGGTGCGGGAAGGCGCGGTGCTCGTCGACCAAGGCCCTCCGGAGGCGGAGGTCGACGATCAACTGCGCCGAATCGGAATCCGGCGGCTCGCCTTGCTCGTGCTGACGCATCCGCAACGGGATCACGTCGGCGGCGCCGCGGAGGTGCTCGAGCACGTTGAAGTCGATCGCGTACTCGATCCAGCGATTCCTTCCGAGAGTCCTGAGGAAGCCGCGGCGCTCGCGGCAGCTCGCGAGCGGCGAGTGCCGATCGTCCAGGCTCGCGCCGGAGTCGTGTTTCGGCTGGGCGGGCTCCGGCTCGAGCTTCTCTGGCCCGACAGCCGTGACCTGCCCGTTGCCGACCCGAACCTCCGAGCGACCGTGATCGTCGCCACCTACGGGACGGTGGACGTTCTGCTCACCGCCGATGCCGAGTCGCCGGTGACGCTCCCACTGAACCCGCCGCCGGTCGAGATCCTCAAGGTTGCGCACCACGGATCGGCCGACGACGGCCTCCCGGGACTCCTCGAGTTGACCCGACCGGTCGTTGCGGTCATCTCCTGTGGGCGCAACAACGACTACGGCCACCCTGCGTCGTCGACTGTCGCAGCGCTCACGGCCGCGCCGCATCTGGACGTCTTCCGGACGGATCTCGACGGCCGCGTCGTCGTCGAGACCGACGGGAGGCGGATCTCGACCTGGTCGCAGCGATGAGCACGCAAGGCGCCGACTTGGCGGCGCCGACCAGAAAAGGTCGTGCCGGCTTCGCCGGCCCGACCGATGACTATGCTCCTTGCCGGTGTCGGCCGAGCCCCTGCTGCCGGTCTATCTGCTGACCGGAAACGATCGCCCGAAGATCGTGCGCGCGCTTCGCCGACTCCGCGCACGCTTCGGAGACGAGTCAGTCGAGCACCTCGCAGGCGACTCGGCGAGCGGCGCCGACGCCGTGGCGGCATGCAACGCGCTCGGACTCTTCGCCGCCGGCGAAGGAGGCCGGCTGGTGGTCGTCGAGGCCGTCGAGCGGTGGCGGAAGGCCGATGCCGATGCCGTCACGGCCTATCTCGCCGATCCTGTTCCGGGGGCGGTGCTCGCGCTCGTGGCGGGCGACGCCCTGCGGAGCGACGCTCTCGCGAAGGCGGTCGCGAAGGTCGGCCAGGTCCTGGCCTACGACGCGCCCAAGCCGCGGGACCTGCCGGGCTGGGTGCGCGCTCAGTTCGAAGCGCGCGGTGCCACGGTGGATCACGACGCGGCCCGCACGCTGGTCGAGCTCGTGGGCGACGATCTGACGGCGCTCGCCACCGAAGCAGACAAGATCGCCACTTGGGCGGCCGGCCGCCCGCTCGAGCGCGCAGACGTCGCTGCGCTGGCGACGCCTGCCCGCGAGGCCACCGCCTGGGCGCTCAGCGACGCCTGGGGCGAGCGCGACCTGCCGGCTCTGCTCGCGGCCTGTGAGGACGAGCTCGAGCGACGCGAGCCGTTCGGCGTCTCGATGCGCCTGGCCGCGCATGTCTCCCTGGTTCGAAACGTCCAGCGCCTCGCGGCCGAAGGCCTTGCGGGACGCGAGATCGCCAAGCGGCTCAAGCTGCACGAGTTCCGAGTGAAGAAGGCCTTGGGACATGCGGATCGCTACTCGGAGGACGAGCTCGATGCGGCCGTCATCCGCCTCGCGGCCCTCGATGCCGCGATCAAGGGTGCGAGTCGTCTCCCGAGCGAGCTTGTGCTGACCCGAACGCTGGTCGAGCTGACGAGAGCCCGGGAGCCCGCGCCGACGGGCGCCTGACGGCTCTACTTCCCGGCGACGATGCGCGCGGCCTGCGCTTTCTTCCGCGCCGCGGCGTTCTTGTGCAGGGCGCCGTGCGAGGCGGCGCGATCGATCCACCGTTGCAGCTCGAGGTGGGTGGAACGGACGCTCTCGGCATCGCCCTCGCCGACCGCGCTCTGGAGCCGGCGCGTCAGCGTCTTCACGGTCGAGCGGTAGCGCAGGTTCTCGAGCCGCTGGCGGGCGGCGCTGCGAACGCGCTTCTCCTGCTGTCTGATATTCGGCATGGAGTGAAAATGCCCGCTGCGCGGGCGGGCGGCATGGTACCAGCGGGGCCCGCTCGTATGCTCACGCCGTGGGGATCCGGCTCTGACCGAGGCGCGCGACGGAACGACGGCCTTCCCGTCCCGTCGGCTGGCCTGGTCGACCGCGATCTTCTCCGCCGCGACCGGGCTCTCGCGGGTGGTCGGACTCTTCCGCGAGATCGTCGCGCGGCGCTACTTCGGCGTCGAAGGCGCCGGCATCAACGCGTTCACGGTCGCCTTCCAGGTGCCGAACCTCGTCCGCGCCCTGGTCGCCGATGCGGCGCTCTCGTCCGCCTTCGTCCCCGTGTTCAGCGAGTTGCTCGAAAAGGGCGAGCGCGCTCGGGCCTGGCGCGTCGCTTCGAGCCTGATCTGGATCCTGCTCCTCGGCCTCACGGCAGTCACTGCGCTCTTCATCCTCGCCGCTCCGTGGGTCATGGCTCTGTTCGGCTACGGCGGGGGCGAGACGGGGGATCTCGCGGCGACGCTGTCGCGGATCCTCTTTCCGATCGTCGTCCTGCTCGGCCTCTTCGGGATCGTCGTCGGCATCCTCAACAGTTACGAGCACTTCACGGTGCCGGCCCTGACGCCGGTGTTCTGGAACCTCGTGATCATCGCGGGGCTCGTGATCGGGGTTCCGCGGGCGGACTCGAGCGAGGGGGAGCTCTACGTCTATGCCGGCTCGATCGTCGCCGGCACGCTGATCCAGCTCCTCCTTCCGCTGCCGTGGATCACGGGGCTCGACGGACGGCTCCGGCTCGCGATCGACTGGCGCGATCCGGCGGTCAAACGTGTCTTCGTGCTGATGCTTCCGGTCACGCTCGGCCTCGGGCTGATCAACGTCAACGCGCTGATCGGCACCTTCTTCGCGGCCCGGTACATCGATCGGACGATCGCCCCGAGTGCGGTCGATGCCGCGTTCCGGATCTACATGGTCCCGCAGGGGATGTTCTCGGTCGCCGTCGCGACGGTCCTGTTCCCGGCGCTGGCGCGGCTCGCCGCCCGCCGCGACGACGAGGCGTTTCGGAACACCGTCGGGCTCGGGCTGCGCCAGATCGCGTTTCTGCTCGTCCCCGCCAGCGTCGCGTTCGCCGTCCTCGCCGAGCCGATCGTCAGGCTCCTCTACCAGCGCGGGGAGTTCGGCGCGCACGAGACCGAGGTGGTCGCGGGTGCGCTCGCCGCGTTCTCCCTCGGGCTGACGTTCAACGGCGCGATGCTGATGCTCAACCGCGCGTTCTTCGGCCTCCAGGCGCCGTGGATTCCGACCTGGGTCGCGCTCGGCAACCTGATCCTGAATACCGCGCTCTTCGCCCTCTTCTACCGCGTCGGAACGTGGGGGATCCCGTTCGCGATCTCGCTCGCCAATGTGGCCGGGACAGCGGCGCTTCTGATACTGCTTCGACGCCGGCTCGGCGAGGTCGAGGACCGCCGGACTGCACGCTCCACCGTCTTGATCGCGACCGCCGCGATCCCGCTCGCGCTGATCTCGTACGGCGTCTGGCGGGTGCTCGACGACGTGCTCGGACGCTCCTTCGGCGGCCAGTTCGTCTCGCTCGCGGCCGCACTGGCAGTCGGCGGCGCGGCCTACGCATTTTCCTGCCGTTTGCTGGGGGTTCGTGAGCTGAACGCGTTGCTATCGTTGCGAGCCCGCCCCGCGCCGCCCGCCTGAGGTCATGCAGCAGGACCGCATCCGCAACTTCTCGATCATCGCGCACATCGACCATGGGAAATCGACCCTGGCCGATCGCATCCTCGAGCTGACCGACACCGTCTCGGGACGGGACATGCGCGAGCAGGTCCTGGACTCGATGGACCTCGAGCGCGAACGCGGGATCACGATCAAGGCGCAGGCCGTCCGCGTCGCATGGAAAGGCCATCAACTCAACCTCATCGATACCCCCGGCCACGTCGATTTCACCTACGAGGTCTCGCGCTCGCTGCAGGCCTGCGAGGGCGCCATGCTCGTCGTCGACGCCGCGCAGGGTGTCGAGGCGCAGACGGTCGCGAACGCCTACCTCGCGATCGAGAACAACCTCGAGCTGCTGCCCGTCGTGAACAAGATCGACCTGCCGCAAGCCGATCCCGACCGCGCCGCGAAAGAGCTCGCCGACCTGATCGGCGGCGACTCCGGCGACGTCCTGCGCATCTCGGCGAAGACGGGCCAGGGCATCGAAGCCGTGCTCGACGCCGTGATCGAGCGCATCCCGCCTCCGGCCGGCGAGCACGACGCGCCGCCGCGCGCGCTGATCTTCGATTCCTCCTACGACCAGTACCGCGGTGTTGTCGCCTTCGTCCGCGTCGTCGACGGCGTCTTCCGGACGCGCGAGCGGCTGTTGGCGATGGCGGAGGGGACGCGCTTCGAGGCAGAAGAGCTCGGCTTCTTCTCGCCGACCATGCGGGCCAGTGGCACGCTCGAGGCCGGGGAGGTCGGGTACGTGGTCACCGGGCTCAAGGACGTCAGCCGGCTGCGCGTGGGCGACACGCTGACCTCGCTCGAGCGCACCGCGGCCGAGCCGGTGCCGGGCTACAAGGACGTCAAGCCGATGGTGTTCGCCGGCCTGTTCCCGACGGACTCCGACGATTATCCCGCGCTCCGCGACGCGCTCGAGCGGCTCAAGCTCAACGACGCCGCGCTCCTCTACGAGCCGGAGACATCGCAGGCGCTCGGCTTCGGCTTTCGCTGCGGCTTCCTCGGCCTGCTGCACATGGAGATCGTGCGCGAGCGGCTCGAGCGCGAATTCGACCTCGACCTGCTGGTGACCGCGCCGAACGTCGCGTACCGCGTGCTCACGAAGGACGGTCGGGAGCTCGAAGTGCACAACCCGGCCGAGATGCCCGCGGAGGTCGAACGGGTCGACGAGCCCTTCATCCGCGCTTCGGTCATCGTCCCGAAGGAGTACGTCGGTCCGGTGATGGAGCTCTGCACCGAACGCCGCGGCCGCTTCGACCACATGGAATACCTCTCCGAGGGACGGGCGGTGCTGATCTACGAGCTGCCGCTCGCCGAGGTCGTGGTCGATTTCTACGATCAGCTGAAGTCCAGGACGCGCGGCTACGCCAGCTTCGACTACGACATCGTCGGCTTCCGCGAGGGCGACCTCGTCAAGCTCGACGTGCTCATCGCCGGCGAGCCCGTCGACGCGCTCTCGTTGATCCTCCACCGCGGGTCCGCGTACGGCCGCGGCCGAGCGCTCGTCGACAAGCTGCGCGAGGAGATCCCGCGCCAGCTGTTCGACGTTCCTGTGCAGGCGGCGATCGGCTCGCGCGTGATCGCGCGGGAGACGATCAAGGCGAAGCGCAAGGACGTGCTCGCCAAGTGCTACGGCGGCGACATCACGCGAAAGCGGAAGCTGCTCGAGCGGCAGAAGGCCGGAAAGCGGCGGATGAAGCAGGTGGGCGCCGTCGAGGTCCCGCAGGAGGCATTCCTGGCCGTGCTCAACCTGGACGGTTCGAAGTGAGTGGAGCAGTGGGCCATCTCTATGTCCACCTACCGTTTTGTGGGCATCGCTGCGGCTACTGCGACTTCGTGACACTGGTCGGCCGGCGCAGCGAGCACGGGCGGTACGTAGACGCGCTCCTCGCCGAGCTGGAGCTCGAGCGCGGCGTGCTCGCGCCTCGCCTGGAGACCGTCTTCCTGGGCGGGGGGACGCCGACCTTTACCGAGCCCGAGGCGCTGCGGCGGCTGTTGCGCAGCCTGCCGGCTGCGGCTGAGGTGACAGTCGAGGCCAATCCGGAGACGGTCACTTCGCGGCTGGCGGCGTTGCTGCGGCAGGAGGGTGTGACGAGGGCCTCGCTTGGTGCCCAGAGCTTCCAACCCGAGCTCCTCACCGTGCTGGAGCGGCGGGCGGGCCCGGATGACGTCCGTCGGGCGTTCTACCATCTCCGTGATGCCGGTTTTGACAACATTTCGCTCGACCTCATCTATGGGATCCCCAGCCAGAGCGCCGCCGATCTGGCCGCCGACATCGCTGAGGCGCTGGCCCTGCGACCGGAGCACCTGTCGTGCTACGAGCTCGAGGCCAAGCCGGGCACCCGGTTCACGCACGCGCACGGAGAAGAGCTCGCACGCCAGGCGGAGGCGATGGAGGTGTACTTCGAGCACGTCGTCGACCGGCTGAGGGCTGCGGGCTACCGGTGGTACGAGACGGCGAACTTCTGCCGGACGGCCGAAGCCGACGGCGGTCGGGACCTCCGCTCGCGGCACAATCTGGCGTACTGGCTCGGGCGTGACTACCTCGGTATCGGGATCGGCGCGGTCTCGACGGTCGCCGGACGCCGCCGGCGGAACACGCCGAGGCTGCCGACGTATCTCGAGGCCCTCGAGGGCGGCTCGCCGCCGCCGCGCGAGGTCGAAGAGCTGAGCCCAGATGTTCGACGCCGCGAGCGCGTGATGCTCGGCCTGCGGCTGGATGAGCCGTTCCGAGTAAACGGCGAGGAAGACGTTCTCGACCCGGAGGCGCTGGACCGGCTCTGCCGCTTGGGCTTGCTCAATCGCAGCGGCGAGCACTTGACCCTGACGCATCGCGGTCGCCTGCTCGGCGGCGGCGTGACCGTTGAGTTGCTCTCCTAGGATAAAATCCCTGCAAATGGCCGTTGTCGAGCTCACCGAACGCCAGCGCGAGATCCTGAGGCGCCTCGTCGAGGAATACATCGCTACCGGACAGCCCGTCGGGTCGAAATACCTCGTCGAGCGTGCCGGACTGAGCGTCTCGCCGTCGACGGTACGCAACGAGCTCGCCGAGCTCGAGCGGCTCGGGCTGCTGATGCATCCGCACACCTCAGCCGGCCGCGTGCCGACTGAGGAGGGATATCGGCTCTTCGCGCAGGGCGTGCTCGACCGCCTGGAGCCGAGACCCGGGACGCTCGAGATCGACCTGACGGGCGCCGGAACCGAGGTCGAGTCGGCCCTGCAAACGACGACCGAGGCGCTCGCGCAGCTCACACGGTTGCTGGCACTGGTGTCGGCGCCGCCGCTCGAGGCGGCCACGGTCCGGCACGTCGAGATCCTCGCGCTTCAACCGCAGCTCATCGTCGCCGTCGTGATCACGTCGACCGGCGGCGTGACTAAGCGCATGTTCGCGCTGGGCGAGCCGATCGACACCGGCCTCGTCAGCTGGGCCGCCGAGTACCTAAACGAGCGAACCGGGGGCCTGCCGCTCGGATCTCGTGGGCTCCGGCAGGCCTTCGCCGAGGCCGGGCTCACCGACCGTGAGCGTGGCTTCCTGGAACTGCTTCGCCCAGCGTTCACCGATGCCGCGGGCTCCGAGGAGCAGCGGCTCTTCGTCGGCGGCGCCGCCAATCTCCTTGGTGAGGCGCGCAGCGAAGACCTCCCGACGTACCGACCCCTGCTCGAGGCGCTCGAGCAGCGCGCGGCCCTCCTCGCGCTCCTCGGCGATGCCTTGGGCAGGGAGGGCCCGTTCATCCGCCTCGGCGTCGAGCTCGCGCACCCCGGACTCCGGCACGCGTCGCTGGTGGCCGCCGCCTACGGCCTTCACCACCGTCGCCTCGGCGCTGTCAGCCTGCTCGGTCCGCAACGCATGGACTACGAGATGGCGATCCGCTCGGTACGGGCTGCCGCGCGCGAGCTCTCCGAGTTCGTCGAGGACATCTACGCCGAGAACTAACCTGCGCTCATGGCGACCGCGGAGCGCGACTACTACGAGGTGCTCGGCGTCGGCCGTGATGCCGGCGAAACGGAGATCAAGAAGGCGTTCCGGCGGCTGGCGCGGGAGCTGCACCCGGACGTCTCGGCGGCGCCCGACGCCGAGGAGCGCTTCAAGGAGGCCGTGGAGGCCTACGAGGTGCTCTCGAAGAGCGAGACGCGCGAGCTGTACGACCGCTTCGGCCACGCCGGCCTCCGCAGCGGCGGCTTCCGGCCGACCACGTTCGACTTCGGCGGCCTCGCCGACATCTTCTCGGCGTTCTTCGGGGACGACGTGCTCTCACAGACCATGCGTGCGCGCGGGCGTGGCCCTGACATCGCCGCCGACGTCGTAATCGAGCTTGCCGAAGCAGCCAAGGGCACGAAGCGCGAAGTTCCGTTCAGGGTCGCCGTCTCGTGCGGGCGTTGCGACGCCACCGGAGTCGAGCCGGGGACCGAGGCTACGACCTGTCCGACCTGCCAGGGGCTCGGGCGGCTTCAGCAGGTCTCGCGCAGCGCGTTCGGCGAGTTCGTCCGCACCCAGACGTGCCCGGCCTGCGGCGGTGCCGGCCGCGTGATCGAGCATCCTTGCCGCGACTGTGAGGGGAGTGGTCAGGTACTCGAGGAGCGAACGCTCGAGGTGGAGATCCCGCCCGGGATCCACGATGGCCAGCGGATTCGCCTCTCGGGCGAGGGCCACTCTGGCGTCCTCGGCGGTCGGGCCGGCGACGTCTATGTGCGGGTTCGCGTGCGGCCGGATGAGCGCTTCGTCCGCGAAGGCGACGACATCTTTTCAACGGTCAATCTGACGATGACGCAGGCGGCGCTCGGGGCGCGTGTCGCCGTCCCGACGCTCGACGGCGACACGGAGCTCGACTTCGCTCCCGGCACGCAGGCCGGGGAGGTGGTCGTTCTGCGCGGCCGGGGGATGCCCGTCCTGCAGGGCTTCGGCCGCGGCGACCAGCGGGTGCTCATCAACGTCGCAATTCCGCGCCAGCTCACCGACGAACAACGCGACCTGCTCGAGCAGTTCGACCGGTCAGCGGGCGAGGAGACCTACCGCCCCGACGAAGGCTTCTTCGACAAGCTCAGGAGCGCGTTCCGCTGAGCGAGGGTGAGCTTCGCCGGGTCTCGATTGCGGTCCCGGCGGACTTGGTGGAAGAGGCGATAGCGCGGCTACTCGATCTGCACCCGGAGGGGTTCGAGGCCGGCGAAGGGGAGCTCGCCGTCTACACCGACGCGGCCGGGGAGAACCGGCTCCGTGAAGCGTTCGGCGAGGTCTCGACGCAATCGGTCGAGCCCGGGTGGGAGGAGCGCTGGCGCGAGTTCCACCGCCCGATCTCGATCGGGCCTCTGTGGGTCGGCCCGCCTTGGGAACAGCCGCCGGGCGACGCGACCGCCGTTGTCGTCGATCCGGGCCGCGCGTTCGGAACCGGCTCGCACCCGACGACGGTCCTCTGCCTCGGGTTCCTGCTCGACCTCGAGCCCGGCAGCCTGCTCGACGTCGGCTGCGGATCGGGTGTGCTCTCGGTTGCCGCGGCGAAGCTCGGCTTCGATCCGGTGGTGGCGATCGACCGCGAGTCGGCGGCGGTCGAGGCTGCGCGCCGAAACGCCGCTGCGAACGACGTCGCGATCGAAGTGCGGCATGGCGACGCGCTCGCCACCGAGCTGCCGTCGACGGACGTCGTCCTCGCGAACATCGATCTCGCGTCGGTGGAGGCGCTGACAGCCCGCCTGGATGCCGTCACGCTGGTCACCGCCGGCTACTTCCATTCGCGCATGCCGCGAGCGAGCGGTTTCGCGCACCGCGAGCGCAGGATTGACGGCGGCTGGGCCGCCGATCTGTTCGAACGGCAGTAGATTTGCGCCACCGATGGCCACGTTTTCCGTCCGCTTCCTCGGCTGCAAGGTCTCGCACGCCGATGCGCAGGCGCTCCGGGAGCGCCTCCTCGCCGAGGGACACGAGGAGCGCGCCGGCGCGGTCGACGTCGCGGTCGTCAACGGCTGCTGCGTAACGAACGAGGCGGTTGCGAAGTCGCGCCAGGCCGCGGCCCGTGCGGCGCGGACGCACCGCCGCGTCTACGTCACCGGCTGCGCCGCCAACCTCGCGGGCGACGCGCTTGCCGGCCTTCCGAGCAATGTCTCTGTGATCCGGGCCGCGCCGGAGCGAACGCCGGAGCTCGTCGCCCGCGACGTCGGCCCGATCGGCTGTGTCCAGGCGGACGCGAGGCTCGACCGCGTCCGCGCCTTCGTGAAGGTCCAGGACGGGTGCAGCTTCTCCTGCAACTTCTGCGTGATTCCCTTGGTTCGCGGCCGCTCCCGCAGCCGGCGCGCCGACGCCGTCCTCGCGGAGGTCGCCAAACGTGCGCGCCAGGGCCACCGCGAGGTCGTGCTCACCGGGATCAACCTCGGCTGCTACCGCGACCGCGAGGCGGGCTACACGCTCGCGCGCCTCGTCCGCGAGGCGAGCTCGGTTCCTGGGGTGGAGC
This sequence comes from Gaiellaceae bacterium, assembly GCA_035641605.1. Taxonomy (GTDB): domain Bacteria; phylum Actinomycetota; class Thermoleophilia; order Gaiellales; family Gaiellaceae; genus JACDAN01. Next base: position 7,010 of record DASQTZ010000141.1, on the reverse strand, counting down.
GCCTCCGGCTTTCGTCGATCGAGGTCAACCACGTCTCGGCCGAGCTCATCTCGGCGCTGCGCAAGGCGCCCACCCTCGCGAAGCATCTCCACGTGCCCCTTCAGTCCGGTGATGACGGCATCCTGCGCGCGATGGGGCGCCGCTACACGGCCGAGACGTACCTTCGCCGGCTCGAGCCGATTGCCGACTACAACCTGACCACCGACGTGATCGTCGGCTTCCCCGGCGAAGACGAGACCGCCTTTCGGCACACGCTCGAGGTCGTGCGCCGCGCCGGGATCACGAAGGTGCACGTCTTTCCGTACTCGCCGCGGCCCGGGACGGTCACGGCCGGTGCGGACACGGTTCTGCCCAGGGTCAAGAAGGAGCGCAGTGCTCGGCTGCGCGCCGCCTCCCGCGAGGCCTGCCTGGCGCGGTGGCGGGAGAAGCTCGACCGCGAGGATACGGTGCTGGTCGATCGGCCCGGACGGGGCTACGGCGACGATTATTCGCCTTGGCTCGTCCACCCCGAGGCACCGGTCGGCGAGCTCGTGCGCGTCCGGGGCGCGGCGGTAACGGAGGAGGGGATCCTCGCCGCATGACCAACGACGATTGCCTGTTCTGCCAGCTTGTCCGCGAGGGGGACCACGTCGCAAAGACAGACGGGTTCGTTGCGGTCCGCGACATCAACCCGAAGGCGGAAACGCACCTGCTCGTACTGCCGGAACGCCACATCGACACATTCAAGGACGTGTCCGCCTTCCCGCCCGACGAGGCGAAACGGATGCTCGACTTCGTCGCCGACACCGCCCGAGAGGCCGGGCTCGAGGACTACCGCGTGCTCGTGAACGTCGGCGCGGCGGCGGGCCAAATGATCTTCCACCTGCACTGGCACGTGCTCGGCGGCCGGATCCAGGGGATGCCTGAGTGAGACGTCGCTTGCGATGTCTCCTTCAGGCCGGCCGGGCTCTGCCCGTGCGGCCGTCTGCAATGACCGGTCGATGCGTTGGAAGTCGGGAGGTCCCGTCACGAGCCTGATCGCGCGGATCGAGGACGAGTTGAAAGCGGCCATGCGGGAGCGGGACGCCGAGCGGCGCGATGCGCTCCGCCTGATCCTGAGCAGCCTTCGCTCGGCCGAGAAGGAGCTGCAGCGGGCGCTGAACGACCAGGAAGAGCTCCAGGTCCTGCAGCGAGAACGCAAGCGGCGGGCTGAGGCGGAGGAGGCCTTCCGCGCCGGCGGACGTGACGCCCAGGCCGAGGCGGAGGCGTACGAGCTCGAGGTGCTGGCCGAGTTCATGCCCGAGCCGCTGAGCGAAGACGAGCTCGAGGAGATCATCGACGACGCGATTGCGGAGAACGGGGCTACGAGCCTCCGCGATCTCGGCCGCGTCATGGCCGACGTGATGCCGCAGGTCGCCGGGCGGGCCGACGGCTCCGCGGTCAGCCAGCTGGTCCGCGAGAAGCTGGCGTAGCGCCGGGCGTTCGCGCCAGAGGGCGCGCCTACACTGAGCGCGTGCAGGAAACCCTGTCCGTTCCCAACGAGGTGGCCGTCGAGCTCGCGGGCATCGGCGACGGCGTGCTCGCATCGATGCGCGACCGCCTGGGCTGCACGATTCACCTGCGGGGCAACCGCCTCACGATCGAGGGCGACGAGGAGCACGTCGACCAAGCCCGCACGGTCATCGACGAGATCGTCGAGCTGGTCGAAGGCGGGCATGAGATCGGCCCCTCTACGGTCGACGCCGTCCTGGGCGTTCTCGACAAGGGAGAGGACGTCCGCGAAGTGTTCGAGGACGTCGTCTGGCGCCACCGCGGCAAGAAGATCGCCCCGAAGACCGTCAACCAGAAGCGCTACGTCGACGCGATCCGCCAGCACACGGTCACGTTCGCGATCGGTCCCGCCGGCACCGGCAAGACCTATCTGGCGATGGCACTGGCCGTCGCCGCGCTCCAGGAGCGCGAGGTCGGGCGGATCATCCTGACGCGCCCCGCAGTCGAGGCCGGCGAACGGCTCGGCTTCCTGCCGGGCGACATGCTCGCCAAGGTCGATCCGTACCTGCGTCCGCTCTACGACGCGCTGTACGACATGCTCGAGGCGGACAAACTGACCTCCTACATGGAGCGCGGGATCGTCGAGGTCGCGCCGCTTGCATTCATGCGCGGCCGGACGCTCAACGACTCGTTCATCATCCTCGACGAAGCCCAGAACACGAGCCCGGAGCAGATGCAGATGTTCCTGACACGGCTCGGCTTCGGCTCGAAGGTCGTCGTCACCGGCGACGTGACGCAGATCGACCTCCCTCGCGACCAGGCTTCCGGCTTGATCCAGGTGCAGGACATCCTCGGCACGATCGACGGGATCAACTTCATCCGCTTCGGCCACGAGGACGTGGTCCGGCACAAGCTGGTGCAGCGGATCGTCGAGGCGTACAAGTCGCACGCAGAGGAGACCGGCACGCAACGCCGGAGGTAGCGGCATGATCGACGTCGAGGTGGCGAACCGGAGCGGGCTCGCCGTGGACGAGCAGGAGGCGGTGGAGCTTGTCCGCCGCATCCTGGCCCAGGAAGGCATCGCCGACGGCGAGGTCGGGCTCGCCTTCGTCGCTGCCGACGAGGCGCGGCGGTTGAAACGGGAGCATCTCGGAGTGGACGAGACGCCCGACGTCCTCGCGTTTCCGATCGATGCGCGAGAGGAGCTTCCCGACGGCGTCCCACGCCAGCTCGGGGACGTCGTCCTCTGCCCAGACGTGACCGGCGAGGACTGGGACGAAGCGCTCGTTCACGGCGTCCTGCACTTGCTCGGCTACGACCACGGCGCCGAGATGGACGAGCGAGAGGCGGCGCTCCGCGGATGAACGTGGATCGAAGCCCGTCCGTCCTCCAAAGCTTCAACTTCGCCTTCGAGGGGATCATCCATGTCCTCCGCACGCAGCGGAACATGCGGATCCACTTCGCGATCGCCGTGGCGGTGCTGATCGCTGCACTCGCGCTCGGCGTGCGGAGGCTGGAGTTGGTCGCGCTCCTGCTCGCGATCTCGTTCGTGCTGATCGCCGAGATGCTGAACACTGCGCTCGAGGCCGGGATCGACGTCGCCACGACGTCGTTCGATCCGCTGGCCAAGCTCGCCAAGGACATCGCCGCCGGCGCGGTGCTGATCGCAACGGTAAACGCGGCCGCCGTCGGCTATCTCGTCTTCGTCGAGCGGATCGAGGATCCGAGCTCGAACGTCCTCGACAACCTGCGCGACGCCCCCGCCGAGGTGACGCTGATCGCGCTCGTACTCACGATCGTGCTCGTGATCGCCGCCAAGGCATACACCGGCCGGGGACGGCCGCTGCGCGGCGGGCTCCCGTCCGGGCATGCCGCGGTCGCCTTCGCCGGCTGGATGGCGGTGACGTACATCCTCGGCTACTCGACGCACTGGTTCCTGATCTCGTCGCTGACGTTCATCATGGCGCTGCTCGTGGCGCAGACCCGGGTCGAGGCCGGATTCCATTCCTTCGTCGAGGTCGTCTCCGGCGGCGTCCTCGGCGCCCTCGTCACCCTCGTCCTCTTCCAGCTGTTCTGGTCGTGACGAACGCCGACCGCGAGCTGCTCGAGCGGGCCGATTCGGTCGCCGCGCGCGCCTACGCGCCGTATTCGCAGTTCTTCGTCGGGGCCGCGGTGCGAACGCGGGACGGACGCGTGTTCGAGGGTGCCAACGTCGAGAACGCTGCGTATCCGCTGGGAATCTGTGCCGAGAAGACGGCGCTCGGCAAGGCCGTTTCGGAGGGGGTCAAACCCGGGGACATGGAGGTTGTGGCCGTGACCGCTTCGCCGTGCGGTGGCTGCCGCCAGTGGTTTCACGAGTTCCAGATCGACCGCGTCGTCTATCGGCGCGCGAACGGCGATGTCGCTGTCTTGACCCCCGCCGAGCTCTTGCCCGACACCTTCGAGCTAGAGCCTTGAGGTCAGGATTTGTGGCCGTTGCCGGCCGGCCGAACGTCGGGAAGTCGACGCTCGTGAACGCGCTCTGCGGCGGGAAGGTCGCAATCGTCTCCGACAAGCCGCAGACGACGCGCCGGCGCATCTTCGGGATCGCGAACGGCGACGACTTCCAGCTCGTGCTCGCGGATCTTCCGGGTTTCCAGCGGCCTCGCGATCCGTTAACCGAGCACATGCAGCGCACGGTCGACGCGTCGTTCGAGGACATCGACGCCGTGCTGTTCGTTCTCGATGCGCGCGACCGGATCGGCGCCGGCGACCGCTTCATCGCGCAGCGCGTCTTCTCGCTGGGCGTCCCGGTCGTGATCGCACTGAACAAGGTCGATCGGCTGAAGCCGGGCCACATCGCAACCCAGATGAACACCGGCTCGCGGCTCGGCGACTTCCACGCACTTCATCCGGTCAGCGCCAAGACGGGTGACGGGGTCGCGGAGCTGCGCGAAGAGCTCGTCGGGCTGTTGCCGGAAGGCCCGCAGTACTTCCCGCCGGAGCAGCGCACGGATCTCTCGCTGGAAGAGCAGATCGCCGAGCTCGTGCGCGAGAAGGCGATCCAGCTGACGCGGGACGAGGTGCCGCACTCGATCACGGCGGAGGTCGAGGAACTGGAGGAAAAGGTCGTCCGCGGCGCCGTCTACGTCGAGACCGAGTCGCAGAAGCAGATCCTCGTCGGCAAGGGCGGCTCGATGGTGCGGGAGATCGGGACGCGCGCTCGTCCCGAGGTGGAAGCGCTCCTAGGCCACCCGGTGTTCCTGGAGCTGCAGGTCAAGGTGCGACCGAAGTGGCGCCGGGACGAGCGGATGCTGGAGCGGCTCGGGCTCTAGCCGGGAGGAATCTACGACGGGGCTACACTCATTTCATGGCCAAGGCACCTGCGCTGCCGACCGGTTTCGAGCTCCCGCTCGAGCCGAGGCTGCCGAGAATCGGCTCCGTTGACCAGGTCGCGGTCGAGGAGCGCGCCGCCAGCCTCGCCCGCCGCTCGATCAAGAAGGACGCGAAGCTATTCGCGCTCGACCTGGCGATCCGGATGATGGATTTGACCACGCTCGAGGGCCAGGACACGCCGGGGAAGATCGCAGCGTTGAGCTCGAAGGCGATCCGGCCGGATCCCTCCGACGCGACGATCCCATCGGTCGCCGCGGTCTGCGTCTATCCCAATCTCGTTCCGACCGCGGTCGAGAGGGTCAAGGGTTCGAGCGTCAAGGTCGCGTCAGTCGCGACGGCTTTCCCGTCCGGCCAGACGCCGACGCACCTGAAGGTTGCCGAGGTGCGGGACGTCGTCGAGCTGGGCGCCGACGAGGTCGACATGGTCATCGACCGCGGCGCCTTTCTCTCGGGCCGCTACGCGAAGGTCTACGACGAGATCTGCCAGGTCAAGGAGGCGTCCAGCCCGGCGCATCTGAAGGTGATCCTCGAGGTGGGCGAGCTTGGAACCTACGACAACGTCCGCCGCGCGTCGCTCCTCGCCATGGCCGCGGGTGCCGACTTCATCAAGACCTCGACCGGGAAGCTGCCCCAGGCCGCAACGCTGCCGGTGACGCTCGTCATGCTCGAGGCGATCCGCGACGTCTACCAAGAGACCGGCCGCAAGGTGGGGATGAAGCCGGCGGGCGGCATCCGCCAGGCGAAGCAGGCGGTCCAGTACCTGGTCCAGCTCCACGAAACGCTCGGGACGGAGTGGCTGACGCCGGATCTCTACCGACTTGGGGCCTCGACGCTCCTGAACGACGTGCTGATGCAGATTCGGAAGGAGAAGACGGGCCGCTACCAAAGCCCGGACTACTTCACGATTGACTGACCTCGAGCGACGCCAAGACCGGTCGCCGGTTCCATCCGGCTGGGACTACGCACCCGCGCCCGAGGCGCGCGAGATCGTCACCCTCCAGGACCGCTACGGCCTCTTCATCGGGGGCGAGCTGGTCGACCCGAGGTCGGGTGAGTTCTTCGAGACGCTCGATCCTTCAACCGAAGAGGCACTCGCGGAGGTCTCGCAGGCCGGCAAAGAGGACATCGATCTTGCCGTGGGCGCAGCCCGCGACGCGTTCGAGAACGGCTGGTCGGACATCTCGCCCGCGGAGCGCGCGAAGTACCTGTTCCGGATCGCACGGATCCTCCAAGAGCGCTCGCGCGAGTTCGCGGTGCTCGAGTCGCTGAACGGCGGCAAGCCGATCAAGGAGTCGCGCGACGTCGACCTGCCGCTCGCGGCCGCGCACTTCTTCTACTACGCCGGCTGGGCCGACAAGCTCGAGTACGCGTTCCCGCACCGGCGGCCGAAGCCGATCGGCGTCGCCGGACAGATCATCCCGTGGAACTTCCCGCTGCTGATGCTGTCGTGGAAGATCGCCCCGGCGCTGGCCGCCGGGAACACCGTCGTGTTGAAGCCCGCCGAGACCACGCCGCTTTCGGCGCTGCTGTTCGCCGACGTCCTCAGGCAGGCGGAGCTACCGCCGGGCGTCGTCAACATCGTCACCGGCGACGGCCGGGCCGGCGCCGAGCTGGTCAAACACGCGGGCGTCGACAAGATCGCCTTCACGGGGTCGACCGAGGTCGGGAAGGCGATCCAGCGTGAGCTCGCAGGCACCGGCAAGAAGCTGACGCTCGAGCTCGGCGGCAAGGCCGCGAACATCATCTTCGACGACGCCGCGCTCGACCAGGCCGTCGAGGGGATCGTCAACGGGATCTACTTCAACCAGGGCCACGTCTGCTGCGCGGGCTCGCGGCTGCTCGTGCAGGAGTCGATCTACGAGCCGGTGATCGAGAAGCTCAAGCACCGCTTGACGACCCTGCGCCTGGGCGACCCGCTCGACAAGAACACCGACATCGGCGCGATCAACTCGAAACAGCAGCTCGAGAAGATCCAGGAGCTCGTCGCAACCGGGGAGGAAGAGGGGGCCGAGATCTACCAGCCACCCTGCCGGCTGCCCGAGAAGGGCTACTGGTTCGTGCCGACGGTCTTCACGAACGTCGCCCAGAGCTACCGGATCGCCCAGGAGGAGATCTTCGGTCCCGTGTTGTCGGTGCTGACCTTCCGAACGCCGGACGAGGCGGTC
>DASQTZ010000140.1:0-7971 GCA_035641605.1 Gaiellaceae bacterium | reverse complement strand
TGTACCCGAACGCATCCGCGCCCATCCGGGCCATGCCGATCAGCGCCTCGTTCTCGCTCGCGTCGAGCCGGCGGTTTTCCACCTGGACATCGTCAGCCATCTTGCTTCCTTTCGGTGCTCATAGGACATCTTCCAGTCGTGCAGGCGCGGTGATGGCGCTGAGAGCGACTCCGTACCGAGCGCGGGGCGAACCGTAGCGGCGACGCGACCGCCCAGGTGCGCACGGTCGCTTAGGCGTTGTGTTTATGGAAGAGCTCGTGGTGTCGAAGTCGCAGGGACTGAGCCAGAAGCCGAACTCCTCGCTCCCAGCCGGGCGCCTGATGCATGCCAGTCGGCGGTCCGCAGGAGGTCATCGTCCGCGCGGAAGACCTGGAGTTCAGGAGCTGGGCTCAGCTCACCGCTTTCTTCACGAGCGCGCTGATCCTGGCCTCGTCGGCGGCGGTCAACTCCTTCAGCGCAAAGGACGTCGGCCACATGGCGCCTTCGTCGAGGTTCGCCGCGTCGTTGAAGCCGAACGTCGCGTACCTCGATTTGAACTTATGCGCGCTTTGGAAGTAGCAGACGACCTTGCCGTCCTTGGCATACGCGGGCATCCCGTACCAGGTTTTCGGCGAGAGCGCTGGCGCGCTGGCTTTGATGATCGCATGGAGCCGCTTGGCCATGGCGCGATCCGGTTGCGGCATCTCGGCGATCTTCTCGAGCACGGCGCTTTCCCCATCCGCCTTGTCGGCGGCCGCCTTCAACTCCCGGGCGCGCTCCTTCATCGCAGCTCGTTCCTCGGCCGTGAATCCCTTGGACTTCTTGCCGCTCGCGGTGGGGCTCCTGGCGGACTTCTGCATGGCCTTCTTTGCGCTCATCGTTCCCTCCTGTACAGGCTCACCGTTTGCTCCAGCATATAGTTTGTATCACAAATCATTCGCGACGACCAGTAAAGTGTGCGAGGATCACACAGTGGCAACCACACCCTCGCCTGAAATCGAAGTGGCCGAGTTCGCCGGCCAGCTGTTCTTCCGGCTTTGGCGCGTGTCGCACGAGCGTACTGCCGAGGCGCTAGAGACGATCGGTCTAACGCCGCCGCTCTTCGCGCTCCTCAACGTCCTCGGGGCTCGCGAGGGAGCGATTCAGCAGGAGATCGGCCAAGCGATGGGCATCGATCCCAGCACGATGGTCTCGCTGATTGACCAGCTCGAGAGAGCAGGGCTGGCAAAGCGCCGGACGCATCCGAAGGATCGCCGAGCCCGGGAGGTTGCGATCACACCGAAGGGCCGGCGGACCCTGGAGCACGCCCGAGTGCTGGCGACGCGAGTAGAGGACGATGTCCTGCGCGGGCTCAGCCCTACCGAACGCCGGCAATTGGTGACGCTCCTTCGGCGCGCGCTCACGTCAGCGCCGCGGCAGCCGTTGTGGCGCGCCGAGGAAGAGCAACAGCTCTCCGGCGAGGAACGAAGCGACTAGGTCAGGCCGGTGCTGCGATGCAAGACCGCCGCGTCGGCGCTCGCCTCCTCGACACGGCCGTTCGTCAGTCGCGGCTGCCCGGCAGGGTCGGATGGTCGGTGGGGTAGATGCCGACCGCGAATCCATACACGGTCTCGCCCGACCGCGGAAGCTGATCGAATTCCGCCACCAGCTCCGTCATCCGCTCCCAGAACTCCGACGCCTGCGCCTCCGAGATGCGGGCGTGCCGGATGAAACCCCACAGCTTCCCGTCCCCGTACGCCGCGGCTGACTCCCGAGCGGCGACCTCGAAGTCGTTGAAGTCCGGAGGCAGGTCGTCGCCCTCCGGGCTTCGCTCGACTCCGACGTAGAACATCCGTGCGGTGCGGCCGTAGAACCGCTCCTCGATCGCCCGCACCCGTCGGGTCCGCACCACCCGCACCAGTCCGGCGTCGGCGAGCACCTTGACGTGGTGGGCTACCGTGCTCTTCGGCCGCTCGACCGCGACCGCCAGCTCGGTCACCGTCGCCGCCCGCTCGTGGAGCAGGCTCAGGATCGTGGTGCGGAGGGGATGGCTGATCGCCTTCACCTGGGAGGGTGTGGTGAGCGCGATCCGCGCGGCGAGATCGTAGTCCGGAGGAGACGACTTGCCAGCCATGGCCGACCAGACTAACATTGCAGAATGTTCCAATTTCATGGATCGATGACTTAGGAGGATAGGTAATGACCGAGATCGTGCTGTACCACCACGTCCAGGGGCTGACCGAGGGAGTGCGGTCCTTCGCGGACGAATTGCGGCAGGCGGGGCACACCGTGCACACGCCCGACCTGTTCGACGGGCGCACGTTCGACACGATCGAGGAGGGCATGGCCTTTGCGCGTGAAGCGGGGTTCGGGGTACTGGCCGAGCGCGGGATGGCCGCCGCCGACGAGATCGGCGCGGAGGTCGTCTACGCCGGCTTCTCCTTCGGGGTCATGGTCGCCCAGCAGCTCACGCAGACCCGCCCTGGGGCCCGCGGAGCCTTGCTCATGTACTCGTGCCTCCCGGTCTCGGAGTTCGGGGACGCGTGGCCCGAGGACGTTCCGGTGCAGGTGCATGGCAAGGACGCCGACCCGTTCTTCGCCGAGGACCTCGAGGCCGCGCAGGCCCTCGTCGACTCGACCGACCGGGCCGAGCTTTTCCTCTACCCGGGGGAGCAGCACCTCTTCGCCGATTCCTCGCTCCCGGCGTACGACGCCGCCGCTGCGGCGTTGCTCACCGAGCGCGTGCTGGCGTTCCTCGACGCGGTCCAGGCCGACAAGGAGAACTGGAAGATCCGCGAGACGCGATGAGTTCGGCTCCTTCCTAAGGTCCTAACTCCGAACCCCAACCAAGGAGACCCGATGGGCAAGTTGGTCGTGACCGAGTTCGTGTCGCTCGACGGCGTGATGGAAGCGCCCGGCGGCGAGGACTTCAAGTATCCGGGCTGGAGCTTCGCATTCGACCGCGGCGACGACGGGAATCAGTTCAAGCTCGACGAGACGCTGGAGACCGAGACGCTGCTGCTCGGACGCGTGACGTACGAGAGCTTCGCGGGCGCGTGGCCGAATCGCGAAGGCCCATTCGCCGACAAGTTCAACACGATGCCGAAGTACGTCGTCTCGTCGACGCTCGAGGATCCGGAGTGGAACAACACAACGGTCATCGAGGGCGACGTGGTCGAGGAGGCGACGAAGCTGAAGGAGCAGACCGACGGGATCGTCCAGACGCCGGGGAGCCTCCGGCTCGTGCAAACGCTGCTGGAGCACGATCTGGTCGACGAGCTCCACCTGATGGTGTTCCCGGTGATCCTCGGGACCGGGCGGCGGCTGTTCGGCGAGACGACCGAGAAGACGGACTGGCGGCTCACTGAGGCGAAGCCGGTCGGGCCCGAGAGCGTGCTGGTCCTGATCTACGAGCGAGCGAGGTAGGTGAAGGTCTCAGCCGAGGTGGCGCGCCGCTTCCTCGTGGCGCGCCACCTGCTCGCGCCGCCGCACTCGCTCGAAGGGGGCCGCGACGGCGTGCTCGAGGTGTTCCGCCGGTTCGGGTCGATCCAGTTCGACCCGATCGACGTCGCCGGCCGTACGCACGATCTCATGCTTCACGCGCGCGTCGCGCGCTACGACCCCGCGTGGTGCGACGAGCTCTACGAGCGGCGCGAGATCTTCGAGGCGTACAACAAGGGACTCTCTTTCGTTCTCGCGAGCGAGTTCCCCTGGTTCCGCGCGCAGTTGCGACCGACTCCTCCGCGCGAGATCGCCGAAAACCCCGAGGTGGCCGAGGGGGTGCTCGAGCGGATCCGGGCCGAGGGGCCGCTGTCGTCGCGCGACTTCGAGCGCGAGCGCGGGAGCACGACCGACTGGTTCGGGATGCCGACGAACACCGTGCGCGCGCTGCTCGAGGCGTACACCCTCACGGGCGTGCTCGGCCTCGCGCGACGCGACGGCACCCGTCGGTACTACGACCTCCTCGAGCGACTGCTCCCGGCGAAGCTGCTTCGGCGAGATGTCCCGCTGCCAGAACAGCTGCGCCACAAGCTGCACTCGCGCTACCGCGCGCACGGCTTGCTCGGCATCGGCGGCGGAGGAGACATCTTCGGCGGCCTCGGCCCCGCGAAGCCCGACCCGACGTGGCCGGGGCATCCGGGTCGAACCGCGCTCCGGGAGGAGCTCCTTGAGAACGGGGACCTCGTTCCCGTCGAAGTCGAGGGCCTGCGCGGCAGGCGCTTCGTCCTGCGCGACGAGGTCGGACTGCTCGAAGCGCCGCCGGAGCCGCCGCCGTCGGTCGCGTTCCTCCCGCCGTTCGATCCGCTGGTCTGGGACCGCGGCCTCCTCGGCTCGCTGTTCGAGTTCGACTACGTCTGGGAGCTCTTCCACCCGCCGGCCAAGCGGCGATGGGGCTGGTACGTGTTGCCGATCCTCTTCCGCGACCGGTTCGTCGGCCGCATCGAGCCGCGAATCGAGCGTGCGGCCGGCCGCGTGCAGGTACTCGGGCTCTGGTGGGAGGAGGGATTCGAGCCGAAGCGCGCCGACGGGTTCGTCGACGCGATGCGCGATGCGTTGGACGCGTACATGCGCTTCGCCGGCGTCGACAGCGCCGAGTGGGCGTCGCACCTCGACCAGGAACGACGCCTCTTCGGCCGCCGCCGCTAGCTGTTACCGGGTCGGCACAGTCACGATGATGCGGGCCCATCGCGCTGGCCGACGAGCCGCCAGGTCTCGACCGCGCCCTTCCCCTTCACGTCAACGAGCCCGATCGGCTCGATCACGAAGTCGCCTCGCAGAAGCTCGAAGGTCGTGCGCGTGATCTGGATCGTGTCGGGCGTCCCGTGGGACTCCATTCGGCTCGCCATGTTCACCGTGTCGCCCCAGAGGTCGTAAAGGAAGCGGCGGCGGCCGATCACACCGGCGACGACCGGCCCGGAGCTGATGCCGATGCGGAGCCGCAGGTCGTGGTCGGTGCCGTCGGGGAGGCAGCTCTTCGCGCACTCGCGCATCTCGAGCGCGAGCCCTGCGAGCGCTTGCGCGTGATCCGGCCGCTGCGTCGGAACGCCCGCTGCGACCATGTAGCAGTCGCCGATGGTCTTAATCTTCTCGACCCCGTAGCGGTCGACGAGCTCGTCGAAGCTCGTGAAGAGACGATCGAGGAGCCCGACCAGCTCGCGCGCGTCGAGTCGGTTCGAGAGCGGGGTGAAGTCGACGACGTCCGCGAAGAGGATGCTCGCGTCGTCGAAGTGGTCGGCGATCGAGTTCGGATCGGACTGCAGCCGCTGCGCGACCTCCGCAGGGAGGACGTTGAGCAGGAGCCCCTCGACGCGAGCCTGCGCGGCGGCCCGTCCTCGCGCGAAGGTCACCAGCAACAGCATCGCGACGAGCGAGACGACGACGATGTTGAGGACGTCGAAGGTCCGGACGAAGCCGTCGGGGAGGTCGGCGCCGTCCGGCCGAACGACTTCGGAGAGGGCGAGCGCGACCAGGATCGTGGCAACGAACGCCGCAAACCACGGCCACGCGCGGGCAGGACGGTCGAACGCGACGGCTCCGAGCGGCGCGAACAGCGACCACAAGATCACCGAGCTGGATTCGTCGAGGCCACCGAGCATGACCGTGCCGGCCGCGGGCGCGACGAGAATCAGAATCTGCTGCGCCGTCCGCAGGAACGCGAAGTTCCTCGTCCGCGCGAAGACGGCGAGGCTGCTCGTCGATCCCGTGACGTAGGCCCATGGCGTGAGCGCAACCTCGCGCTCACCCACGAGCCAGTACAGGCAGCCCCAGAGGAATGCGACCGGGAGGATGACGAGCGCCACGCCGACGAGAAGGCGCTTCCGGAAGCGCTCGTCGGCCGTGTCGCGCGGATCCGCTCCGATGGCGAGAGCACGGTCTCGAAGCGCGGCGATCATGACCGGCGAGCGTAGACGACGGCGGTCCTGGAGGTCTCGCGGCGGCTCGTTAGGCTTGCCGGGTGGCGTTCGAGGAGCTCATGGGCTCACGAACCGGCTGCTGGCCCGCCCGTCGACTGGGGCTTCGGCAGCCGGCGGGGCGCCGGCGGCAAGCTGTCGCAAAGGAGGTTGCGATGTCCGGGTCCACTTCGCAGGTCATCGAACCGCGCGTGCTTCTCGAAGGACTCGCTATCGGCGAGTCGCCCCGATGGCACGACGGTCGCTTGTGGTTCTCGAACTGGGGTGCCGGCGAGATCATCGCGGTCGATCTGGACGGCAATAGCGAGGTCGCCGGACGGGGTCCCGAGGGGCTGGGCTGGGCGACCAACTGGCTCCCGGACGGCCGGATGCTCATCACAGGGGCCGAGCTGCTCCGCGTCGAGCCCGACGGCTCGCGCGTGCGGCATGCCGACCTCAGCCACATCTCGCCGCTCGGCTGGAGCGAGCTGACCGTCGACGGGCGCGGCAACGCTTACGTCAACACGGTCAACTTCGACTTCGCCGACTTCAACGACGTCCTCACAAGCGGAAAAGCACCGGGCAAGATCGCACTCGTCACGCCGACGGTGAGGCGCGCGAGGTCGCCGAGGAGCTGGCGTTCCCGAACGGGATGGTCGTCACGCCCGACAACCGCACGCTGATCGTTGCCGAGTCGTTCGCCGGACGGCTCACCGCCTTCGAAGTCGACGACGACGGCAGCCTGTCCAATCGGCGCACGTGGGCCGATGGTATTGCTCCCGACGGCATCTGCCTCGATGCCGACGGCTGCATCTGGGCGTCCACCGCACACGACGCCAACGACTGCGCGCGTGTCCGCGAGGGCGGCGAGGTGCTGGAGCGCATCCAGCTCGACCGGTCCTGCTTTGCGAGCATGCTCGGAGGTCCCGACCGCCGCACGCTGTTCATGCTCGCCGCCGACTGGCGTGGCCCCGAGAACGTCGACGACGTCGTCGCTGCGCGGACTGGCCAGGTCCTCGTCGCCGACGCGCCGGCACCCGGAGTCGGCTGGCCGTAAGCGTGCGGCGTTAGAAGGCCGGAGCGATCAGACCGATGCCCGTGATGCGCGACCCGACGGGGTAGCGGTCGGGCGTGAAGGCGCTGTAGCCGTAGACGAGCAGCTTCACGGTCAGCGTGGCAGAGCCGAAGTCCTCGAACGCAGCCGTCGCCCTCCTCCCACAGGATCGGGTCCTGCCAGCGAAGGAGCTCCCAGAAATCGATCCCCGCCGCGTTGGCGCTCCGCCGCCGCGGATTCCGAAGTAAACCGGCTTCAGTTCGGTCCGCGTCCGGACGGCAAGCGCAAACGTCACGCGGCGTAGCCACAGCAGACAACGGAGGATGGAGCCTTTATGAAGCCCGTGGTTGCAACCCGTGGCAATCAGCGGCAAATCAACCGCGCGCTGCATCGCCAAGAACAAGGCAAATCCGTTGCCCTCGGTTGCGACCGGTTGCCGCGTGCAGCGCATGGTTAGGAGGGGGTCGACGGTTCGAGTCCGTCAGAGGGCTCTGCAAAGGCCCCGCAAAACCGGGCTTTTTGTTGGTTATGGCTTGCCGCGCATCAGATTTACTCGCCTATGGAAAGGGTTATGGAAAAACCAGACGGTGAGCTCGCCGGTCCGCTCCGATCTGACGGGAAGTGGCACGTCACGCCGCTACTACGACCGTCCGACTGGGTCGTTCTTTCGCACCGATCGAGACGGCCGTTCTCCTGGGAACGCGGCGCCCGACGGAGCGCCGGTGCGGGGTTCTTCTTCAGTCAGCCCGTCATCCAGTCCCGCTCGCACGCCGTCCGATGAGCAGGATCACGATCACGGCGCCCACGGTCATCAGCAGACCGACCACGAACATCCCTAGGCCGGGCCAGATCGCCCAGTCGAGCTTGACCCCGACATCCGCCTCGACGTCGATGCCCCGCGCTGCGTCGGCATTCATCACGACCGCAGTCCAGCGACCGAACTCGGCATCCCACCTGAGCGCCTGCTCGCCGGAGCCCTGCGACTCGGCGACCCAGAAGTCTTGATCGCCCGGTGGCGCCCGCGGCGCGCTGCCCTCGTGTGGGTCGAACTCGGGTTCGTCGCCGTCG
>DASQTZ010000139.1:0-20734 GCA_035641605.1 Gaiellaceae bacterium | reverse complement strand
TGATCAAGGGGGAGGAGCTCGTGGGGCTCGAATACGAAGGGCCGTACGACGCCCTGCCTGCCGTTCAAGGCATCGTCCATCGCGTCATCCCGTGGGACGAGGTGTCTCTGACCGAGGGAACGGGCGTCGTCCACATTGCTCCAGGCGCCGGCACCGAGGACTTCGAGCTCGGGCAGATCCACGACCTGCCCGTGATCGTGCCGATCGACGAGTCGGGGCGGATGCTTCCGGGCTACGGCCTCCTCGAGGGGCTCTCGACGGACGAGGTCGAGGACGTCGTCATCGAAGACCTCCGCGAGCGGGAATTGCTCGTCGAGGCCGGCCGCATCAGGCACCGGTACCCGATCTGCTGGCGCTGCAAGACGCCGCTCCTGTTCCGCGTCGTCGACGACTGGTTCATCTCCTGCGACGAGATCAGGCAGCCGCTG
This sequence comes from Gaiellaceae bacterium, assembly GCA_035641605.1. Taxonomy (GTDB): domain Bacteria; phylum Actinomycetota; class Thermoleophilia; order Gaiellales; family Gaiellaceae; genus JACDAN01. Next base: position 20,306 of record DASQTZ010000139.1, on the reverse strand, counting down.
CTCGAGGCGAACGCGACCGTCGATTGGACGCCGGGGTTCTACTCGAAGCGGATGGACGACTGGCTTCGGAACATGGGCGACTGGAACATCTCGCGCAAGCGCTACTTCGGGCTCCCCCTGCCCTTCTACCCTTGCGCGTGTGGCCACCTGAAGGTGATCGGCTCACGTGCTGAGCTCGAGGCGCGAGCCACGGCCGGGCTCGAGCAGTTGCAGGAGCTGCACCGCCCATGGATCGACGAGGTGCCGATCAGGTGCGAGCAGTGCGGCGAGGAGGTCAGGCGCATTCCAGAGGTCGGGGACGCCTGGCTCGACGCGGGCATCGTCCCCTTCTCGACGCTCGGCTGGCAGAGCTCGGAATGGGTCGAGCACGGCTACGCAACGGGAGCTTCAGAGCGGCTTTCCGGCGCCGACCTGCCGGATCATTCCTACTGGGAGCACTGGTTCCCCGCCTACTGGGTCTCTGAGAGCCGGGAGCAGATCAGGCTCTGGTTCTACTCGATGTCGTTTATGGCGGTCACGCTCGTCGGCCGCTCACCGTACGAGCGCGTCTTGGCCTACGAGCGGGTGCGCGACGAGACCGGAGTGGAGATGCACAAGTCCACCGGAAACATGATCGAGGCGAACGAGGCCATCGAGCGGATGGGCGCGGACGTGATGCGCTGGCTCTTCAGCGAGCAGGTCCCGAGCCAGAACATCAACTTCGGCTACGGGCCGGCGCATGAGGTCCAGCGGAGGCTGTTGACCCTCTGGAACTCGGTCGGCTTCCTGATCACGTACGGGAACATCGAGGGGTTCCGGCCGCGCTACCTCGAGCCGCCGACGAACGGGCGGCCGCTCGATCACTGGTTGATTGCGCGGACGAACGCGTTTCTCGCGGCCACGGAGGCGGCGTATGAGCGGTACTGGACGCCGACGATCGTCGCGGAGTTCGAATCGTTCGTCGACGACGTCTCCAACTGGTACATCCGGCGCTCGAGGAAGCGCTTCTACTCGTTCGACGAGGCGGCGTTCCAGACGCTGTGGTGGGCGCTCGTGCAGGCGCTCCGCGCGTTCGCGCCGATCATGCCGTTCCTCGCCGACCACCTCTGGCGGGTGTTGGTCAGTGGGCCGTGCGACGACGCCCCCGAGTCGGTGTTTCTGGCCGGGTGGTCCGAGGCCGGCCCACAGGACGAGGCTTTGCTCGCAGATGTCGCCGAGGTGCGCCGGGTGGTCGAGCTCGGTCGCCAAGCCCGCGCCGGGTCGGGCCTGAAGCTCCGGCAGCCGCTGCGGAGACTGATCGTCCACGGGGCGAGCCTGTCGGACGAGCACGCTGCCGAGGTGCGCGAGGAGCTGCGGGTGAAGGAGATCGAGCAGGGGGAGGTCGAGGCCGAGGAGCTCGTCGTCAAGCCGAACCTCCCCGTCCTGGGGCCGAGGCTGGGGAAGGAGCTGGGCGCAGTCCGCTCAGCGCTCTTGGCCGGAGAGTACGAGCAGATCGACGGCGGCTTCCGCGTCGCCGGGCACGAGCTCGGGCTCGAGGACGTGCTCGTCGAGCGCCGCGGCAAGGAGGGCTGGACGCTGGCATCAGACGAGGGTGTCACGGTTGCCCTCGACACGCGGCTGGACGACGAGCTGCTGCTCGAGGGCCGCGTGCTCGACCTCATCCACCAGCTGAACCTGAAGCGGAAGGAGGCCGGGCTCGAGCTAACCGACCGCATCGTCGTCACGCTGCCGGCGAGCGACGCCGAGCTGCTTGCCCATGAGGAGTGGATCAAGAACGAAGTGCTGGCGACGGAGATCCGTGTCGACGGAGGAAGCGCCGAGCCTCAGATCGCAAAGGCTTAGCTCTGAGCTTCTGCCAGCGCGAGCTCGCGGCGGAGCTCGACCGGCAACCTGAAGACGACGTCCTCGTGCACGGATTGGAACGGCTCGATCGAGTCGACGCCGCGGGCCCGGAACCAGTCGCAGACCCGTTCGACCAGCTTTTCCGGCGCCGAGGCGCCCGACGTGATCCCGACCGTGTCGACACCCTCCAGCCAGCCCTCGTCGATGTCCGTCTCGTCGTCGATCAGGTACGAGCTCACACCCCCGGCCCGCGCCACCTCGACGAGCCGGTTCGAGTTCGACGAATTCCGCGATCCGATCACGAGGAGTAGGTCGACGACCTCGAGTAGGTCTTTCACCGCCCACTGCCGGTTGGACGTCGCGTAACAGATGTCGTCGCGCTTCGGCGCGCGGATGGACGGGAAGCGCCGGCGCAGCACGGCGATGATCGCGCCGGTCTCGTCGACTGAGAGGGTCGTCTGGGTGATGTACGCGACTCGCTCCGGATCGGCGAACTCCACCCGCTCCGCGTCCTCGACGGTCTGGATCAGGACGATCGCGTCGGGAGCCTCGCCAGTCGTCCCGACCACCTCCTCGTGTCCCTCGTGGCCGATCAGCGCGATCGTGTAGCCGTCGGCGGCGTACCGGCGCGCCTCAACGTGCACTTTCGTCACCAGCGGACAGGTCGCGTCGATCGTGTTCAGCTTCCGCGCCTTCGCGTTTTCGTAGACCGACGGGGCGACTCCGTGCGCGGAGAGGACGACGGTCGCGCCCTGAGGCACTTCCGTCTCGCTCTCGACGAAGATCGCGCCGCGCTCCTCGAGCTCGCGGACGACGTGCGCGTTGTGGACGATCTGCTTGCGGACGTAGACCGGCGGGCCATGGAGGTCGAGCAGTTGCTCGACGGTCTCGACGGCGCGCTCGACGCCCGCGCAGTAACCGCGCGGCGACGCCAGGAGGACTCGCTTCACCATTACCGCCCATGGTAGTCGCGGTCTGGCGCCCTTTTTCTCGCTTTCAAAGATGGGCCGGTCGGCCTATTGGCTTTTCCGCCGGGCGGGGGTAGCGTCCTCCGCACTGGGCGACGCGAACCGCGGCGCGCGTACCTGGCCACGATCCGCGGTGAGCACTGGGGAGCGCCCGCCGCAACAACCCCCCCGAGCGGCGGGCCTCCCTCGTTTTGCCCCGCAACTCGCCGTATCATCGAAGGAGCGTGTTGCTCATCGCGCTCCCGCTCGCCGCGGCCGCCGTCGGCTACCTGCTGCTCGGAGTGGCCGCCGCGATCTTTCTCCTCGCCGCCGCCCTATTGCTTGCCTACCGGCGCCGCACCTCGACGTCCCCGGCCGTCGAGTCTAAGCCCGAGCCGGCGGCGGAGCCTGAACCCGAGCCGGCACCGACGCGGACCTCGGCTCCCGGCTCCGACGGACTCGACTCCGTGACCTCGCTGTCGGCGGGCCTTTCCCACGCGGAAGACCCGGCGTCGATCGCTCGGGTGCTTCTCCACGAGGTGGTAACGCGCCTCGGGCTTCAGTTCGCGGCCGTCGCGCTTATCAGCGACGACGGAAAGCAGGCGACGGGCTTGCACGCACGTGGGGAGGACGCCGACGTCGACTGGTGGACGTCCGTGAGGATCGATCTCGAGAACGAGCCGTCGGCCATTGCGAGCTGCGTATTCGAAGCCGCCCCGTTGGCGATCTACGACGTCCACTCGTCACCGCGGGTCAATCGCCGTCTTGCCGAACGCGTCGGAGCTAAGAGCGCCGTTTTCGTCCCGTTGATCTACGGAGAGCGTGTGATCGCTGTGCTCGCGGCGGCCACTACCCGGCAGCGGCGACCGTTCCCGGCCGACGAGATCGCCCTGCTCGAGGCGCTCGCGGCCGAGTCCGCGCTCGCGCTGGAGCGCACCCGCTCGGCCGTGCAACTCGAGGAGGCGCTCGAACGTGAGGAACTGATTGCCGCGATCGGCCGAAAAGTCCGCTCGGAGCACGACATCGAAGCGGTCTTGCGCGTCGCGGTCGAGGAGACCGGCAAGGCGCTGGGCGTGACCCGTTGCTTCATCCGGCTCGGCGAGTTCGGCGAGGAGACCCCGATCCGCGCCGAGTGGGATGCGCCGGGCATCGAACCGATCGGCGGCGCCGCGCCCAAGCTGCCCGTGACGAACCTCGCGCTCAGGGAACGGAAGACCTTCGCGGTGGCTGACGTCGCGGACGCGCCGGAGCTCGCCGACCCTGCACTTGGCAGCGTCCAGACCCTGCTCGACCTCGGTACCCGCGCCGTCCTGGCAGCGCCGATTCTGGTCTTTGACCACACGATTGGCGCCTTCGGGCTCCATCGCAGCCAGGCCGGACCGTGGTCACCGGCCGAGATCTCGCTCGCGGAGGCGGTCGGGCGCGAAGTCGGTCTCGCAATCCACACCGCCCAGCTGCTGGACGAAAACCAAAAGCGGCTAGACCGGCAGGCCGCGCTCGTGCAAGCGGCGCAGGTGATGACGAGCGAGCTGCGGGTCGAGACCGTCCTCGAGCGCCTGGTCGTCGAGGTGACGAGGTTGCTCGATGTGTCCGCCGCCGACTGCTACCTCTACGATGCCCGCCGCGGAGTGCTGCGGTGCGCGGCGGTCTACGGGCTGCCGGCGGAGTTGATCGAGTTCGAGTTCCCTGCTGACAAGGCGCTCGCGGGTGAGGCGATGCGGCGAGGCCGCGGCACGGTCTCGACCGAGTACGACGAGGTCGAAGCGCCCCATCCGGCCTACGAGGATTTTGCCGCCGCCATGGTTGCGCCGATGACGTGGTGGGGCGAAGTCCGCGGCGTGATCGGGGTTGGCACCCGCGATTCGGCCCGTGTGTTCAGTTCCGAGGACCTCGAGGTTCTGGAAGCCTTCGCCAGCCTCGGGTCGGTCGCGCTGCGCAACGTCGCGAGTATCGAGCAGAGCGCGAGGCAGGTTCGGATTCAGCGCGGCTTCTTCCGCATTGCCTCGATCCTGGCTCAACCGCTGTCGCTGACCGAGACCTTGGACGCCGTCGCGCAAGCGGCGAGCGAGGCATTGGGCGGCTCTTTCGCCGCCGTGCTGATGCCCGAGCCGCGCGAGCTCCACCTCGCCGGGTCGCACGAGCTCCCCGAGGGCCTCGCGGAGTTCCTGCACCAGGGACTCGGCGGATCCACCCCGCTGCTCGATGCCGCGCGCCGCCGCCGCATCCTGGCCGCGCCGACGGTCGCCAAAGACGATCGTTTCGGAGCGAACTGGGCATCGCTCGCGGACGACGCCGGTTTCGTCTCCCTGCTCGCGATTCCCGTCGAGGCGCCGCGCCGTGACGAACCGGGCCTCGGCCTGGTTTTCTTCGCGGAGGAACAGGCCTTCACCGACGACGAGATCGAGCTCGCCCAGAACCTCGCGGGTGCGGCCCGCGGCGCGCTCGAACGGGCTGAGCTGTACGAAGCGGAGCGTCAGTCGCGCGCGATTGCGCAGCAGCTCGCCCGGACCGGGACGCTGCTGGCGAGCGAGCTCGATCCTGACGCGATCCTGGACGAGATCGTGGCGCAAGCCCCCGGTCTCGTCGGCGCCGATTCGGCGACTGTCAGCCTGATCGAGGGCGACGAGCTCGTCGTCAGTGCGGCCCATGGTGACGACGCGCAGGCGGCGCTCGGCTCTCGGGCATCGGCGGTCGGCGAGCTCGCCGGCGAGGTCATCCAATCCCGCGGCCCCGTGGTCCTGGGCGACGTGGAACGCCACATCGCTGCCACCGATCCGATCCTCGAGTCCGGCCATCGTGCTTTTCTCGGCGTGCCGCTTGTCGGTTCCGAGGGCGCTGTCCATGGTGTGCTCGCCGTCTACGCGCGGGAACCGCGGGCATGGCGCGAGGAAGAGATCGAAGCGGTGGCCGCGCTGGCCGGGAATGCCTCCGCGTTCCTCTCGAACGCCGAGCTGTATCAACGCGTGGTCCTGGAGCGCGAGCGCAGTTTCGCGATTCTCGGAAACGTCGCCGACGGGATCGTTGCCGTCGATCGCGACGGCAACGTCGTTCTCTGGAATGCGGCCGCGGAGGAGATCACCGGCGTTCCCGGATCCGAGGCGCTCGGCCGGGCACCCTCGGACGTGCTCCGAAGTTTTGATCCCGACGAGACGACTGAAGAGGGGCGCGGCCTGATCCAGATCCCGCGAGGAAGCGAGGAGATCTGGCTCTCCGTGAGCGAGGCAGTCATGCGCGACCCGGCGGGCGCCGTCGCCGGTCGCATCTATGCCTTCCGGGACGTGTCATCCGACCGGCTCGTCGAACAGCTCAAGTCCGGCTTCATCTCTACCGTCTCACACGAGCTCCGCGCTCCGCTGACGTCGATCTACGGCTTCGCCGAGACGCTCCTGCGGGAGGACATCTCTTTCGGCGAGGACGAGCGCCGCACGTTTCTCAGCTACATCGCAAGCGAGGCTCAGCAGTTGACGGGGATCGTCGACGCGCTTCTGAGCGTCGCCCGGCTCGAGGCAGGCGATCTCCAGGTTCAGCTGGCCCCGACCGATCTCCGGGACGTCGTCAGCGACGTCGTCTCGAGCGCGGAGCGAGAGCTCGTGAACGGGGGCCGTTTCGTGATCGACGTGCCCGAGGAGCCGCTCGACGCCGCGGCCGACCGCGAGAAGGTACGCCAGATCCTGGCCAATCTCGTCGACAACGCGGTCAAGTTCTCTCCCCAGGGTGGGACGGTGACCATCGCCGCGCGCAGGACGGCTGACGCCGTCCAAGTGCGCGTCGTCGACGAAGGATCGGGCGTGCCGCCGGGAGAACAGGAGCGGATCTTCCGGAAGTTCTATCGCGCTGACGCCGTTGGCCCAGCCGGCGGTGGAAGCGGGCTCGGGCTCTTCATTGCTCGCGGCCTCGCATCGGCAATGGGCGGGCGTCTCTGGATGGATTCGGAGACCGGAGAGGGCGCCAGCTTCGTCTTCGAGCTGCCGACCGGCGCGGTGAGGGAGCAGTAACCATGACCAAGGTTCTGGTCGTCGACGACGAAGCGCCGATCAGACTGCTTTGCCGAGTCAACCTCGAGGCCGAGAAGATGGAGGTGCTCGAGGCCGCCGACGGCGAGACGGGGCTCGAAATCGCTCGCACGGAGAAGCCCGATGTCGTGCTTCTCGACGTGATGATGCCTGGGATGGACGGCTGGCAGGTTGCCGAGCGCCTGTTCCAGGACGACGCCACGAGCCAGATTCCACTGGTCTTCCTGACCGCTCGCGCCGAGCTCCGCGACCGCGCCCGCGGTCTCGAACTCGGCGGTGTCGAATACATCACGAAGCCGTTCAACCCCGTCGAGCTCGCCTCCATCGTCGAAGGGCTGCTCGAGCGCGTGCGTCGGGGTGAGCGGGACGAGCTTCGCCGCGAGAAGATCGCGGAACTCCGCGATCTACTAAGTGAGTAGCTAGCCCGCGAAGTCGGCTGTGGCGACACTTGCGCGGGGCAGGCCGCCCATCGTCCCGACCGCGACACCGACGCCGATTCGCCGGAACCCAGGGTTCAGCATCGTCGCGCGGTGGGGCGGACTTCCCAGCCACATGCTCACGATTGCCGACGCCGTTCCGTCCGCGCCGGCGCCCCAGCCAATTGTCTCGCCCAGTGTCCGTGCCCGAACGCCGTGGCGGCGAAGCCGCCAATACCAGTTTCCATGCGTGAAGGCGCCGCTTTGCGCCATTGCCCATGAGTGCGCGCGCGCGGCGCTGCGGAGCCTGACGCCGACCCGCAAGGGCGGAACACCGCGCGCCGCGCGCGCCTGGTTGATCGCCTGCAGCAGGCTCTGCTCCTGCGCGCTCAGGCTCTGAAGTCCACCGAGATCCCGCGGTGCGGCGCTAGGCGAAAGCCCGAACAGCGCGATGCCCGTGATCGTCAGGACGAAGAGTGTGCGGCCCCCCCGAACCACGAAGGCGGCATTTGTACCAGACCCGCCGGACGATTGCTCCCAAAAGGGGGATATGAGACGTTTTTATCTTGCAGTTTGCGCCAGAACAATGGCGGCGAGCACCACGAGCGCACCGATCAACTGAAACGCGGTCAGCGACTCACCCAGCCAGGCGTAGGCGAAAACAGTGGCCGCCACCGGCTCGAACATCGCCGTGATCGCCGCGCGCGAAGCCGGGATGTGTCGCAGCGACGCGGCCAGCAGCGCGAACGGAACCATCGTTCCGAGCACGACCATCCATCCCATCAACAGCCAGACCGGGAGCGAGAGGTCGTCGAGCCGACCGAGCAGCGAAACGCTCTCGTCGACCAGCTCGACCGGAAAGGACGTCCAGGGTTGGAGGACGGCCCAGAAGACCGAAGCGAGCAGAAAGCCGTAGCAAACGAGAGACACGGGATCGCGCCGTGCGACCGCACGCTCGGCGGAGAGGATGTAAACCGCGAAGGTGGCGGCCGACCCAAGGGCCGCGGCCACTCCCAGTCCGTCCAGCGTCAGTCCGTTCCAGAGCTCGACGAGCAGGGTGATACCGAGGATCGAAAGGGCGAGCGCCGCCCAGATCCGCCGTCGCACCGCTTCGTGGTAGGCGAACCGGGCCCAGAGCGCCACAAGCACCGGCGCGATGTACTGGATCAGCAGAGCGACGCCGATGTCCAGCCGGCTGATCGCCTCGAAGTAGAACCACTGGACGAAGGCCAGCCCGAGCACGCCGAAGACGAGCAGCATCGGAAGCTCGCCGCGACGAAGGCGGAGGCTCGCGGGCCGGGCGACACCCAGCGCCGCCGCGAGCAGGAGAAACGCGGCGGTCGTCCGGACCTCGGTGAGCCGCTGGGCGGCAATCCCGCCCGACTCGATGATCACTTTCGAGATGACGCCGTTGACCGCCCAGAGCGTGGCCGCCGTGAACGCCATGGCGTAGCCGAGCCTTGGGTGCCGCTCTGACTCGGCCACGCGGCGAGCCTAGCCAGGCGCTAGGAGCGCGGCCTGGATCGTTCAGTCGGGGTGGCCGGATTCGAACCGGCGACTTCTGCGTCCCAAACGCAGCACTCTAACCAGGCTGAGCTACACCCCGACGCTGGAATGAGCGTAGCGCTTCGGCCGGGCCCCGGCTGCTACTCGTCCGCGTGCTGTTCCCAGAAAACGAGCACGAAGTGGGGCAGCCCGCCGCTTCGTGTCGCACCGACGCGATGCTCGACGGAGACACAGGTGCCGTCCTGGCAGCCCATGCGAGTCATGCCGTTGGCCAGGTCGCCCATGGTCATCTCCTCGAGCTTGGCGGTTACCTCCTCGGGCTCTGCCGCGAGGTCTCGTGGGCCGCCAGGAGCTCCTCGCGGGTGTACCTGTGAGCCGGCAGGCCGGCCGGTTGGCCGCGAGGTGGCGGCCGGTCTCGTCGAGAGCGATCGCTCCGATGGGAGCGTGCTCGAGCGCTTCACCGAGGAGGGTTTCCTGAAGCGCGTCGACGTCACTGCGAAGAAGCTCGACGGAATGCATGGCGGCTCACTCACCCTCGCAGTCGGCCACGCTGAGTTCAATAGGCCGAACGGCCCATCTTCTCGGCCGGCCGTCCTTTCGCGTCCTCCTCGGCGAGGAAACGGAAGAAGAAGAACGCGAAGACGGCGAAGAAGGCGATCGCCTGCTCGACGGACATCGTCACTCCGGCGATCTGCTGGTCGGCGTGGGGTGACAATCCCCAGAGCCCACCGCCGTCGGCGTACCAGTCGTATACCGGCTCGGGCAGGAGTGCCAGCAGCAGGCCGATCGGGCTGGCGAGTACGAACGCGACAACGAGGTACAGCGCCCGGGCCGCGCTGGAGAGTCGATGCGGTTCGTCCTGGAGGACGGGCCACCAGAGCAGCGTTCCAGCCGCCACGTAGCAGACGTGCTCGAGGTGCAGGAGCCCGTAGTGCTCGAGCGCCGTGTCGTAAAGAACCGGGAGATGCCAGAGGAAATACGTCGTCAGCCAGAGGCCGAGCGCGATGGGAGCGCGGGTGAGCAACTGGAAGCCGCGGGCCCTCCCGATCGCGGCGGCGAGAGCCGGCGGGATGCCGAGTACGAGCAGCGCCGGCGCCCACTCGGCGAGCACGACGTTTTGGAGCAGATGCGCCGAAAGGAGGTGGTACGTCAACGCGTCCAGCGGGGTGACTGCGGTGGCGAGCAGGAGCAGGCAGCCGGCGGCGAAAGCGGCAATGCGCCAGCCCTCTGCTTCGCGGTTCCGGACGGCCAGGAAGTACGCGAAAGCGAGGCCGAGAACGGCGAGCGATGCCTCGGGATGAAGCGTCCACGAGTACGGGTCCGGGCGGGAGATAGCGCTACCCTACGGAGCCACGCGCGGGCGTAGCTTAATGGCAAAGCCGGGCGCTTCCAACGCTCAGACGCGGGTTCGATTCCCGCCGCCCGCTCTCTCCGACGACGTCCGGTCTCTTCGCTCGTTGCCTCGGGTGAAAACGCGCGAGCGACCTCGAGGCGCGGCGCCTTCGTCGCGAAGAAGGCGAGTCGATGAAGAACATCCCGAGGCGCCTCGGCGTTTCCGTCTCGTCGGTGAGCCTCTGGGTGCGGGACATCTAGCTTTTGCCTCAACAAAGAGCAGCCTTACGCAACATTGTCTGCGACACGGCGATCGTGCAGTCCATCTCCGGCGCGATCCAGGAGTACGCCGGCTTCGACCGGCCCGAGTGGCTTGACTAGGAGTCGCCGAGCTCGACGCGCTCGATCGTCACCGGCTTGAGCGGCCGATCGTTGGCGTCGCGCTCGGTCTGCGAGATCCGGTCGACGACGTCCATGCCGGACGTCACTCGCCCGAAGACCGTGTGCTTCCCGTCGAGCCAGGGAGTGGCCTCGGCGGTGACGATGAAGAACTGGCTGCCGTTCGTGTTCGGGCCGGCGTTCGCCATCGCGAGGGCGCCCCGTTCCACGCGATGCTCGTTGAACTCGTCCTCGAACTCGTAGCCGGGGCCGCCCATCCCGGTGCCCGTCGGATCCCCTCCTTGGATCATGAACTCGGGGATTACCCGGTGGAAGATCACACCCTCGTAGAAACCGTCGCGCGAGAGCTTCTCGAAGTTCTCGACCGTCTTCGGAGCGGCGTCAGGGTAGAGCTCGACCTCGATCGCGCCCTCGCTCGTATGGAGTGTCGCGTTGCTCACCGGATGCTGTCGGCGAGTGGCTCGATCGCCGAGGCCGTCGGCTTCAACTCGCCTGACTGAAGCTTGGTCGCCACCTCGTCCGCCAGCTTACGGGCTTCGCTTACCTGCGTCGGCGTTAGAACCGTGTTCACAGTCGCCTCGACCCGGCCGTCCCCGATCAGCTCGAGCGTGACCGTTTGGCGCTCTCGGCGTGGAATGTACAAGTCGGCCGCCACCGCGACCCGGACGAGGAGGCTGCGCCCGTCGGGCAGCTTGGTTTCGCGCTCGACTGGCCTGCCTTTGAGGCTCACGCCTGCATTTCATCATCGCCGGGGCGCGGCCGTCCGATCCTGCCGCGATCCTGCACGGGAGTGCCCGAAGAACGGGTGGTCACTTTCCGGCCGCGCACGATCCTCGCGGTCATCGCGATCGTCCTCGCGGTCGCGATCCTCCTTGCCGTCGTCTGGATCTCCCGGCAGGTCCTCACCTGGATCCTCGTTGCGATCTTCTTTGCGCTCGCCCTCAACCCGGCGGTCGAGTTCTTCCAGCGCCGCGGCCTGCGCCGCGGCTGGTCCGCGGCGCTGACCTTCCTCCTCGCCATCGGCGGCATCGTCGCCATGGGCTCGCTCTTCGTGCCGACGCTGGTCGACGAGGCCCGTGGGTTCGCCGACGCACTCCCGGGCTACGTCAACGACGTTTCCGAGGGTCGTGGCCCTCTCGGCCGCCTCGCGGAGCGCTACGAGCTCGAGCAGCGTGTCCGCGAGGCGGTCGCAGACGGGGGCGTGGCGCGCCTGCTCGGTCTCTCCGGCACTGCGATCGCAGTCACGAAGGGCGTACTCACCTTCGTCGTCGCGATCGTGACGATCGCGTTCATGACCTTCTTCATGCTGCTCGAAGGCCCGACGTGGATCGAGCGCCTGTACGGGCTCATTCCGGAGCGCTCGCGCGACAAGTGGCGAGGAATCGGACGCGACATCTACCGAACGGTCGGCGGGTACGTCACGGGCAACCTCCTGATCAGCGTCATCGCCGGGATTTCCTCGACAATCGTGCTCCTGGTCCTGGGCGTTCCCTACGCGGTCGCGCTCGGGTTGCTCGTCGCGATCCTCGATCTCATCCCACTCGCCGGCGCGACGCTGGCGGCGATCATCGTCACGACCGTCGCCTTCATCGACTGGATCCCGGCGGGGATCGTGGTGCTGATCTTCTTTGTCATCTACCAGCAGCTCGAGAACCACATCCTGCAGCCGCTCGTCTACAGCCGGACGGTGCAGCTTTCCCCGCTCGCGATCCTGATCGCCGTGCTGATCGGAGCGAAGCTGGCGGGCATTCTCGGCGCCCTCGCGGCGATTCCGATCGCTGGGACGATCCAGGTGCTCCTCTTCGCCTGGCTGCCGCGGCGGACCGGCGATCGAGCCGCTGCAGAACCCCGCGCAGCCCCTTAACGGCCTCCTGAAATCCCCCTTTTGGGGGACATCGATCGAGGGATGCCCGCCGATCTCTGAACTATGCGAGGGGGGCTTGCAATCCTGGTTGCTGTCTTCGCGCTGGCGTCATGCTTTGCCGTGGCGGCGAGCGACGCGGCGACCAGCGGCACTCTCCAGGGCCACGTCGAGCTTCGGCTCAAGACCTTGACCCGACAGAGCGCACCGGCTCGCACGAACGTTCCCCAGCAGAGGAATCGCATCAAGTCTGCGCTCGCCGTTCTCGAGGAGGGTGTGATCGGCCGCATCAACGACATCCGTCGGAGTCGGGGCCTGCGACCTCTTCACCAGAACAGGCGCCTGGCCGCCGCGGCCGATTTCCACTCCAGGGACATGGCCCGCCGGGGTTACTTCGAACACGACAGCGCCAACGGCACGGCGTTCTGGCGCCGGATCGAGCGCTTCTACCCCTCGCGGGGCTTCCGCTCATGGACGGTCGGCGAGAACCTGCTCTGGGGCACCGATAGATACGGCCCCGCGTTCGCGGTGCGTGAATGGATGCACAGCCCGCCCCACCGCGAGAACATTCTCTCGCGCGACTGGCGCGAGATCGGGATCGGCGCAGTGACCGTCGCGTCGGCCCCCGGCGAGTACGGCGGCCGGTCCGTGACCATCCTCACGGCCGACTTCGGCGCCCGTTCCTAGCCAGCGCCGGCGCTACGCTTCCTGCGGGCGCCCGTAGCTCAGTGGAAGAGCAGCGGACTTCTAATCCGCGGGTCGGAGGTTCGAATCCTCCCGGGCGCGCTGAGAAGACCCCGCACACGCGGGGTTTTCTCGTTATAGCGCCTTAGAAGACGCCGCCCTACGCGTATGAGTGGACGTACAGCCCTGCCCCTTTTCGGGCCGTCCGACGTCACGCGCAACCTCTCCGACCGGCGATCGGTTTTTGGCAGCGGGCGGGTCATCCACCACAGCCAACCACGACCGCTCTAGGAGACAGGAGCGCGCAGAGCTTCGAGCGAGGTGTTACCCGGATAAGCCAGCGGGGAATGATTCAAAGGGCCGCGCGCCGTCCTCCCCCCGGCTAGACCCCCCGGGATGAGCCGCCAAACGGCGCGCGGCCCTTCTCGTACCTCGGTACCCACTTTCGGCAAGGTCGGACGCGGTTTGCGTAAGCCTTTTGTAATGCAGGCCTTAAGAATCTTCGACGGCTGCTCTGCGGGCGACAGGGCACCTCAGCGGGATCTCGCGTACTGACCGTTTAGCCCCCGTCGGCAGGCGGTATCCCCTAAGAAACAGGAGGGGGAGCAATGGCCGATCTAAGTGGGAAACGCATCGCTTTCCTGGCGACGGACATGGTCGAGCAGGTCGAGCTGACCGAACCGTGGAAGGCCGTCGAGCAGGCCGGCGGCACGCCTGAGCTGGTCTCGCTCGAGGAGAGCGAGATCCAGGGGTTCAACCATTACGACAAGGCCGACAAGTTCACCGTCGACCGCACTGTCGGCGAGGCGCGTGCCGAGGAGTACGACGCCCTCGTGCAGCCGGGAGGCGTCGGCAATCCGGACACGCTGCGGATGGATGAGAACGCCGTGCGGTTCTTCCGGGACTTCGTCGAGGGCGGTAAGCCGGTCGCGGTCATCTGTCACGGACCGTGGATGCTCGTCGAGGCCGACGTGGTTCGAGACCGCACGCTGACCTCGTTCCCGAGCCTGAAGACCGACATCCGAAACGCCGGCGGCAACTGGGTCGACGAGGAAGTCGTCCTCGACGAAGGCATCATCACGAGCCGAAACCCGGATGACCTCCCGGCCTTTTGCAAGACGCTCGTCAAGGAGTTCGCCAGGACGCCGGTCCGCGCCTAGTGCCCGGGGCAGCGCTGCTCGACGTCGACGGAACGCTGATCGACACGAACTACCACCACGCGATCGCGTGGTACCGCGCGTTCCGAGCACACGGTGTCTCACTGCCCGTCTGGCGAATCCACCGGCATATCGGCATGGGCGGGGACCAGCTGGTCCCCGCCCTCGTGCCCGGGATCGACGACGAGCTGCACCAGGCGATCGAGGAGACGAGGTCAGAGCGTTACGCCGAGCTGATCGATGAGGTAGAGGCGTTCGCTCAGGCGCATGAGCTGATCGAGGACCTCACGGAGCTCGGCGCCACCGTCGTGCTCGCGAGCTCCTCACCCCAAAACGAGCTCGACCATTATCTCGAGCTCCTCGACGCACGGAAGCTTCTGGATGCGTGGACGACCAAGGACGACGTCGACGCGACCAAGCCCGAGCCCGATCTCGTGCAAGCCGGGCTCGAGAAGGCGGGGACCTCGGAAGCGGTCATGGTGGGCGACACCGGCTGGGACATCGAGGCCGCTCGTCGAGCGGGGCTCGAGACGGTTTGCGTCATCACGGGCGGCTGGTCGAAGCAGGAGTTACTGGACGCAGGTGCCGCGGCGGTCTACGAGAGCATCGAAGAATTGCGCCGGAACCTCGACGAGACCCCGCTATCCTTCACGTAGCGCGGTGGCGGTAGCTCAGTTGGTAGAGCCCCGGGTTGTGGTCCCGGTGGTCGGGGGTTCGAGTCCCCTCCGCCACCCCTGAAAGTTCTCGCCTCCCGCCGTTTTCCCGGCGCTGCTTGGGACGAGCTTCGCGACGTGGAGTATCTCGAGGGGCAGCTGACGGAGGAGCGGCCCGACGTCGAAGCCTTGGCGATCGTCGCCGAGCCGGTCGACGAGAAAATCCTCGAGCTGCTCCCGAACGTGCGCGTCGTCGCGAACTACGGCGCTGGGTACGACCTCGTCGACGTCGAGGCCTGTCACGCACGGGGTGTCATGGTCACGAATACGCCGGGAGTCACCTCCGCCGCCACGGCCGACCTGACGTTCGGGCTGATCTTGGCGCTCCGGCGGCGGATTGCGGCCGGCGACGCATTCGTCCGCTCGGGACGCTGGGGGAGCGGCTGGGTGGACGAGCCGCTGAAGGGGGACGAGGTCGCCGGCTCGACGCTTGGGATCGTCGGCCTCGGGCGGATCGGCCAGGCGGTTGCACGGCGGGCGGAGGGTTTCGAGATGCGGGTCCTCTACACCCGACGCCGCGAGAGTGAGGACCCTCACTACCGGTCGCTGGAAGAGCTCCTCGCTGAGTCGGACGTCGTCTCGCTCCACGTGCCGCTCACCGACGCAACCCGCGGGTTGATCGACGCGAGGCGCTTGGCGCTGATGCGCGACGGGACCGCACTGATCAACACCTCGCGCGGACAGATCGTCGATGAACCTGCGCTGGTGGCGGAGCTCGCCTCGGGACGACTTCAGGCGGGCCTCGACGTCTTCGCTGCTGAACCGAACGTTCCGCCGGCTCTCTTCGAGCTCCCCAACGTCGTCATGACGCCGCACCTCGGGACCGCCACGCAGACCACTCGCGGAGCGATGACCCGGGTGCTCGTGGACAACCTGCTCGCCGTCGAAGCCGGGCAGCCGCCGCCGAACGCCGTCTAGCGGCACCAGCCCAACGGCGGCTCGATCCGCCCGTCCTGCGCGTTCCAGTAGTCGTGCTGCTCCGCGACGAGACCGTCCGGCCGGAAGCGGATGACCGCGATCCCGGCGATCGTCTCGTCGCTGCCCCGGTAACGAACGACGGCCCAGTACTCGACGAATGCACGGTCGCCGCTAACGACCGGCTCGCCGAACCAGCACTCCGCTTCGTCCTGCTCGGAGAAAGCCCACTCCGCATAGGCCCGGGGACTCTGCAAGTCCCGGAACGGTTGCGAGCGAAAAGCCGCGTCGTCCGCATAGAGGCTCGCGACGGCGTCGACGTCCGCTGCAGGCCAGGCGTGCCACCAGCCAGCGATCCACGCGCGGGCGGCAGCCTCGGTTTCCACCCCGCTACTCTGACTGAACCGGCCCCGTAGCTCAGTGGATAGAGCGGCAGACTTCGAATCTGCGTGCGCTGGTTCGACTCCAGCCGGGGCCACTCGCCAAGAATCCCTGCTCATCGAGATTTCGGCTGATGCCCCGGCTCTGCGAAACGTCGGTAGGGGCAATGTGAGGGACAATGCGAAGCCCTGTTCGAGTTGATCACCGCGTCGAATCGCGTCCAGGAAAATTGCTGCACGCGCGAGTTTGATCGGCGAGCTGGAGATGACTCATAGGCCGATGTGACTCCGGGTCGTACGTGGGGTACACGCTCTCCAGACATTCCAATCCTGACCGCAGTTCTCGTCTGGCTAACGATCCAGCTCGACTAATGGACGAACGCCACCGCCGAGCGCGTGCTCGCGGGTCCGGTCATCGCCGCGGCGCTGCCCCGTGGAGCACTATCGCGGCGGTGCTCAACTGGGCGACGTGGCTCGTCTTCCCCGTCGAGGCCGTCGTCATGCTGGCCGTCGTACCCGACCGGAAGCGGTGGCTCCCCGAGCAACCCGCTCGAGGTGTTCGTCATCGTCCGCACGCCGCCGATCCTGCCGCCCGATCTCCAGTCGCTGCGCGTGCTTCGGCTGCTGCGGCTGCTCCGCCTCGTGCGCCTGGCCAGCTTGGTACGCAGATTCCTCTCACTCAAAGGGCTCCGCTTCGCTGCTGTTGGCACTCTCGTTGTGGCTCTCGGCGGTGCTGCGGCGTTTCAGGCAGCGGAGGACGCGCAGGGCGTCTCGTTTGGGGACCCGCTCTGGTGGGCGGTAGCAACCATGACAACGGTCGGTTACGGCGACGTCTATCCGCAGTCGGCGCTCGGCCGCGTCGTGGGGGTCATGGTCATGCTCGTCGGTAGTAGCTTCATCGCCCTTCTGATCGGGGCCGTGGCCGAACGGTTCCTCCATCCCAAGGTCGAGGCCGTCGAAGGGGCGGCCGAAGAGCTCGAGGCCGGCGAGGAAGAGATCGCCGCCGAGCTTGCCGAGGTCTGACGCCGCTCGACCGGCTCGAAACGCTCCTGGCGCACCGACAGCGTTAGCCGTGCCTTACCGGCTCACCATGGTGCGTGCCCTGTCCCACGACGGGTGAGTGGTAGGGTGGATTTGGCCTCGCCCCAGAGCTCGGCGGGCGATCTCTCCGGCTCCAGAACTCGGTCGGACCGGGCGTGAACTTAGGAGCCGTGCATGTCTTCGCCGGAGTACCCTCGGCAGTCCGACCGAGCGGGCCAGCCGCTTGACCGCCGCACGGAGCGTCGGGCGCAATTTGCGGCTGCCGGCGCATTGGTTGTGTCGGTCGCTTTCATCGTAGGCATTCTCTCGCTGATCGCCCGCGATCCGATCGGACTCGTACTGGCTTTCGTGTCGGTGTTCACCGTCGCGTTCTTCAGCTGGTTTTTCGTGACGACGCGCGGTTACCGACGTCTACTTGGCGCCCCTCCCGTTTTCCTCGCGCTCGTCGCCGTTTTCACGGTTGCGTACGACCACAAGCTGGCGCTGCCCGTGCTGATCGGGATGCTTGTGCTGTTCGGCCTGGTGGCCCGATATGCGGTGCGTCACGCCCGCACGCCGGTGCAGATAGCGCGACGGCACGCGCGTCCCGCAGAACCAGCGCAAAGGGGCGTGCTGATCATCAACCCCAACTCCGGTGGTGGGAAAGCCAAGCGCTTCAACCTGCCCGAGGAGGCAAAGCGGCGGAATATCGAGCCCTTGCTGCTTGGGCGGGATGACGACCTCCGCGAGCTGGCCCGGCGGGCTGTCACGCTGGGTGCCGATGTCATCGGGATGGCCGGAGGGGACGGGTCGCAGGCGCTGATCGCGTCGGTCGCAATGAAGCATGACGTCCCCCACGTCTGCGTTCCGGCGGGGACACGTAACCACTTCGCACTCGACCTCGGGCTGAACCGGGACGACGTCGTCGGAGCGCTCGACGCGTTCACCGACGGGGTGGAACGGCGCATCGACCTTGCGTCTCTGAATGAGCGCATCTTCGTCAACAACGCCTCACTCGGCGTCTATGCAGGGATCGTGCAGTCGGATGCCTACCGGGATGCCAAGCTCGGGACCTGGAAGCGGATGCTGCCCGAGATGCTCGGGCGCGGCGCGGTGGTCCGCGAACTCCACTTCGACGCGCCGCACCCAAAAGACTGGAGCAACGCAGCGCTCGTTGTCGTCTCGAACAATCCGTATCAGATGCGACGGTTTCGAGGTACTGGTACGCGACCTCGTCTTGACACCGGCCGACTGGGCATCTTCGCGGCACGCCTCCGCGGTGCGGGCGGAGTCGCCAGGCTCGTGACCTTCGAGACCATCGGTCGGTCGCTCGGTTCGCGGAGCCAGCACCGGCGTTTGAGTGGCGTGCTCCAATGGTCATGTCTGGAGTTCGAGGTACGCGCCGCGGCCCCGGTTGCGGTCGGTCTCGACGGCGAGGCGCTCATGCTGGCCCCGCCGTTGCGCTTCGTCTCCTTGCCGGGCGCCCTGCGCGTCCGTGTGCCACGGCACGCACGTGGTGTTTCACCAGCGGCGGCGGCAGTCCCACTCACCCCACGCAACCTTGGAGCGCTGCTCCGGATCGCGGCGGGACGGCCGGTCGAAGTGCCGTCACAGCGGTGACCGGGTCAACTACGTCTTCAGCGATATCAACGAGCGCTGAGGAATCAGCGAGACAGGAGCGAGAGAGATGAAGCCACAGCCCAGGGCCGTGCCCAGGAAAAAGGAGTACGGCCCGCTCGGGCGCGTCATCGTCCACGAGCGACCGCAAGGTCGCGAAGGTTCGGTCTCGACGGTGACGGCTGGATGCGGCACGCGAACGCGGCGAGCGTCTGGACCCGATTCGCCGCACTGTCCCTATTGTCGCTCGCAATTTGGAGCCGTGACTGGATCGGTCTCTGGTGGCTGATCCCCGGAGTCGACTCGCAACTGGGTATCGAGAAGCGTGTTCGGCGAGAGGATCTGGGTCGACCGCGACAAGATCGATCTGCCCGAGCAATTCCGCTCGCGAGCGGCGTCGCTCGTCGCCAACATCTCACTCGACGATTGGGATGGGCTTCCTCGCCTTCGGCCGTCACGCTCTTGTTCGTCGAGGTGAAGCGCCGTAGCCCCGAGTACGCGTCCTGGGACTACTGATGATCTCCGCCGGCAAGACGCCGATGCGCCGGTAGGGACTGTTCGCGCGCGGACTGACCGCGGCGATCGTGACGCCCTGGGAGCGGTTCATGGGTAGGTCGTGACATGCAGGACGAGGAGCCATGACATTCGAAGAGTGGGCGCTCGCTGCGTGCGTCGTGTTCTCGGGGCTCTGGTCCGGTCTTTTGATGCTGACCTTGGTCATGCATCCGATGCTCAAGGCGATGACCGGCCGCGACTTCGCGCGTTTCTTGCGAGCGTTCCTGCCGGTTGCACGGCACGCCTGGTTCGACTACTTCGCGATATTCGGGATGATCGTGGCGCCGATCGTCGCCCTCGGCGGCGATCTAAGTGGCACTCCGTTCGTGCTCACTGCAATCGGCCTCGCGCTCACCGTCGCCGGGCCGCTGCGTGTCCAACCGGCTCGCGGAGCCAAACTATGACGTGATGCTGACCTGGGATCCCGAGGCGATCCCGGCTGACTGGGAGGCGAGACGCTGGCGCTACTTCGCCCTCAACTGGATCCGCTTCGTGGCAACCTTGGCGGCCTTTGGGCTCTTTCTCGCGGCGCTGAACGCGTTCTAGGAGCCCCTGGCCGCCTCGCCTGTAGGTGTGGCCGCCGTCGGGTCGCTCTCGATTGGGGCGATCACGGGGAAGCCCGCGGGGTGGAGTTCGGCGGTTGCGCCGCCGGCTCCGGGGCCACTCTCTCGCTCTATCCTTGAGAGGGAGCGGGCGTGGCGGAATTGGTAGACGCGGCGGGTTTAGGTCCCGTTGGGTCGCAAGGCCCTTGGAGGTTCGAGTCCTCTCGCCCGCACTACCGAGGTGTCATGACGCAAGAGTCCGGGTACATCCGGGTCTCGTTCCAGCGTCTACGAGTGATAGGAGGGCACACGATGTACATCGGTGGTGGCGTCCTCACCCTGATTCTCATCATCCTGCTCCTCGTCTGGCTCTTCTAGCGAGGAGTCGGCCTCCTCCGGGTCTGCGGCAGGCCGGGGGAGTGCTGGCA
>DASQTZ010000138.1:0-6219 GCA_035641605.1 Gaiellaceae bacterium | reverse complement strand
GACGCCGACCGCACTCCGCTCGAGCTCGCCGTCGCCGTAGATCCGCGCCAGCCTGAGCAGCACGAAGGCGAGCATCGAGTTTCCGGACGGAGTCGGGTGGTCGTCGAAGGTCTTTTGGCGGGCGACCAGCTGCTCGCCGTGCGCCGGCGTGAGAAAGAAGCCGCCGCGCTCCTCGTCGCCGAAGAGCTCGACCGCAAGCCCGGCAAGCCGCCGAGCTTCCTCCAGCCAGCGCAGGTCGCCGGTCGCGACATGGAGCTCGTACAGGCCGTTGGCGACATCGGCATAGTCCTCGAGGAAACCCGTGTTCTTGGCGCGACCTTCGCGAAAGGTCCGGTAGAGACGGCCCTCGTCGTCGGAGAGCTTGCCGAGGAGGAACTCACCCACGCCGACGGCCGCGTCGAGCCAGTCGCGACGGTCGAGCCTGCGGGCGGCTTCGGCCAGGGCGGCGAGCAGCAGCCCGTTCCAGGACGCGATCGCCTTATCGTCGCGAAGCGGCTTCGGGCGCTGGTCGCGGACGTCGAACAGGCGCCGGCGCAGCTGCTCGTCGAGCTCCCCGCGGATGATCGAGCGTCCCTCCTCGAAGGGATGGAGCAGCTGCTCGGGGACTCCTTCCTCCGCCGTCCACGTGAACGTCAGGCCCTCGACTCCCTCGGTGTCGGCGTCCTGAGCCGAGGCGAAGCCTCCTTCCGGGAGCGCGAGTTCGCGTACGACGTAGTCGAGCGTCTGCTCGACGATCGTCCGGTAGCGCTCGTGACCGGTCGCGACCCAAGCGTGCAGGTATGCGGAGGCGAGCAGCGCGTTGTCGTAGAGCATCTTCTCGAAGTGCGGCACGAGCCACGTGCGGTCGACCGAGTAGCGATGGAAACCGCCGCCGACGAGGTCGTACATGCCTCCCGCGGCCATCGCG
Source organism: Gaiellaceae bacterium (assembly GCA_035641605.1). Classification (GTDB taxonomy): domain Bacteria; phylum Actinomycetota; class Thermoleophilia; order Gaiellales; family Gaiellaceae; genus JACDAN01. The sequence goes on along the minus strand of DASQTZ010000138.1, from coordinate 5,312 downwards.
TCAAGGGTCTTCCCGACCATCGGGAGGGCCTCCTCGTCGCCGCGCAAGTGCATCCGGAGCAGGAACTCGAGCGTCGAGGCCGGCGGGAACTTCGGCGCACCGCCGAACCCACCCCACTCCGGATCGAATTGCCGGCGCAGCGTGCGTGAGGCGTCCTGGAGCAGCTGCTCGGTCAAGGGCTCGCTCGACGGCGAAATCTTGCTGGCCTGCTCGAGCGCCTCCCTGAGCTGGCTCGCCGTGCCATCCACGGCCCCACGCCGGTCGCGGTACAGCGCCGAGATCGTCTCGAGCACGTCGCGGAAGGACGGCATCCCGTGCCGCGGCTCCGGCGGGTAGTACGTGCCGCCGAAGAACGGCACCCCCTCGGGTGTGATGAAGACGGTCATCGGCCAGCCGCCGTGGCCGGTGAGCGCGACGACCGCCTCCATGTAGAGCGCGTCCACGTCCGGCCGCTCCTCGCGGTCGACCTTGACGTTGACGAAGCGCTCGTTCATGAGCCGCGCGGTCTCGTCGTCCTCGAACGACTCGTGCTCCATCACGTGGCACCAGTGGCAGGCCGAGTAGCCGATCGAGAGCAGGATTGGCTTGTCCTCCGCCCGCGCCCGATCGAACGCCTCCTCGCCCCACGCGTACCAGTCGACAGGGTTGTCGGCGTGCTGGAGGAGGTAGGGGCTGGTCTCCTGGGCGAGCCGGTTCATCGCCAGCACGCCTCCAGCGGCCGGGCGGCAAAGCCACCCGACCTCTTCTGGTCGGCGGCGCAAGCGCCGCCTTGGGCGTGCTGAAGGAGGTAGGGGCTGGTCTCCTGGGCGAGGCAGTTCACCCGGCTAGGCTAGCTCCGTGACCGAGCTTCCCGACGATCTGCTCGAGCCGGAGGACACCCCGGAGGAACCGTCCGAGGACGACGAGGACGACGAGCCGGGAATCTCCGGCGAGGAAAGCCTCGGCCTCCTCCCGCCCGACTAGCTAGCTTTGGACGCTCTTCCGGGTGGAACCGTCACGTTCCTCTTCTCGGACATCGAGGGCTCGACCCGACTCCTCGAGCAGCTCGGCGACCGTTACGAGGACGTCGACCGCGATCACCGGCGGATCCTGCGGCAACGGCTTGGCGAAGCAGGCGGCCTGGAGATCGACAACCAGGGCGACGCTTTTTTCTTCTCTTTCCAACGGGCGAAGGACGCCGTCGCAGGTGCAGTCGCCGCCCAGCGCCAGCTCGCGACGAATGCATGGCCGGAGGGCGTCGACGTGAGGATCCGTATGGGACTCCATACGGGCGAGCCGACCGTCGGCGCGGAGGGCTACCTCGGCATGGACGTGGTCCGCGCCGCGCGGATCTGCTCGGCCGGGCACGGCGGACAGATCTTGCTCTCGGAGACCACTCGGGCCCTCGTCGGCAACAACGTCCCTGACGGCGTCTCGATCCGCGACCTCGGGCAGGCCCACTTGAAGGACGTCCAGCACGAGCGAATCTATGAGCTCGCACTCGCGGATGGGCCAAGCGAGTTCCCACCGCTGAAGCAGGCGCCGGCCAGGACCGACGCGGACGACCTCGCGGCCCAGATCGAGCGCAAGGTCCACGAGCAGATTCTTGCGAGCTTCGACACCCCCGGCGGTGCGACGAAGCACACCGCGTTCGGCCTCTTCAATCTCGTGTTCCTCGCCGCCGCCGCTGCCCTGATCTTCGTGATCGTCAGGACTGCGCTCTGAACGGCCCGGCCCGGTAGACGTAGCCCTCGAGCCGCCGGCCGAGCAGCTCCTCGAGCCACTCGGAGACCGCGATCAGGGCCTCGAGATCGATACCCGTCTCCATGCCTTCGCCCTCCAGCAAGTAGACGAGGTCCTCGGTGGCGACGTTGCCGGTCGCCTTGGGCGCGAACGGGCAACCGCCGAGGCCGCCAACCGATGCATCCAGAACGGACACGCCTGCCTCGAGCGCCGCGTAGGCGTTCGCGAATCCCGTGTTGCGCGTGTTGTGGAAGTGCCCGCCAACCGGCTTCCCGAGCGCAGCGACGCGCTCGACCAGCCGCCGCGCCTGCGTCGGCGTCGCGACCCCGATCGTGTCGGCTAAGACGACCTCGTCGGCATCGGTCGCCGCCAGCCGCTCCGCGATCTCGACCACCCGGTCCGGATCGACCCGCCCTTCGAACGGGCACCCGAAAGCGACCGAGATCGTCAGGCTCGCCCGGATCCCGTCGGCTCTCGCGCGGGTCGTGATCTTCTCGGCCGCGACGATGCTCTCCTCGGCTGACGCTCCGGCATTGCGCTGAGAGAAACTCTCGGTCGCAGCGAGCGCGAAGCTGACCTCGTCGACGCCGGTCTCACGAAGCCGCTCGTACCCGCGCTCGTTCAGCGCCAGGCCGGCGTAGACGACGCCGTCGCGCCGGTCGAGTCCGGCCACAACCTCCTCTGCGCCCGCCATCTGCGGCACGCGCTCCGGATTGACGAAGCTCGCCGCCTCGATGCGCTTCAGGCCCGCGTCTGCAAGCCGGCGAACGAGCTCGGCCCGCGTCTCGGGCGCGACGACCTCCTGCTCGTTCTGAAGCCCGTCGCGCGGGCCGACCTCGCGGATCAACTAGTCGAGTCCCGAGCTGTTGACGTGCTCCGGCTTGATCCGCACGATCACGCGCTGCTCGCCCTGCTTGCGGAACGGGTACGAGTCGGCGCCGAGGTACTTCTTCGCGAGCTTGTCGATGTGTTCGTCGGCGCCCTCGTGGGTCAGCTCGGCCGGGCCTGCAACGGAGACCCACTTGTAGGGATCCTCGGGATGGGTGACGTGAACGCCGGCCCTGCCTTGCTGCCGAATGTACAGCGGCTTGTAGCGGCCCTCGGCCGTATTGAAGACGACGTTCTCGCCGTCGTAGTCGACCCAGACGACCGTCGTCTGGGGGCAGCCGTCACCCCGGACCGTCGAAGCAACGGCATAGTTGGGCTCCATGAACAGCTCCGCCTCTTCGGTCTTCAGCTTGGGCATGTCGAGCTCCCTCCTCGCTTTGTAGGCTAGTCGTCGATGGGCGTCCTACTGCTCGCGGGCACTCGGAAGGGACTTTTCCTGCTCCGCAGCGACGAAACGCGCCGGGACTGGGAGCTCGAAGGTCCGCTACTGACGGGCTGGTCGGTGTTCCACGCCATGCAGGATCCCCGGGACGGGAACCTCTACGTCGCCGGCAACAACTTCGTCTACGGCGGGACCGTCCAGCGCTCGACCGACCTCGGCAAGACGTGGGAGCGTTCGGAGGGTCTCGGCCTTCCGGAGGAGACGGGGCTCAAGCTCGAGGAGGTGTGGCACGTCGAGCCGGGCCACGAGAGCGAGCCCGACACGCTCTGGCTCGGCGCCACGCCGGGCGCACTCTTCCGCTCCGACGACAACGGCGAGACCTGGAACCCCGTCATGGGCCTTGTTCAGCACGGGACGCGAGAGCACTGGCAGCCCGGCGCGGGCGGCATGTGCTGTCACTCGATCCAGATTCACCCGGACGAGCCGAAGCAGATGTATGCCGCGATCTCCGCCGCCGGGGCATTCCGGACAGACGACGGCGGCGAGACCTGGGTTCCGAGAAACAAAGATGTCGCTGCGGACTTCGCGCCCGATCCGTTCCCGGAGGTCGGGCAGTGCGTGCACAAGCTGCTTCTCCATCCCGGACGGCCGGACCGGTTGTGGCAGCAGAACCACTGCGGCGTCTACCGCTCCGACGATCGCGGCGATAATTGGGAGCGACTCGAGGGGAACGGTCTGCCGAGCGGCTTCGGCTTCCCACTGGCCCTCCATCCGCGTGAACCGGACGTCGCCTACGTGATCCCCGAAGAGGGAGCCGAGAACCGCGTCACACCAGACGGCCGGCTTGGCGTGTACCGCACGGACGACGGCGGCGCGAGCTGGGAGCTCCTGCAGAACGGGCTGCCGCAGCGCGCCTGGGCCGCCGTCATGCGCGAGGGCTTCGCCTCCGACACGCTCGACCCGGCCGGGCTCTACTTCGGGACGCAGAGCGGCTCGGTCTTCGTCTCAGCCTCGGAAGGGGAAGAGTGGACGGAGGTCGCGCGCCAGCTGCCCCCCATCCTGTCGGTCGAGGTTGGAGAGTGGTTCTAGTTCGAATTCCCTCGCTGCTCGCCGATCAGGCGGGCGGGCAGGGGACATTCCAGCTCGAGGCCGCCACGGTCGGAGACGCATTGCGGGCTCTGCCGGTCGCGGACCTCCTCCTCGACGAGCGCGGCGAGTTGCGCCCGCTCGTCAACGTCTACGTCGACGGGGATGACGCCCGGCGCGCGCAAGGTCTCCAGACGCCGCTCGACGGCGTGCAGGAAGTCCGCGTCATCGCGGCCGTCGCCGGCGGCTAGGAGGGCCAAGCCCTCCTAGATGTAAGACCCGAGCAGGTTGGTTCTGCTGACCGGGGGTTGGTGGCCGAGGGCTGAGTGTCGCCGTCGATGGTTGTAGTGCCAGAGCCAGCCGTCAAGGGCGGCGGTGCGGTCCTGGCTCGAGCGGTAGATGGCGCCGTAGGCCCAGCCGGCGAGGAGGGTGCGGATGAAGCGCTCGGCCTTGCCGTTGGTCTGGGGCCGATAGGGGCGGGTGCGGCTGTGGCGGATCCCGAGCCTGCGGCAGGCGAGTGCGTGCCGGGCGGAGACGTAGGCGGAGCCGTTGTCGGTCAGCAGCCGCTCGACCCTGATGCCGCGGCGGCGGTAGAAGGCGACGGCTCGACGAAGGAAGCCGATCGCGGTCGTTGCCCGCTCGTCGGGAAGCACTTCGGCGTAGGCGAGCCGGCTGTAGTCGTCGATGGCGACGTGCACGTACTCCCAGCCGATCACCTTGCGCTCGACACCAGCCGCGTCAAGTCGTCGCTTGTCGGGGTTGCGCTTGATCCCGGTCACCCGCTTGCCGGCACCGCCTTCGATCCGTCCCAGCCGTTTGACGTCGATATGGACGAGCTCACCCGGCCGGCTGTGCTCGTAGCGAACCGGTTGCTCCAGGCCGAGCCGACCCAGCCGCCCGAGCCCGAGCCGGGTCAGGATCCCCGACACCGTCGACAGCGCCATCGCCAGCAGCTCCGCGATCTCGGCCGCCGTGAAGCGCAATCGGCGCAGCAGCACGATCACCCGCACGCGCTCCTCGCTCGTCCGGTTAGCGACACGCCTCGGCGCCGAGGAGCGATCGCAGAGGCCGCGCTCGCCCTCGAGCCGGTAGCGGCCAACCCACTTGCGCGCGCAGCGGACGCTCACACCCGCGGCCGCGGCCGCCGCCGCCAGCGTCCATCCCTCGACGACAACCCGCTCGACCAGCCGCCGACGACCTCGCGAGCTGAGAGCCGCGTTACCGTGAAGCTTCA
>DASQTZ010000137.1:0-19297 GCA_035641605.1 Gaiellaceae bacterium | reverse complement strand
GCGAGCGCCGGGTCGTACGATCCCGCATGACGCGTTACCTCCACACGATGTACCGGATCACCGATCCCGCGAGGAGCCGCGGTTTCTACGAGGCACTCGGCCTCGAATTTCGCCGGGAGCTCCCGATCGTCCGCAACGGAGTGGGCACATCGCGCTTGCGGTCGACGATCTTGATCGCACACTTGCTCGCTTGCGCGAACAGGGCATCGAGCCCGAGCGGGAGCCGTACCGGGTTCGCGAAGGCGGCTCGCGGCTGTGTTTCGTCAGAGACCCCGACGGTTAGCTTCGAACGTTGAGGTGAGCGCCTTTCGGACGGGCACTGAGTCGTGCAGCGCGGCCCCTCGCAGTCGCTGCTCGACTGAAACGCCCAAGAGATTGGATGTTAGAGAGCCCCGTACTCGGAAGCTTCAAACCTCCGACGTACCTCGCCGGCTGTTTCAATCTCGAGACCCTTTCTTCCCGAGGAAGAGTGGGTGGGGCAGTTGATGCAGCTTCCCGATGCGGGCGTCGCCGAAGGCCGCACATCCGGCGAAGGCATCGATGCCATTCATCGCTGGGCATCAGTTCGAGCACACCGCGTTCGAATCGCCTCCGGCGCTCAACCAGGCGCCGCCGTCTACGGCCTCAGATAACGGGATCGGCGTTGGTGCGGTCGAGAAGCTCCACTGCCTCGCTGCGCGAGCTGACACCGAGGCGGCGGAGTGCGTTCCTGACGTGCGTTCGGACGGTGTGGGGTGAGAGTACGAGCAGCTCCGCGATCTGGCGTGTTTGGAACCCGTCGGCGTAGAGGCGGAGGATTGCCAGCTCGCGTGGTCGCAGGCGGTTGACGAGGGCGTGCGGAGCCTCGTTTGCGTCCGCACTCAGGCGAGCCAACTGGCGAGAACGACTTCGAAGGAAACGCGGACTCCGGTCGACGCTCTCCAGGCCGTAGCTCAGCTTCACTGCCGTGGCGTCGAGGAGCGCGACGTCTTCCGCGCGCAGCCGGCGCTCGCTGCGGGCACCTACCGTCAAGACTCCGATTCGGTCGTCTCGGACTCTCAGCCAGCGGATCTCGACCCAGCGTAGACCGAGCGATCCGACGCGCGGATAAGAGCTGTCCCCTACGATCGTCTCGAGCTGTCGTTCGTCGAACGGCTCAAGCGTGAGCCGGCGGATCTCAGGCCGGCGAAAGCCGGCCGCGGCGACGAGGTGGAGCTTCCCGTCGGCGTCGCGCAGCCGAAGGGACGCCACCTCGACCGGAAGTGCCGGTCGGAGGGTGTCGGCAACCTGTTGGAGAGAGGACACGAGGTTGCGGCCCGGAACGGCGCTGATGCTCTGCTGCAGGGCTAATCGCCGCTCGTCGCGTTGCTCGAGGAGATACCGGGCGCAGACCTGATCGGTGAGGTCGACGGTAAGCGTGACCACGACTGCGCCCCAGCGATCTGTGTCGATCCGGTAGAGGCTGGCGCTCCACCAGCGCGGTCCCCGCTCGAGGAGGTCGTGACGGAACTCGCGCAGGTGACGCGGCCTCCCGGTTACGGCCACCTGTTCGAGCAGTGATGCGAGCTCGGAGCCGGCGAACTGCGGGTCGTGTTGCTCGTTCCGCGACCCAATGATGTCGTCGAGCCTCAGGTCTGTTTCGGCGAAGCCGGGCAGCGGGGGGTTGGCATGCAGGATCTCGAGCGTCTTGGCGTCGTTGATGAGCACGCCAACTGGCAGCCGCGCGTGGAGTTGCGAGAGCAGCAGCAGGTCAGAGGCACGCCGCTCAGCGCTCTCCCGGCTCGTCGCCGAGCGGCTCGCGCTAGTCGAACGCCGGTGCGCCGACGAACGGCTCGCCAAGCGTGATCCCTTCGGGAGCGATCCTGAACTCGCGGATCTCGGGCTCGTGCCGACTCGCGCGGGTCTTCAGAACGGTGAGGGCGCGCCGGACGGTTGATTCGTCGCGGACGTACTGAAGGAGCACGACGTTGTCCGACAGGTGCGAGACGCCGAACTGGGAGAGGCGCGTAACCTGGAACAGGTCGGGAAGCTCCGAGGTCATGAACAGTCCCACTCCCTGACGAGAGAAGCGTTGCACGAGCGAGTACATGTACTCGCGGAACCGGATCTCGTCCGGCGAGGCCAATTGGAGATCCGTGAGGCTGTCGATGAGGACGCGACGTGCTCCCGTTCGCTCGACCGCCGCGAGCAGGTCGTACACCCACTCGTCGATGTAAACGTTGACCGGCGAGCGATACATCAGCTCGACCCCTTCCTCGTCGAGCGACCAACCGAATCCGTCGACGATCCGCGCGAGCTGGGTCGGGTGTTCCTGGAGCGTCGCCAGCACGCCCGGTTCGCCCCGATGGACGCCGTTGAAGACGAAGTGCAGACCCATCAGCGTTTTTCCGCTGCCGGAGGGACCGGCGCAGAGGGTCGAGGCGCCCTGCCAATAACCGTCAGCAAGCATCGCATCCAGCGCGGCGACCCCCGATGACTGCCGAGCGGTGTCGAGCGCGTAGCCGGTGATGTCGACGGGATCGGCGAGCCGCGGGAATACGTCGAGTCCGTTCTCCGTGACGCGGTAGGCATGCGAGCCGGGAGCGAAACCGCTCCCCCTCAGCTTGAGGATGCGGAGGGAGCGCGTTTCGCGCTCGGCCGCTCGCGTCGTCGAGAGGGCGATGATCGCGTCGGCGACCGCGAACTCAGGCGCTGCGGCGATCTCGTCCTCGCCGTACTCGCCGACCCAGAGAGAGGAGGCGGGGAAGACGGAGAGGTGACGGGCGAGGTCGTGGAGGAAGCTGCGGAACTCGGCGCCGGCCGCGTAGGCGGAGAGTGCCTTGAAGCTGTCGATCACGATGATGCCGGGACGGCGCTCCTTGATAAGCGTGCTCACCTGCTCGATTACGGCGGCCAGGCCGCCCTCGTTGAGCACGGTGCCGAGGTCCTCGTAAAACACGGAGCGGCCGACGGCTTCCCGGTCGAAGAAGGCGAGCTTCTGGCCGTAGCGCAGGATCTTGTCGAACGGCTCAGAGACGGTGGCCAGGTAGAGCGCAGGCCGCGCAGGCGTCGCGTTCGTGAACACGTACTGCTGGGCGAGGATCGTTTTGCCGGTCCCGGGGAGCCCGATCAGCATGTTGATCCCGTTTGCCGGCAGGCCTCCGCCGAGCACGGCGTCGAGGTGCGGATCGCCGCTCGAGAGGCGCTCGCTCATCGTGACGTTGCCCTGTGCAGGAAGGCGCTCGTACCAAGTAGGTCCTTGACGGTCGAGACCAGCTGCAGGGGATCGAGCGGCTTCTGCAAGAACGCATCCGCCCCAGCACCAAGAGCCTCGTCGCGCGCGTCGAGCGTTGAGATCGCCAGACAGGCAGGGACGCCGGCTTGCTTCAGACGGCGGCACAGCTCGACACCGGTTCCGCCGCTGATGAGCAGCTCAACCACGGCGAGCTTCGGCAAGCCCTGGTCGACCTTTTGCGCTGCGTCGTCAGCGTCGACGGCGAGGGCCACGTCGTAGCCCTCGGTCTCGAGGAAGAATTTGGCGAAGTCGGCTGCGTACGGGTCACGCTCGGCGAGCAGGATCACAAGCCGGGCCCCCGGCTCCCTCTCATCGGCGGAGCGGAAGTCGCCGCCGCGCTCGAGCCGCTCGCCGAGCAGGCGGTGGGCCTCCGCCGGCGCCAGGCCATCGTCGACTTGCTCCTTGACGAAGCGGAGCTGCTCGACCTGAGCTCGAGTGTAGAGGCGGTGGCCGCCGCGGCTCCGCTCAGGATTCACGAGTCCGTAGCGCTCTTCCCAGTTGCGGACCGTCGCGGCTGCGATGCCAAGCATGCGCTCCAGCGCGCCGATGCTGTAGATGGGAGGGTCAAGATTCGGCAAGCGATCTGAAGCTAGCTCATCAGGCACATCATAGTGAGGCCCTTCGCGGCCGTTGAACTTTGTCGTTACCTCATCAGATACCTCATCATTGCACTTGTACTTCGTCAGATTCGCTTGTAGTCTCCCGGGCATGACGAGGTTCGGTGCGCTCGGAGCTCACTCGAAACGGGACGACGCATCAGGGCGCGAACGCGTGGCGATGGCGAAGCAACGTGGCGGTGACGAAGCAGCCGGGCCAGCGAGGGAGAGAAGCCTTACGCACGCCCGGGACTTCGAAATCGTCCTCGAGCGGGCTAGCGGAATGACGACTCTCGTTCTCGCCGGGGAGCTCGATCTCTACCGTGCCCCGGAAATTGAGGACGCACTGGCACAGGCGATCGAGTCCGAGTGGAATGGCGACGCAGCCGAGAGCCCGAGTCCTGACGGCGAAGTGCGCCGTCTCGCCGTCGACCTGCGCGCGGTGACCTTCCTCGACTCGACCACGCTCGTTCTCCTCCTCAACGCAAGCCACCGCCAGGACGCTAGAGGAGGCGAGCTGCTCGTCCTCGTCGGGCCGCAGACGCCGACAACCGTTTTCGAGGTGACGGGCTTCGACCGTCTACTCACGATTAGGCGCGTAGCCGTCGACCAAGGCGCGGCATGATGGCGGCGCTTCACCCTCGTCCGGAGCAGGCGCCCGGGATTTCGGAGATGCGCCAGCTCGACAATCCCGCCTCCCTCCAGCTTCAGGAGCTCCTGCGCAGGGAGAACGACCAGCTGCGAACCGCCCTGAATATCCGGATCGTCCTGCGCAAGAGTCGGAACGAGCCGAGCCCGAGCTCCGCGCCAAGGCTCAGACGTAGCCGTCGCAACGAGAGTCGCCACCGTGCCCCTCTACGAGTTCCTGCTTGAGTTTCCCGAGAGGAGGGAGGTGCGGATCGGCGATCGTGCGCCCCGCGTCGGCGACATCATGACCGTGGGCGGCCGCACGTGGCTGGTTGACGAGCGGCTGCCGGGTGCCGACGCGGCTAACGCGAGGTTCCGCCTCCAGCCGACCAACGCTGCCACCGGGCGGGAGGAGGCCACGAACCGTGAGCAGCGACCGTCGCGCGCGAGCACACGCCGGCTGCCCAAGCGCCCTCACTCGACGCCCCCATCGATAGGCTCGCTGCGCAGGTGACCTCCTGCGAGCTGCTCGCTCATGCCGTCGATCGACCGACCGCAGTTGTTTGCGACGACGCGAGCTGGACGTTAGGCGACTGAGGCACCGGCGGCATCCTGGTCGTTGACGTATTCCAGGCAGATGGCTAGCTTCAAACGTTGAGTTAAGCGATCCGAGGTAGACACTGGAGGCCTCGGACTCGAGCACGCCACGCCGCCTGCTCCCGCACCGGCTTGGGCCCCTCATCCGGCGACGAGCGGTGAGAAGATGGGACGACGTCGTCGGCATCAACCTGGAAGCGAGGTGCGCGATGGCGATCGTCATTGCCGCATGGGTTGCCGCCCTGCTTGTCTTCTTTTCGTTCTTCATGAAAACGATGATCCCGCTCAGGGTCGTCGCGATCGCGAGCAACGTCGCATTCATCAGCTACGCGCTGCTTGGTCTCAAGTACGGGATCTTCGGTCGCGTGTACCCGATCCTCGTCCTCCATTCTGCATTGCTCCCGCTGAACGTCCTACGCCTGCGCGAGATGAAGCGGCTGATCGAGACCGTGAATTGCGCGAGCAGCAGCGAGGCGTTCGATTCGCTGATCCCATACATGACGAAGGAGAGACATCGCAAGGGCGAGGTCCTATTCAGCAAAGGCGATCCGGCCGACAGGCTGTATCTGATCGGAGAAGGAAGCGTTCGCTTCCCGGAGCTCGGGAAACAGCTTTCCCCCGGGGCGGTCTTCGGCGAAGTCGGCTTGTTCGCCCCGCAAGGCGTGCGCTCCGTTAGCGCGGTCTGTGAAGTCGACTGCCGCCTTTACGCGATCGCCAAGGACAAGGTCCTCGAGCTCTACTACCAAAATCCGCGCTTCGGCTTTTTTCTCATTCGGCTCATCTCCGGAATCGTGCAGCAGGATGATCCGCGGGCTTCGCCGGCGGGCACCATCGCATAGCGCACAATGGCCACTTACCATCACACCGTTGACGCGCTACCTACACACGATGTACCGGATCACTGATCCCAACCGCAGCCGGCAGTTCTACGAGGCGCTCGGGCTGGAGGCCCGGCGCGAGCTTCCGATCGTCCGCAACGGCGAGCTCGAGGCGACGAATTACTTCTTCGGCGTGCCCGGTCAGGACGAGGAACTCGAGCTGACGTTCAACCACGACAGACGAACGTACGAGTTGGGTACCGGCTACGGGCACATCGCCCTCGCGGTTGACGACCTCGATGCCACGCTCGCACGCCTGTCGGAACAGGGCATCGAGCCCGAGCGGGAGCCGTACCGCGTGCGTGAGGGCGGCTCGCGGCTCACGTTCGTCACCGATCCGGACGGCTACCGGATCGAGCTGATCGAGCGCCCCACCGGGTAGCTGCTCGTCCCGGCGGCGCAACCACAGTGCGCCGGTCGCTTTGCCATGCTTGGCCGCACAACTTCTCCGGAGCTCACAGGGGGTATGAGATGTTCAAGACCACGGTCGCCGCACTCTCGGTCGCCGCACTCGGCCTCGCCGTCTTCACCGGCGCCGCCGTAGCCAAGAAGCCGAAGCCGGGCCACTCCGAATCGTGCCTCGGATTGACTGCCACGATCGTCGGTACGCAAGGCGCGGACGTGATCAACGGGACGCCCGGCGCGGACGTGATCGCGGCCGGCGCCGGGAACGACCAGGTTTGGGGCCACGGTGGCGACGACGTCATCTGCGGCGGGCCCGGGACGGACACTCTTCAGGGCGGTGACGGAACCGACAGGCTCGCAGGGCAGCAGGGCGACGACCTGGTCGACGGCGGGGTCCTCGGATGCTGCGGCGCCGGCAACACCGGCAACGACGAGCTCCACGGAGGCCAGGGGATGGACGTCCTGCACGCGAGCGACTTCGGCAACAACACGCTGCACGGCGGGCAGGGCGCCGACGAGCTCCACGGGTGGCAAGGGAACGACACGCTTGAGGGCGGCAACGGTCGCGACGTGCTGGAGGCATTCATCGGCAACGACACCCTTCGGGGCGGAAACGGCGGCGACCGGCTCGACGGAGGCGCGGGCACCGACACCCTCGACGGAGGGCGGGGCGGCGACACCTGCCTCAACGGCGAGTCGAACACGCGCTGCGAGTCCTAGGCGGATTCGTACGGCCGGGCCGCCGGCGGCCCGGCCGACTCCAACGCGTCCGATAAGACGGTCAATCTGGCGGTGATCGGATGAGCTGACGCATCAGCGGCCCTGAGAGCCTGACGTGCGTCATCCCCCGTCACGAGCAGATCGGCGAGGAGCTGATCGCCGACGACCTGCGCGTGAGCGATGGTCCGCTGCGCTTCGAGTTTCGGGGCAACTGCGGCTACTCAGCGCGCTTCGACTACGCGGGCTAGATCGAGCTCACCGAGGGCGGCGCTGCCAGTCCGGGCCCCACTCGATGACGCCGTTCGTGGCGGTGATCTGCTTGACGCCGCTCCCGTTTCGGCGCATCACGAAGAGCTCCTGATTCGCATCGTCCGGCATCCACGCGAATGCGAGCAGGCGACCGTCCGGCGAGACGGCGGGGTCGCCGCCGGTCGTCCGGAGGCGGCGGAGGCCGGTGCCGTCGGCGCGGACGGTGAAGATGCCGCGCCCGCGTGCCGTCTTGGCGCCCCGGCCGAACACGATCAGCCCGTCTGGAGTCCAGCTGGGCAAGGACTCGGTCAGCGGATAACCAGGTAGCAGACGGCCCTCGCCCGAGCCGTCCGGACGCATGCGCACGAGCTTCCAGTAACCGAGCTGGCACGAGCACACGATCCAGCGCCCGTTAGGCGACCAGGCCGGCGTCTCGCAATCCTCCACCTGGTGCGTGAGCCGACGCTGCTTGCTCCCGTCGGCGCGCATGGAGTAGATCTGGAACAGGCCCGTTCGGGCGCTTGCAAAGGCGAGCCGTCGCCCATCCGGTGACCACGTGGGTTGCCGGTCCGACAAGTGATTGTTCGTCAGCCGGCGCAACTGCGTCCCGTCGGTGGCGAGAAGAAAGATCTCGGGATCGTGGTCGTTCGTAGCGATCGCCGAGATTGCGATGCGCCGGCCGTCGGGAGACCAGGCCGCGCCCTGGACGTCGAGGATGCCGGCCGGAGTGACGTCGCGCGCGCCCGCGCCGCTCGGGGAGGCAAGGAAGAGGCGGCCGTAGGGCGGTGCGTTTCCGCCCAGCGGCCGCAGGTAGAGGAGCTGGCCGTTCTGCGCCTCGGGCGCGGCCCTTGCGAAGGCGGCTAGCACCGCCAGCAGCGAGAACCCAACGACAGCACGGCGAAGCATCACCTCGTCCTTCCCGGCTCCCCGACGACCGAATCAGCAGTGCGTCTCCGACTGCGACACTGGCCGGGATGACGGCCACTCCGTCGCTCTACGGCCCGCAGCAGTCGCGCTTCGCGCGGTATCTCGAGCGGCGAGAGCAGCGCCGCCCGGATCCCGTGCACCGCGAGTTCCGGCGCGAGGCACTCGCCGGACTACGCGGCCACGTGATCGAAGTCGGCTCCGGCGACGGGCGTTCGTTCGAGCACTACTCGCCGGAGGTTGAGCACGTGCTCGCCGTCGAGCCTGATCCCACGGCTCGCGCTGCCGCCGCCGCGCGCGCGGAGACGGCGGAGGTGCCGATCGAGATCGTCGACGGCGTCGCCGAGGCGCTGCCGGCGGCGGACGGAGCGTTCGACGCCGCCGTTGTCATGGGGGTTCTCTGCAGCGTGCCCGACCCGTCCGCCGCGCTCGACGAGTTGCGTCGTGTCCTGGCGCCCGGCGGTGAGTTCCACTTCTGGGAGCACGTTCGCTCGGAAAACCCGGCGTTCCAGTTAGTCCAGCGCGCGTTCGACGCCCTCTTCTGGACCCGTGCGCTCGGTGGGTGCGAGACGACGCGAGACACCGAATCGGCAATCAAGGCCGCGGGGTTTCAGATCGAAAGGCTCGACCGCCGCTTTCACCCGTCGTCGCTGCTGACGATCACCGCCGCGCCGAACATCATCGGTACTGCCCGCGCCTAGCGCCAGTCGACCGACACGACGTCGATTGGCTGCTCGAAGCCCTTGAAGGTCTCCGAGCGAGGCTCGGAGAGTCGGAAGGCGCCGCCGACCCCGTCGAGCGAGTTATGGCTGACCAGGATCTCGGCCGCGCGTGCAGCCGCGCCGATCCGCGCGGCGAGATGAACGGCCTCGCCGCCGTATTGGTTGAAAGCGCCGTCGTTCTCGAAGGCCCCGCCGGTATGCACGCCGATCCGGACGTCGGGCGCGACGATCTCGCCGTCGAGCGCGCGTTGGATCGCGATCGCCGCCTCGATCGCCGCCTTGGGATTGTCGAAGGCGGCGAAGAAGCCGTCGCCGGTCTGCTGAACCACCTCGCCGCCGTTCTCGACGATTCGGTCACGAAGGAGCTCGTTGTGTCTGCCGAGCAGCTTCCTCCACTTCTCGTCACCTAGCGTCTCAAGGAGCTTCGTCGAGCCGACGATGTCGGTGAACACGAACGTGCGGCGCGTCTTCTGTCTCCCCAACAGCTCCTTGACACGCTGCTCGTCCAGCTTCGCGCCCAGCCGCTCGAACGTGGCCAGTGCGGCCTCGAGCTCCGCTGTTGCCGCGTGTTCGTCGCCTTGGCGGCGAAACGCGAGGGCGAGGAACATTCGTGCCTGCGCCGTCTCGTACGGGGCGCCGACTTGTTTCCACTCGTCACGCGCCCGGCGCAGGTCTGCGACCGCCTCGTCGGCGTCGCCCTCGGCAAGCTTGATCCGGCCCGACGCGACGTAGACGGTCGCATCGAATGCCGGAGCCCGCCGGCCACCGATCTTGTAGGAGTCGACGATTTGCTCCAGCTCCGCCGACGCGGAGCGCGCGGTCCGGACGTCATTTGCGGCGAGTGCGATGGTGACCTGCGCCGGAAGGCGGCGTAGGCGTGCGAGCGGCTCCTCGACCTCCTGAAGGGCGCGGGTGATCCCGGCGACCGCAGCGTCGATCTTGCCTTCGGCGAGACGAAGCAGCGCAAGGCCGGGCTGCGGATCACGTCCGAGCTCGTTCGCTTTGCGGTACGCCTCCTCCGCGGCCGTGAAGTCGCCGAGGCGGCGCCGAATCTCGCCGACTTCGTAATAGCCGCCGGCGGTGATTGCACGCTCGAAGTCGTGCAACTCCTCGCACGCCGCCAAGGCCACCTTCTCCGCTTCGTGCAAGTCGCCACGAAGTCGCATGATCTCGGCGCGATGGATGCGACACGCTCCCGGGAAGCCCGTGACGTCCAGCTGATCGCACCAGCGGTTGGCGGCCTCGGTCCACTCGGCTGCTCGCCGGTAGTCGCCGAGATCCTGGCAGGCGCTGATCGTGAGGCAGTAGACGAGGCCGGTGGAGTAAGGCTCGAGCATGCCGCTGACGGCGGATGCGGACGCCTCGTCGAGGAGCGCGAGTCCTTGCTCGATCTCGCCCCTCTTGATGAGCGCCCGGCCCTTTGCCGCCAACGCCAGCCCTTGAGTGTTCCGATCTCCGTAGCGTCGAGCGATCTCGAACGCCTGGTCGAAGTGGCCAATCGCGCTTGGAAGATCCCCCTCGGCGAACATCGTGTTCACGCCGCGCGTGAGCGCAAGGAAACCATGTTCCACCGACTCGGCCTCTCCGTCCAACAGGCGCTCGGCGTTCGCGAACCAGCCGTGAGAGACCGCGAATGCACCGCGGCCGGAGTGGTCCGAGGAAAGCGTGAGCGCGACCCGGGCGGCAGCAAGGATCTTTCCTGCCGAGGCGAAGCCGGCGTACGCGCGCTCGCGAAGATTGAGTGCTTCCTCGAGCTTGCCCGTCCACCACGCCGCCTCGGCGAAGCGCTCGTGGTCTTCGGCCGTCAGCTCACCGCCGTCGGCGTTCGAGAAGGCGTCGTAGGCGCGGCGCCACTCGTGCCGGCCCGCGGCGCTGCGCGCTTCCTCGAGGACGTCGACGACCTTTGCCACAACGTGTAATTGTCACAGCAGGCTGCCGCGACGCCAAGGGGGATTTCAGCTCACGTTGCCGGAATCGCTTCGACCTGGCTTTTCTCGACCCCGGCGACCGGAAACGTCCGCGACCTAACGCGGCCGCGTCCTTGACGCTTATGTAGATCTCTCTACCATGCCGAACTCGCTCCCGGGCTTTCGGGGGCAATTGGGGTAACAACGGAAGGGGAGGATCTTGAGAAAGCGAATCTGGCTGCCGCTTGGTCTGATCGCGGCGCTCGTCCTCGTCGCGGTTTCGGCGACTAGCGGTTCAGCCCGCACGGGCTCGTCGACTGCGAGTGCCGGTGCTCCCGGCAAGAACGGCGCTGCCACCGGCCACGCGAAGCCGCTGCCGAAGTTCGTCCAGAAGGCGCAGGGCGATCGTCTTGCCGCCGCGGACCTCGTCGCCCGTGGCCAGGCCACGGTCGACGCGAACGGCTATGTGACGCTGAAGAACGGCAAGCGGGTGCGGTACCGGTTGCAAGGCACCGAGTACTTGACGACCGCGCTGGTGGACTTCAGCGACCTGAAGCACGGGAACCTCGCGGAGCCGAACCGCTCCGTCGACAACAGCACGTACTGGTCGCCGGACGTGAGCCCGCAGCACTTCCGCGACATGCTCTTCACAGAGGGCGGCGGCTCGTACGGCCTGCCTTCGATGCGTGACTTCTACCTCCAGCAGTCGTCCGGCCGCTTCACGTGGACCGGCCAGGTCGCTAACTGGGTGCAGATCGAAGGGACCGCGGCGGACTACGGCGCCAACAGCCGCGACGGCGACGGCAGCGACAACGCGAACGGTGTCGTCTACCGCATCGTCGACGCGTCGCTGAAGGCGATCGCCTCGTCGGGGAACTACGCGGGCCTCAACCTGTCGGTCGCCGACCAGGTCGATCGTTACGACTGCGACGGCGACGGCGTGTACTACGAGGCCGACGGCTACATCGACCACTTCGGCCTCGTCCACGCGGGCGAGGGCGAGGAGGCCGGCGGCGGCTCGATCGGCGGCGACGCGATCTGGAGTCACCGCTGGTACGCCAACTTCAACCAGGAGTCAGGTCCGGCGAGCTGCAAGCTCGGCGGCTACAACCTGCCTGGCACGGGCCTCTGGGTCGGCGACTACACGATCCAGCCGGAGAACGGCGGCGTCGGCGTGTTCGCGCATGAGTTCGGCCACGACCTCGGACTGCCCGACCTCTACGACGTCTCCGGCCGGTCCGAGAACGGGACTGGCTTCTGGACGCTCATGAGCTCCGGCTCGTGGGCCTCGGACAGCCCGAACGCGATCGGCGACAAGCCGGTGCACATGGGCGCCTGGGAGAAGCTCGCGCTCGGCTGGCTCGGCAGTGACCTCGGTGTCACCTCAGTCGGGCAGGATGCGACGTTCGACCTCGGCCCGGCCGAGCATGCAACGAACGGCCGGTACCAGGCGCTCCGCGTCAACCTGCCGAACTACACGAAGGTGACGACGGTCTTCCCGGTCGACGGGACCGATCCGAACTACTTCTACTCGACGAAGGGCGACGACATCGACACGTCGGCGTCGAAGACCCTGTCGAGCGCCCTGGCCTCGGCGACCCCGATCACCTTCCGGGCGAACTGGGACATCGAGACCGACTGGGACTACGCGTACCTCCGCGCGCTCGTCAACGGCGTGTGGCAGAACGTGCAGACCAGCGCGTCGAGGACGACGAGTCCGAACGGCCAGAACTTCGGGTTCGGGATCAGCGGATCGTCGGGTGGTTGGACGACCGTGACGGCGATGCTGCCCGCGGGCACGACGGCGTACGGCTTCCGCTACTGGACCGACGGTGCAGTCGTCAACCCCGGTTTCGCGGCCGACTCGATCGCGTTCCAGGGAATCGTCGACACTGCGACGTCAACGGCGGGGTGGACGTTGAACGGCTTCGTGCAGCTGACGGGCGGCCAGTTCACGCAGTCGTACTTCCACTACTACCTGGCGGAGTCGCGGAGCTACATCGACAACGACACGAGCCTCTGCGGCGCGTACAACTTCACGATCGGCAACCTGGTCGAGAAGAACTGCTACGCGGACGGCCTGCTGATCTCGTACCGGAACTCGGGCTACGCCGACAACAACACCGGTGAGCATCCGGGTGCCGGCCAGATCCTGCCGATCGACTCGCATCCCGCTGTACAGCTGATGCCGGACGGCCGCACGCCGTGGCGGCAACGCTGGCAGACGTGGGACGCGACCTTCGGCGTCGACTCCAACTCGGTGACGCTCACGCAGGTCATCAGCAAGGGTCGCCAGCTGAAGAAGACGTATACCTCGGCACCGGTGTCGAGCTTCCACGACTCCTCGACAACGGCGTACTACAACCCGTCGATCCCGTACAACTCGGTGAAGACCGCCGGGTCGGGTCTGAAGATCGACATCACGGGCGTGAGCGCGGATCGCGGTTCGTACCGCGTGCACGTCTACAAGAAGCAGCAGTAGCGTTTCGCACCATCGCTTCTCGAGAGGGCCGGCAAACGCCGGCCCTCTCGTTTTGGAATAGTCCCCGCCAGACACCGAGTCGAGGAGGGGAGAGATGCCGAAGCGACTGGTGGGGACGGTGTTGGCGGTCGGGTTGCTGCTCGGGACGGCGCCGATGGCACCCGCCGTCACGACACACGATTTCGAGCTTCGGGTGCTCTCAAGCCCGCCGGAGATGGTCACGGGCGGCGATGCGCTCGTTCGCGTGACGATCCCGCGGACGGTGCCGCTGCACAAGGCGACGGTGTCGGTGAACGGGGCCGACGTCACGTCGTCGCTTCGGCTCGACCCTGCCGCGCGCACGCTCACCGGAATGGTGAGGGGCCTCAGGGTAGGTGAGAACACGCTCTTCGCCGGTTCGAACGGCCGGGGCAAGGGCCGCCCGACCGCGACGTTGACGCTCGTCAACCACCCGGTGGCGGGGCCTATCTTCTCCGGGCCCCAGCAGCAGCCCTTCGTCTGCAAGACCCAGACGCAGGGACTCGGCTTCCCACAGGTCGACAACCAGGACGGGATCGGCATGCGGCTCTTCGAGACGCCCGGCAATCCCGCTACGCCGACGATCGGCTGGAGCAAGGACTGCACGGTCGCCGCGGTCGTCGACTACCGCTACAAGTCGACGGACGCAGGCGGCCCCTTCAAGGCGCTGCCGCCCGGGCCGCTGCCGAACGACGTCGCGGAGACAACGCTGCTTGACGGGCGCAAGGTGAAGTACGTCGTCCGCCGTGAGCGCGGAACGATCAACCGCTTCATCTACGCGATCTCGATCCTCTCGCCGCCCGGCGACCCTGCTGCGCCGCCCAACCTCTCGCTCTGGAACCGGCGGTTGATCTACACGTTCGACGGCGGCGTGGCGATCGGCCACAACCAGGGCACGCTCGGTGGCAGCCACCAGTACGACATCGGGCTCTCGAAGGGGTACGCGATCGTCCACTCCAGCGGCACGCGTACGTCAACCCACTACAACCTCGCGCTCGGCGCCGAGACGGCGATCATGACCAAGGAGCGCTTCATCGAGGGCTACGGCGTCCCGCTCTACACCGTCGGCGTCGGCGGCTCCGGCGGCGCGATCCAGCAGTACGTCTACGCCCAGCGGCACCCCGGCGTGATCATCGACGCGGCGATTCCGCAGTACTCGTATCCGGACATGGTCACGCAGACGATCCACATCGGCGACTGCGAGCTGCTCGAGCACTACATGGACGTCACCGACGGGGCGAACCCGCTCTGGGCGGTTTGGCCAAACCGCACCTGGCTCGAAGGCCTCAACGCCAGCGCGACGCTACCGAACCCTTACCGGGGAGGGCTGCCGGGCAACAGCGAGTGCGTCCGGGGCTGGCGGGGCTTGACGCCGCTCGCCCTCAATCCGCTCTACGGCACCGCTGGCGCCGGATCGGAGTTCTACGACCCGGCCGTGCTCGCGGCGGTCAAGTGGACCCACTGGGACGATCTCCGCAATGTCTACGGCGTCGATGCGGACGGCTACGCGAAGGTGCCGTGGGACAACATCGGCGTCCAGTACGGCCTCCGAGCGTTGAAGGAAGGAAAGATCACGCCCGACGAGTTCCTCAAGCTGAACGCGACGGTCGGGAGCTGGAAGAACTCGAAGGACATGGTCCAGGAGGGCTGCCCGTTCTTCCCAACGCAGGGCTGCTTCAACCCGGCAACGTGGGATCCCTGGAGCCGCCGCAACATGCGGCTGAGCCCGGACGGCGGCGTCACTCCCGCCCCGCGGCGTGAGGGAAACCTGGAGGCCGCGAACGCCGCGTACACGTCGGGAATCGTGTTCCGCGGGGCGATCGACATCCCGGTCATCGATTGGCGGCACTACCTCGAGGCGGAGCTCGACATGCACAACTCGCACCAGTCGTTCGCGTCGCGCAAGCGGATGCTCAACTTCGACGGCGACGCCTCGAACCAGGTGATCTGGTTCACCGACGCGCGGCCGGCGCGCGCCTTCGACCACACCCCGACGGCGTTTCAGGTGATCGACGAGTGGCTGGCGAACATGCGCTCAAACCCGGCCGCCGGAGTGAGCGGGAACAAGCCGGCCCAGGCGGTGGACTCATGCTTTGCGACCAACGGTTCGCTCATCTATTCCGGTGCCGACGCGTGGGCCGGCATCCTCGACTCACGACCGCCGGGACCGTGTACGCAAGCGTTCCCGATTTACTCGACGTCCCGGATCGTCGCCGGCGGCCCGATCGAGGGCAGCGTCTTCAAGTGCGCACTCAAGTCGGTGGCGACCGCGGTCACCGATGGCACCTACGCGCCGTGGGGCCCGGGCGCGAGCGATGTGGGCCGGCTCGAGCAGATCTTCCCGACCGGCGTCTGCGACTACTCGCGGCCGGACGTCGGTCGGCCACCCGGCTAACCTAATGCTGCTCGGCGGCCTCCGCGTCTGCCTTGGTCTCGTGAACCGTTCCGTCCGGATGCTCGGGCGGCGCGTAAACCGTCACCAGCCGTAACGGCTCCGGGCCGGCGTTGACGAAGTTGTGGAGGGTTCCCGCAGGGACGAAGACGAGATCTCCGGCGCGGACGGGCTCAGACTCACCGCTGAGAACCGCCCTGCCTTCACCCTCGACGAAGAGCAGGATCTGGTCGCCGCCGTGGGTCTCCTCGCCGATGTCGTCGCCAGGCTGAATCGCCATCACGACGACTTGGCTGTGCTCCCCGGTCACGATCGTGCGCCGGAAGGCGTCGTTCCGACGCGCGAGCTCGACGTAGTTCTGTGCGGCTGGCATTTCGGCAAGCTTAGGCCGTGACCGACATATCGACGTTCGCCCTGTTCGTGCTCGCAGCACTGGCGCTCGCCGTCGTGCCCGGCCCGGCCGTGCTCTACATCGTCGCCCAGAGCGTGGACCAGGGCCGCCTCGCCGGGCTCGTCTCCGCACTCGGGATCGGCACGGGCGGGCTCGTCCACGTAGCCGCAGCGACGGTCGGCCTCTCGTCGCTGCTGGCGTCCTCGGCCACGGCGTTCACGATCGTCAAATATGCGGGCGCCGCGTACCTCATCCTCCTTGGGATCCGTCGGCTGCTCACGCGGGAGGAGGTAGGCGAGGAGGCGCACCAGCCGCCTCGGGCCAATCGCCAGATCTTCCGCAACGGCGTCGTCGTCAACGTGCTCAATCCGAAGACCGCTTTGTTCTTCCTTGCGTTCCTGCCCCAGTTCGTTGACCCGGACGCGAGCGCGGCGACTCTGCAGATCCTCCTGCTCGGGCTGATCTTCGTCGTCATCGCCTTCTGCTCGGACTCGATGTGGGCGCTCGCCGCCGGCACGCTCGGCTCGTGGCTGAGACGCAGCCGCTGGTATCTCGGCGTCAAGCGCTGGATGACGGGGACCGTGTTCGTCGGGCTCGGGCTCTCCACCGTCAAGGCGTGAAGATCGTCGACGGCCACGGCGAGGAGCACGTGCCCGCCGTCCGCGCCCTCTTCGAGGAGTACGCCGACTCGCTCGGCGTCGATCTCGGCTTTCAGGACTTCGAGCGCGAGCTCGCCGAGCTGCCCGGCGAGTACGCGCCGCCAGGCGGCCGCCTCCTGCTCGCGCTCGGACCGGAGCCGGCCGGGTGTGTCGGGCTGCGGCCGTTCGAGCCCGGTGTCTGCGAGATGAAGCGCCTCTACGTCCGGCCGGCTCACCGCGGCTCCGGTCTTGGGCGCCGCCTGGCGGAGGCGATCGTCGAAGAGGGTCGCCATGCGGGCTACGAGCGGATGCGCCTCGACACGCTGCCGACGATGGCGGCGGCCCGCGCTTTGTACCGCGCGCTCGGCTTCGTCGAGATCGGGGCCTACCGCCCCAACCCGATCCACGGTACGACCTACTTCGAGCTACGCCTTCGCTAGCGCCCCGCCTCCGAGCTCGCTCAGCGGTCGAATTGCTCGAGCGCCGCGCTGCTCGACACCGAGGTCTACTGGGACGTGGCGTAGTCGAGCCAGCGCCGGGCGCAGGTGTCGTTGCCGCCCTCCTCGCGGATCGTCCAGACGATCGAGCGGCGTCCGGCCGGATGGACGGCGGCGCCGGTGAACGCCGAGGAGAGTGTCTTCGGGATCGTGATCGTGAGGCCGCGTGCGAGCGTGATCCGAACGAGCGTCACGGAGACATCCGGCACGCGCCCAGGCGGAGCAGGCCCGGCGACGACGTCGGCATCGCGCCTTCTGGCGATCGCGGCCACGTCCTCGGCGTCGTCGTAGACGCGAAGGTCAACGCGGCAGCCGCTCAGGCGCTCGAACGGACTCACGTCCTCAACGATGCCGGCCGGCGCGAGCAGCCTGACCTCAGGCCTGTTCGGCTGCTGGCCGCCGCAGCCGGCGAGGACGAGCAGCAGGGGCGCTGTGAGGTGGAGCCGGACGGCCATACTCACCGGCATTGTGTCGACCTACGCGCTGATCTCCGACCTGCCGCTGACGATCGAGGGACACGCGCTGGAACGGCTCGAGCATCCGGTCTCCAGCGAGTTCACCCGCGTGACGACGGTCGTCCGGCTTCGCGGCGATGGCGAGGAAGGCCTCGGCGAGGACGTCATCTACAACCCCCAGGATCACGAGCGCTTTCGCGGGCCGGGCGCGGCGCTTCCGCTCGCCGGCGAGTGGACGATCGATTCGTTCTCGCGACACCTGGACGGACTCGAGCTGTTCCCGGAGCCGCCGGAAATGAAGGCGTTCCGCGACTATCGGCGGTGGGCGTTCGAGAGCGCAGCGCTCGATCTCGCTCTACGGCAGGGGGGCACGTCACTGGCCGAGGCGATCGCCAGGACGCCGCGGCCCGTGCGGTTCGTCGTGTCGACGCGGGCATCGGTCGAGGCCCTGCGGCAGCTCCTCGAGGTCCATCCCGGGACGCGATTCAAGCTCGATCCCGTCGCGGAGTGGACGTCAGGGCTCATCGACGAGCTGTCAGCGACCGGCCTCGTGGACACGCTTGACCTCAAGGGGCAATACAAGGGTACGGTCGTCGACAACCCCGCCGACCCCACCCTCTATCGGCTCGTCGCCGAGGCGTTCCCCAACGCGTGGATCGAGGATCCTGCGCTCACGCCGGAGACCGAGCCGGTCCTCGATCCGCATCGCGACCGGATCACCTGGGACGCGCCGATTCACTCGGTCGACGACATCGAAGCGCTGCCGTTCCCGCCGCGGACGATCAACATCAAGCCCTCGCGCTTCGGCTCGTTGCAGAGACTGTTCGAGACCTACGACTACTGCGCCGAGCGCGGGATCGGGATGTACGGCGGCGGCCAGTTCGAGCTCGGAGTGGGCCGCGGACAGATCGAGTACCTCGCCTCGGTGTTCCATCCCGACAGCCCAAATGACGTCGCTCCAGCCGGCTACAACCTCTCGCCGCTCGACCCGGAGCTTCCGGAGAGTCCGCTCGCACCGGCCGTTGACTCGAACGGCTTCCGCTGGGGATAACGGGGCGCACATACGACACGGATCCGGCACTGACGCATGCGGATCTGCGGCGTATTCTCGTTGCCATGGCAGACGTCACGACCGCCTGGGGCAAGGCCACGCTCGTCGACGAGGTGAGGTTGCAGCAGCGTGCTGGGGAGAAGCGGTTCGCGTCGCTCGTGCAACTGCTCGAGGACGCGAAGGGCGAGCGACTTGTTCGCTTCGCGTACACCACCGACGGCGTCACGCGGCGAGGACCGGTGACGTTGCGCGGCACCGACCTGGACCGGCTCCGCAACGCTCTCGGTGACCACGAGGCGCTCGCGGCCGCGCTCCGCTTCGACAGTGCTTAGCGCCTCTAACAGAACGAAGCCTTGTGCCGTCGGGCCGCGCTGGGCGGCGCGAGGCGGCGTCCTCGGTCTCGCCCGTATCCTCCGGATACGAACGAGACGCTGCGTCCTTGCCTCGCACCACCCATCGCACCCCGACGACGAAGCGTCATTCAGTTAGAGGCTC
>DASQTZ010000136.1:0-8163 GCA_035641605.1 Gaiellaceae bacterium | reverse complement strand
GGGGTCTTGCGCGCATTCTCCTCGCCGAGCGCGAGCTTGATCACCCGCGTCTCGCTGGCGTCGCCGAGCGGCGTCGACGTCCCGTGGGCGTTGATGTAGTCGACCTCGTCGACGTTGACGCCGGCGTCCGCGAGCGCCATCGTCATCGCCCGGGCGGGGTTCACGCCGCTCGGGTCGGGCTCGGTCACGTGCCTCGCGTCGGAGGAGAGCCCGTAGCCAAGAAGCTCCGCATAGATTTTCGCGTCGCGCGCTTTGGCACGCTCGAGCTCCTCGAGCACGATGACGGCACCGGCCTCACCCATGACGAAGCCGTCCCGTCCGGCGTCGAAGGGCCGGCTCGCCTCCTCGGGGGCATCGTTCCGGCGTGACAGCGCGCGCATCGCGCTGAAGCCGGCGATGCCGACTCGCGTGATACCGGCCTCGGTGCCACCCGCGAGCATCACGTCGGCGCGCCCGAGCCGGATCGCGTCCGCCGCCTCACCAATCGCCATGTTCGACGCCGCGCACGCGGTGCACTGGGACGACAGCGGGCCGCGGGTGCCGAGGTACATGGAGACCCAGGCGGCGCCCATGTTGGGGATGATCTGAGGGATCGAGAACGGATTGACGCGGTCGGGGCCGCGCTCGAGCAGGGTGTCGTAACAATCCTGAAACGCCTTGAGACCGCCGATGCCGGTCGCGACGGACGCGCCGATCCGATCGGCCTCGGCCTCGATGTCGATCCCGGAGTCGTCCCGCGCCTGGATCGCCGCGGCGACGATCATCTGGGCGAAGCGGTCCATGCGGCGGGCCTGTTTGCGCTCGATCCACTGGGCGGGATCGAACTCCTTGAGCTCGCAGGCGAAGTGGACCGGGTACTCGCTCGCGTCGAACTGCTTGATCTCGTCGGCGCCAGACCGCCCGGCCGTCAGGTTCTCCCAGGTCGTCTCGAAGTCATTGCCGAGCGGCGAGACCGCACCCATCCCCGTGATTACGACTCGCCGCCGCCCGTTCAGGCTCATGTCGGTCATCACATCCCCAACCCCCCGTCGACCAGCAGCACCTCGCCGGTGACGAACGCTGCCGCATCGGAGCAGAGAAAACGGACGGCGCCGGCGACATCTTCCGGATCTCCGAAGCGTCCAAGCGGCGTGTTCGCCAGCATCGCCTGCTGGAGCTCCTCCGGAAGCTCGTTCGTGAGCCGCGTAGAGATGTATCCCGGTGCGACGACGTTCGCCCGCACGCCTCGACTCCCGAGCTCGCGGGCGAGCGCCTTCGTGAAGCCAATGATCCCCGCCTTGGACGCGGAGTAGTTCGTCTGGCCCGGGTTGCCGTGCACGCCGACGATGCTCGAGACGTTGACGATCGCTCCGGAGCGGCGCTTCATCATCCCGCGGGTGACGGCACGACAGGTGTTGAACGTTCCCCCGAGGTTCGTGTCGAGCACCGTGCGCCAGTCGTCGTCGGACATCCGCGCCAGCAACCCGTCGCGCGTGACCCCGGCGTTGTTGACGAGAACATCAACCTCTCCCGCCTCGCTGACGAGCCGCTTCGCTTGCTCCGGATCGGAGACGTCGGCCTGGACCACGCGGCCGCCGATCTCACTCGCCACAGCTTCGGCCTCATCGGCGCCGGAGCGGTAGCCGATCACGACCTGGGCCCCCGCCTTCGCCAACTCGGCGGCGATCGCCTTCCCGATCCCGCGCGAGCCGCCGGTGACCAGCGCCGTCCGGCCTTCGAGAGAGCAGAACCCATCCACGCGCTCTAGATGGACTCTTCGACCTTCTTCAGGCCGGCGAGATTGTTGACCGACACGGCCTTCACTCCGCGGTCGATGCGCCTGACGAGACCAGAGAGGACGTTCCCCGGCCCGACCTCGACGAACGTCTTCACGCCTTCCTTTACGAGCCCGTGCGCCGCTTGGGTGAACTTGACCGGCGCCGTGACCTGCTCGACCAACAGCCCCGCCATCCGCTGCGCGGGCTCGATCTTCGCCGTCACCGTCGACATGAATGGCGCCACCGGATCGGAGAATCGCACTCTGTCGACCGCCGGCTTCAGCCGCTCCGCGGCCTTCGCGACGAGCGGGCTGTGGAAGGCGCCCGAGACCTTCAGCCGAACCGTGCGCTTGGCGCCGAGCAGCGATGCCTTCCCGATTAGCTCCTCGACCGCCTCCTCCTCGCCGGAGACGACGATCTGGCCGGGACAGTTGTAGTTCGCCGGCCACACGCCCTCGATCTGCGCGCAGAGCTGCTCGACGACCTCGTCGTCGAGACCGAGGATCGCCGCCATCGTCCCGTCGCTCTCGCGTGCGGCTTCGGCCATCGCCAGGCCGCGTTCACGGACGAGGCCGATCGCCGCGCCGGTGTCGATCGAGTTCGCCGCCGCGATCGCAGCGAACTCGCCGACCGAGTGGCCGACAACGTAGTCGGGGGCGATCCCGCGGGCACGCAGCGCCGCGAGCACCGCCAGGCTCGTGGCCACGAGCGCCGGCTGCTGAACGTCGGTCTGGACGAGCTCGTTCAGCGGGGCCTCGAAGCACAGTCGTCTCAGGTCCAGGCCTGACGCTTGCGAGCCCACCTCGTATACCTCCATGGCCTCCGGCACCGCCTCGGCGATGTCGCGGCCCATGCCTTCCTCGAGCGAGCCTTGGCCAGGGAAGCAAAATGCGATCAATTGACCCTCCCGTTCGCGGTCCATTCCATCAGAGCCGAGCCCCACGTCAGGCCGGCGCCCATTCCGGTCATCAGGACAAGCGCCCCAGGCGTGAGCCGCCCCTCCGCCTCGGCGTCCGCCAGAGCCAGCGGGATCGATCCGGATGAGGTGTTTCCGTACTTGTCCACGTTGACGACAACCCGTTCTTCTGGGATTCCCAGCTTCCGCGCTGCGTAATCGATGATCCGGGTGTTCGCCTGGTGTGGAACGTAGACATCGACGTCGTCAATGGTGCGGCCGACCTCGGTCAGCAGCGCCTCGGCCGACGACACCATCACCCGGGTGGCGAACTTGAACACCTCGCGGCCGTTCATCTTCACCAGACCGTCCGGATTCTCAAACTTGCGCGAGCCGCTGCCCGGAAGCCAGAGGTGCTGTCCGCCGCCGCCGTCGGCACCGAGCTCGAACCCGAGGAGGCCCGCTTCCTCGACGCGCTGGAGCACGACCGCGCCGGCGCCGTCGCCGAACAGCACGATCGTCGAGCGGTCGGTCCAGTCGAGGATCTTCGAGAGCACGTCGCCGCCGACCACCAGCGCCTTCTTGGCCAGGCCGGAAGACACCATCGAGTGCGCCTGGGCGAGTGCGTAGACGAAGCCGGTACAGCCGGCCAGCAGGTCGTAGGCGGCCGCGTCCGGCGCGGGCAGGAGGTCGCCGAGGAGGGAGCCCGTGGTCGGGAACATCATGTCCGGGGTCACGGTCGCGACGATGATCAAGTCGAGCTCGGTTGACTTGACGCCCGCGCGGTCGAGGGCGATGCGGGCCGCGGGCAGGGCGAGATCCGTCATCGCCTGCTCCGGCGCCGCAATCCTGCGTTCCTTGATGCCGGTTCGCTCGGTGATCCACTCGTCCGTGGTGTCCACGAGCTCCGACAGCTCGTCGTTCGTGACCACGCGGTCGGGGATGTAGGTGCCGAGGCCGGTGATCGACACCGGCACGCCGTTCGGACGCCCGATCACTGTTCCACCGCGAAGGTCAAAGTTCCCCGAGCGGCGAGCTGACCGTTGACCTTCGCCGTCGCCTTTCCGCGCCCGATTGGGCCCCGCACTCGCTCGAGCTCGCAGGTGAGCTCGAGCTCGTCGCCCGGCTCCACGACCCGCTTGAACCGCACGCCGTCGATCCCCGCGAAGAGCGCCAGCTTGCCGCGGTTCTCCTCCTCGGAGAGGACGGCCACAGCACCTGCCTGTGCCATCGCCTCGACGATCAGCACCCCGGGCATGATCGGGCGACCCGGAAAGTGCCCACTGAGATACCACTCGTCCGGCCGCACGCGCTTGCGCGCGACCACGCGCTCACCCGGCGCCAGCTCCACGACCTCGTCGAGCAGAAGGAACGGGTCGCGGTGCGGCAGGATCGCCTCGATCTCGTCACGTGTCAGGGCGGACAATCTGATGAGTCTAGTCTCACAACCCTGCGTCAGGACTCGCTTTCGCCGGAGATCGTGGAGCCGCTCCTGCGGGGCCGGTTCGGCCGTCCCTATCGCTATTTCGAGCGCTGCGAGTCGACCCAACGCGAGCTCGCAGCGGACGCCCCTGAAGGCGCGGTCGCGGTTGCGGAGGAGCAGACCGCTGGTCGTGGCCGGCTCGGCCGCCCCTGGTACGCGCCGGCGGGGACGAGCGTCCTCGTCTCGATCAATCTGCGCCCCGACGTCGACGTCCCTCGCCTCCCTGAGCTTTCGGTCGTGGCAGGGCTCGCCGCGGCAGAGGCGATCGACCGGCAAACGGGACTGCAGCCTGAGGTGCGCTTTCCGAACGACGTGCTGATCCGCGGCCGCAAGGTCGCAGGCATCCTCGCCGAGGCGCGAGACGACCGGGTCGTGCTCGGAATCGGGATTAACGCGAACCTCAGCAAGGACGAGCTCCCCACGAACGTGGACACCCCGGCGACGTCGCTGAGCATCGAGTCGGGTATTCCTGTCGACCGGCCGCAGCTGCTGGCGACGCTGCTCGAGCGGCTCGAGGTGCGCTACGACGCGTGGGTTAGCGAAGCCGCAGGCGCCGGCTGACGTTGCCCGCGGCGTCCTGAGCGGAGGCGTCGAGGCGCTTGAACGGGCGGGCGAGTACGACGCGGAAGCTCCCGGCCTTCGGTCGTCGAATCGTCACCGGCACCCCGTCCGCAACGAACGTGACCCAGGCCGGCTCGCTCAGCGAGACGCGCAGCGGGCGTTTGGAGACGCGCGTGAGCGTCGGCGCGACGCGGTCGACGCGGACCTTGAACTCCTGCGCGACGGGACCGGTCGCGTCGGTGATCGTCAGGCGCAGCCGGTATTCACCGTCCCGGGCACGGCCCTCCCAGACAGCGGCCTGCGGCCCGGCGGGCAACTGCCCCGAGATCAGCGACGCGAGCTCGGTTCCGCCGCGAAGCACCTGGAGCCACGCGAGAGCCGGGGCCGACAAGGCGAACGAGATCGAGGCCGAATCGTTGCGTCCGTCACCGTTCGGCGACAGCGCCGTGGGCGTCACCGCAAAGCCGGAGAGCGTCCGGGAGAGAGCGACGGGCATCTCCGCGGTCAGCTGCCGGCCGGCGCGCCCGCGCGCCGTCACGACGATGCGATAGCGCCCGTCGGGATAGCCGCTGCCATCCCACGCGAACACGTGCTGCCCGGCTGGCTTCGATCCGGCGAAAAGGTGCATAAGCGTCGTACCGTCTTCGGCCAGGAGATCGACCGCCACCGTCGCCGCAGCACCCAATCGATACGAGATGCGAGTGACGTCGGTGATGCCGTCGCCGTTGGGAGTGAAGCCGGACGGATCGGCCCGCACCGCTTCGAGCGTCAGCGTCCCGGTCGGCGCTCCGAGCGCACCTGTTGCGGGACGAACCTTCGAACCGGCCGAGATGCTGTAGGTGTACGACCCCGGCGGCACGAAACGGGCATCCCACGTCCACTGAACGGTCGAGCCGAGCCCGGTGCCCACAGCGATCGGCTGCTGCGCGGAGTCGAAGATCGTGACGCTCCAGGGAAGCGACGACGAGAGCCGCGCCGAGAAGCTCACCAGCCCGCCCACCGAGCCCTCGACTTGAGGTGCGTAAAGCTTCGGCAGGCCGATCGCCGCGGCCCGCTTGGCGATTGCGCCGAGCTGGCTGTAGAGATTCTTGCCTGGACAACTCGTAAAGCCGGTGTCACGGTGCCCCGAAACGGCCGGAAGCCAGACGGGCAAACCCTTCCGGAATCGCGGGTTCCCATTGGAGATGGTGCTGATCCGCGAAAGCGGCTGGAGGTGGGCGACATCGAGCCGCCATGCGATTAACCGGCTGAGCGCCTCACGTGTGGCCGCCGGCAGCCCGAAACTGTCGTAGTTCCCGAGCACCGAGATTCCCACCGACCCAGTGTTGAACCCCTGCGAATGCGCACCGATGACGTTCCGCTCGATTCCGCCGTACCGCCCCTCGAAGATCTGCCCGAAGCGGTCGACGAGGAAGTTGTAGCCGATGTCGTCCCAGCCGTTCCCCTGCACGTGGTAGGTCTGAATCCCGCGGACAATTGCCGCCGACTGAGCCGGCGAGGAGCCCGCGGCCCCGGCGGTGTGATGGACGATCGCGTTCAGAAGCACCGGCGCGAAGTCGGGATCGTCGCGACGGATTCGCTCGTTCGCGCCCCAGCTCTTGCGCAGGATGATCCTCGGCGTGCCTGCCATCTGGAGCGAGCGCTCGAGCATCGGCTCCTCCGGGCTCCAGACGAAGTGTGCGCGCACGCGCTGCACCTGTCCTCGCGTGCGGACCTGAACGCGCTCGGCAGTGCCCGTCCACCAGAGGTCACCGATCCGCCAAGTGAGCATCCGGCGTGCCTCGTCGGTAGCGCGATCAGGAGCGTCCTCAGGTTCAGCCTCTGCCTGGTGCCATCCGCTCCAGCCGCGCGCGCCCCGCACGCGAAAGAAAACGCGGCCCGATCCCTTCCAGTGCAGGCCGAGGAGATTGAAGCGCTCCGGCGAGGGCGCGGCGGCGAGCGTCCGCGCGCCGCCCAAAGGCAGCTCACGCGTGACGAGCGTCGCCTCCGCCCAGGCCGTGGCCGGGAAGGCGAAGGCGACGATGACGGCGGCGAGCACTTTCATCCGAGACCCCAGCCTAGAGTCGCAGCGGCGAGTTCACGGCGCAAGGCTCTTGATAGGATCCTTACACCGTGAAAAGCCGCGCTCTGCGGGCACTTTTGGCCGCGTTCGCGGTAGCCGCGGTCGTTCCTTCCGCGTACGCCGCGACGCCCCGCGTTCTCGCGGTCGAGTTCGACAACGACGTCAATCCGGTCACCGCCGACTACGTCGTCGGCGAGATCGAGCGCGCGAACGAGGACCGGTACTCGGCCGTCGTCATCCTGCTCGACACGCCCGGAGGTCTGTCCGACTCGATGAAGGAGATCTACGAAGCCGAGCTCGCCTCGAAGATCCCAGTGATTGTCTACGTCTCCCCGGATGGGGCTCGAGCAGCTTCGGCGGGGGTCTGGATCGGCCAGGCCGGCGACATCCTGGCCATGGCGCCGCAGACCAATATCGGCTCGTCCACCCCGATCAGCGTCGGCGGCGAGGACATCCAGAAGGACCTGCGCAACAAGGTCGTGAACGACGCGGCGGCATCGCTCAAGGCGCTCGCCGGGGAGCACGGCCGCAACGTGAAATGGGCCGACGACGCTGTCCGCAAGGCCTCGAATCTCACCGCCCGAGAGGCGCTCCGGATGAACGTGATCGACGTGATTGCGCCGAACCTCCCCGCACTGCTGAAGACCGTAGACGGACGGACGACGAAGCCGAAGGGCCTCGTCCTTCGCACGGCCGGGGCTCGCGTCGAACAGGTCGAGATGTCGACCTGGAAGCAGATCCTCGATCTACTGATCAACCCGAACCTGATCGTGATCCTGATGTCGATCGGGGTCCTCGGGATCACGATCGAGCTCTGGAATCCCGGCCTCATCCTGCCCGGCACGGTCGGCTCCATCTCGCTCGTGATCGGGCTCTTCGGCCTCCAGGTCCTGCCCGTCAGCTGGGCCGGGCTCCTCCTCATGGCCCTTGCGGCCGGGTTCTTCGTCGCCGAAGCATTCGTCGTCAGCCACGGCGCCTTGACGCTTGCGGGCGCCGTCGCCTTTGTAATCGGCTCGCTGATGCTGTTCGACCCGGCCGGCGAGAACTACCAGGTCAGCCTGCGCGTCGCTTTGATCGTCG
Organism: Gaiellaceae bacterium; assembly: GCA_035641605.1. Classification (GTDB taxonomy): domain Bacteria; phylum Actinomycetota; class Thermoleophilia; order Gaiellales; family Gaiellaceae; genus JACDAN01. The sequence continues at coordinate 325 of DASQTZ010000136.1, read as the reverse complement.
CGGCGACGATGGCGGCACTCGTCGGCCTCGCGGTGGCAAAGATCGTGCAAGTGCGACGGGCACCGGTCGTGACGGGCCAATCGGAGCTGATCGGACAGGTCGGCGTCGTCCGCCAGGCACTCGACCCCGAAGGGTTCGTCTTCGTCCACGGCGAGCTCTGGCGGGCGCGGACGAGCGGCGAGCGGGTCTCGCCGGGCGAGGAGGTCCGCGTCGAGGGGCTGGACGACGGTCTCACGCTGAGAGTCGCACCGGCATAGGATCTACGTCGTGGCCGTCCTGATCGCCGTCGGCGTCGTCGTCCTCCTCTTCATTCTTTTGGCGTCGG
>DASQTZ010000135.1:0-17057 GCA_035641605.1 Gaiellaceae bacterium | reverse complement strand
CCCGCCCCCCCGCCGCTTCGCCGGCTCCTTCATCGCGACGAGCTCGAGCACTTCTTCGACGCGCTGCCGTGGAATCCCGGCCTGCGCCGCCAAGACGCGGAGGTGATTGCGACCGGAGCGGCCAGGGTGGTAACGCGAGGTCTCGAGCACCGCGCCCACCTTGCGTGCCGGGTCGTCGAGCTCGCTGTAGGGCTTCCCGAGCACCCTCGTGGTACCGGACGTCGGGCGGATGAGGGCCAGAATCGCCTTCAGCGTTGTCGTCTTGCCCGCGCCGTTCGGTCCGAGGAAGCCGGTGATCCGGCCCGCCGTGACGCGGAAGCTCAGATCGTCGACGGCAACGGTCTTGCCGTAGCGCTTCGTCAGCCGGTCGACCTCGATCATCGGAGCATTGTCACGAGGACCTTGCGGGTGCGGGGTCCGTCGAACTCGCAGAAGAAGATCCCTTGCCAGGTACCGAGCGCGAGCCGGCCGGCGTCGAGCGGGACGACCACTTGCGAGCTCATCAGCGCCGACCGGATGTGTGAAGGAGCGTTCTCCTCGCCGGCCTCGACGTGCTGCCAGCCCCAGTCGTCGCCCACGATGCGCTCGAGGGCGCGCTCGAAATCGCGCGCCACCGCCGGATCGGCGTTCTCGTTGATCGTCACGCCTGCTGTCGTGTGAGGAACGAAAACGAGGGCCGCAGTCCCGTCGCCCCCCTCGAGCGCCCGCTCGACGTCGGCCGTGATCTCGATCAGCTGAGTGCGCCGCTCACTCCGGAGGGTGATCTCGCGCATTAGTACGTCGTCAGGTGAAGTGCGGATGACAATGCCTGGCGGCGCACCGAACTATCCTACGACGACCCTTGGCCAGCACGCCCCCGTCCATTCGCGAGCTCGACGGCTACCGCGACCGCGTCGACCGGTTCATCGCGGAGCTCGACGAGGAGTACTACCTGCACTACGCGGGGCGCAAGGACACCCTCGACCTGAAGCCGATCTACGATCGCTATCCGGAGCTTTCGACCCTCGAACAGGCGCAGGCGCTCGGCGCTGCGACGAACGGCGACCACGGAGTGGCCGAGCTTTGGCGTTTCTCCTCCGAGAACTTCCTCGCCGAGCTGACCCGCGAGCACAGCGAGAGGACCGCGGCGCTCGAGGCCGAGCTCGAGGCGACGGTCGACGGCGAGACGATCCCCTACCGAATGATCCGGCCAACGATGGCCAACGCCGAGGACCGGGGCCGGCGGCAGCGCCTGGAGGAGGCCAGGAACCGCCTGACCGACGAGCACATCAACCCGATCCTCGCCGACGCCGTTCGAACGGTGAACATGGCGGTACCGCAGCTCGGCTCCGACACCTACTTCGACCTCTACCGCCGCTTCGGCTTTCGACTCGACGAGCTCGCCGAGCAGTGCCGTGGCGTGCTCGCCTCGACAGAGCGGCTGTACGAAGAGACGGCCGACCGGCTCTTCCGTGCCCGCGCGGGCGTCGGCCTCGCCGAGGCAGAGCGCTGGGACGTCACGCGCGTCTTCCGGGCGCCGGGCTGGGACGAGGCCTTCCCGGCCACGAAGATGATTCCGGCGCTCGAAGTCACCCTCAGGGATCTAGGCATCGACCTGCGCTCACAGGCCAACGTCGAGCTCGACATCGAACAGCGGCCGAAGAAGAGCCCGCGGGCATTCTGCGCGCCGATCGAGGTTCCCGGCCGCGTTGTCCTCGTGATCCAGCCGATGGGCGGCGCCGACGACTGGCGCGCGCTCTTCCACGAGGCCGGACACACCGAGCACTACGCGCACGTCTCGGCGGATCTACCCGTCGAGGCGAAGCGCCTCGGCGACGTCTCCGTCACCGAGGCCTGGGCCACGTTGATGGAGCACTTCCTGCTCGAGCCCGGCTGGCTTTCGCGCCGGCTCGATTTTCCTAAGCCCGAGGAGTTCGCCGCCGAGGCGGCGACAGGCTCGCTCTACCTCCTTCGTCGCTACTGCGGCAAGCTGCTCTACGAGATCGAGTTCCACGGCGGGCGTGAACTGGACGAAAAGGCGCTGTCGTCACGATACGTCGAGTTGCTCGGCGACGCCGTGAAGATCGAGCCGAGCCCGTCCGATTACCTCGGCGACATCGATCCGAGCTTCTACGTCACCGGCTATCTGCGCTCCTGGGCGCTCCACGCACACCTTCGCGAGCACTTTCGCGAGCGCTTCGGCTCGACGTGGTTCTCCGACCGGAAGGCGGGCGGGATGCTTCGCGAACTGTGGTCCGAGGGGCATCGTCTGAACGCCGACGAGCTCCTTGCCGACGTGACCGGCGAGGAGCTCGATCTGGAGGCCTTCGCCCAGAGCCTCCGCGAGCAGCTGCGCTAGCACGGTGGAGCGCAACTTCGGCCGCCGGTTTCCCGCTGCGGCCGTTGCGGGGATCTGGCTTTACCACGGTCTCTGGTGCAAGCTGCTCGGCCGCTGTCCCGAGCAGGTCGAAATCGTCGCCGCTGTGCCGGGGCTCCGCGGGGCTCGCGCGAAGGCCTTTTTGCTCGGCATCGGCGTTGTCGAGACATCGCTGGCGGTCTGGGTCGTGAGCGGCCGACGGCCTCGAGCCGCCGCCGCGGCCGGTACCGCGCTCGTCGCCGGTATGAATGCCGGTGGTCTCGTCTTCGGCCGCCGCCACATCCCTGCTGTCAAGACCATGCTCGCCGAGAACGCCGGTTTTCTCGCGCTCGCCTGGCTCGCGGCGGAGCAGGATGCCCGCGCTCCCGAAGCCTGACGCGACCCCCTGGCGCCGGGGCCGCCTCGACCGCCGAACCGGGCCGCCGGAGCTGCTATTCGGGCGGATGTACGAGGACAGCGCGGTTGAACTCGAGGCCTTCGAGCCCGGCGGGCGGGTGTTTTGCATTGCCTCCGCCGGTTGCACCGCATTCGACCTGGCCAGCCGCGGAGACGACGTCACGGCCGTCGATATCAACCCTGCGCAGGTCGACTATGTCCGCGCGCGAGTCCGGGGAGAACCGGCGCAGACAGGCAAGGTCGACCGCTGGTTGGGCCGCGTGCGACGCTTCGCGCCGGCTCTCGGCTGGAGTCGTGATGCGCTCGAGCGGTTCTGCGGCCTCGCGGAGCCCGAGCAGCAGCTCGACTTCTGGCGTCGTCGCCTCGACACCCGGCGCCTCCGCGTCGCGCTCGCGGCCGCATTCAGTCCCGTGCGCCTGCGACGCGTCTACCCGGCGCCTTTCATCGCCGTGCTTCCGAACCAATTCGACCGCGTGCTTCGCCTCCGCCTCGAGCGCGGCTTCGCGCGACATCCAAACGCCTCGAATCCGCATGCGGCGGCACTGCTGCTCGGCCGCGCCCGGCCGGCGACGCCGGCGCCGCTGAATCTGGTGACCGCCGACGCGGCGGACTTCCTCGAGCGCTGCGAGCGCGGACGCTTCGACGCCTTCTCGCTCTCGAACATCCTCGACGGCACCGACGACCGCTACGCCGAGCGGTTATTTGCAGCCGTCCGCCGCGCCGCGGCGCCGGGTGCGGTCACCATCCTCCGCAGCCTCGGCGAGCCCGAGAGTGAAGAGGAAGCTCGTCGATCGGCCGACGAGCGTTCGTTGATCTGGGGCAGCGTCCAGATGGCGACGATGTAGATGCTCAATCGGCTGCGCCGCCATCCGATTCCGATCGCAGCGCACTTCCGCCACAGCCTGGTGCTCGCCTACGCGTTTTCGCGGGAGACGCTGGAGCCGCTCGTGCCGCCGTCCCTCGAACTCGACACTCACGGCGAGGTCGCTTTTGCGGCAGCCGCGTTTGTCCAGACGGAACGCCTACGGCCCGCCTTTCTGCCGGCCGCGTTCGGGCTCGACTTCTTCCTCGCCGGCTACCGAATCTTCGTGCGGGTCGCTGCGCAACCGAGCCTGCGCGGCCTCTACATCTTGCGCAGCGACGCCGACCGGCGATCGCTCGTGGTCTTGGGAAACGCCCTCACCCGCTACCGCTATCGCACTGTTGATGCGAGCTGCCGGCTTGTGGGCGGCAGTCTCGAGATCCAGGTGCGGCCCGGAGTCGACCTCGCCGCCGACTTAGTCGCTCCCGCACCGCTCCCGGAGGGCTCGCCGTTCTCGGACGAGCGCGAGGCTCGTCGCTTCGCCGGGCCGCTTCCGTACACGTTCCACCACGAGCGAGAAACGGACTCGCTGCTCGCCGTCCGCGGGATCCGCAGCGGCTGGGAGCCGACGCCGGTCGCCGTCGAGGTGCGGGAGCTTTCCTTCTTCACGATCGGGCGCTTCGAGGGTGCAGCGCCGACGCTCGCAAATGCGTTCTACGTCGGCGGAGTCGACTACCGCTGGGAGCGCGGGCACTTGCTCGACGAGAGCGCCAAGATAGAGGCGTGAAGCCTGCGGAAACCCGCTACGCCAGAAGCGGCGACCTCAGCATCGCGTACCAGGTCCTCGGAGACGGGCCATTCGACGTCGTCCGCATCCCGGGTGCGGTTTCCAACATCGAAGTCACCTGGCACGTTCCCGCTCTTGCCGCTTTCCTGCGGCAGCTTGGCTCGTTCTCGCGCCTGATCACGTTCGACAAGCGGGGAAGCGGACTCTCGGACCGCATCGCAGGCGTCCCCACGCTCGAGGAGCGCATGGATGACGTGCGCGCGGTCATGGATGCCGTCGGCTCGGAACGAGCGGCCATCCTCGGGATCTCAGAAGGCGGCCCGATGTCGCTGCTCTTCGCGGCAACGTATCCCGAGCGAACGACGGCGCTCGTCCTCTACGGGAGCTTCGCCAGGATCCTATGGGCGCCTGACTACCCGTGGGGCGAGAACGAGGCCAACTACCGACGTGAGGCGGAAGAGGAGGAGCGGCGTTGGGGCGAGCCGGAATTCATGCTCGGGATCGCCCGGCTGCTCGCCCCAGATCTCGAGGAATCGGACCTTGGCGAAGTCGCCACGCTGCTCCGGCAGAGCGCAAGCCCCGGATCGATCGCGGCGATGAATCGGATGAACATGCAGATCGACGTGCGGCACGTGCTGCCCTCGATCCGGGTGCCTACGCTCGTTCTCCACCGCACAGGTGATACGACGATTCCCGTCGAGGGAGCGCGGTACATGGCCGAAAGGATTCCGGGAGCGCAGTCCGTTGAACTGCCCGGCGTCGCGCATGTCCCGACGGCGGCGGACGTCGAAACGATCGTGGGCGAGATCCAGAGGTTCCTGGCGGGGGTCTGGGAAAGCCGGGCCTGGGAGGACGCCGAGCCCGACCGCGTCCTCGCCACAGTGCTGTTCACGGACATCGTCGGCTCGACGGCGAAGGCGGCTGAGCTCGGCGACCGAGGCTGGCGTGAGCTGCTGGGGGAACATCACAACGTCATCCGCCGTCAGCTCGCTCGTCACCGCGGCAACGAGATTGACACGGCGGGCGACGGCTTCTTCGCGAGCTTCGACGGGCCGGCGCGCGCGATTCGATGCGCGACTGCGATTACCGACGGCGTGACAGAGCTCGGGCTGGAGGTCCGTGCCGGCCTTCACACAGGGGAATGCGAGGTGCACGAGGAAAAGGTCGGCGGGATCGCGGTCCACATCGGCGCTCGCGTCGCCGCCGAGGCCGGGCCTGGCGAGGTTCTCGTCTCCAGCACTGTGAAGGACCTAGTCGCCGGATCCGGGCTCGAGTTCGAGGATCGCGGAGCTGCCGAGCTCAAGGGCGTCCCCGGCGAGTGGAAACTCTTCGCCGTGACGCGTTAGAGCGCGCCGCCCGCAGCCGGCGGAGCGCCCTCTTCCAGCGGGCTCTCCTCCTTGCCGGTGCGCGCGAGGTAGTCCTCGACGAGGAGCACGTTGTCCCCCGCGCGCTCCACCGTTGCCAGGAGGCCGGACATCGAGGAGACCTCCTCGCGCTGCTCCTGCAGGAACCAATGGAGAAACTGCTCGCCGACGAGGTTTCCCTCCTCGCGCGCAAGCGCGACCAGCGCGACGATCTGGCCGGTCACCCGCTTCTCCTGGTCGAGTGCGAGGGTGACCGGCGCCTTCGCATCCGCGAAACCGGTTTGGGGCGGGTCGATCCCCGGGATCGTGACCGGCAGATCGGCGTCGAGCAGAAACTGGACGATCATCATCGCGTGGTTCCGCTCCTCGATCGCCTGGCGATAGAAGAACGCGGCCAGCTGCGGGAGGGTCTCCGAGTCGTAATGGACGGCGATCGCGACGTATTGCTGCGCTGCGGCGAATTCGTGGGCGATCTGGTCGTTGAGTGCCTCCGGAAAGCGAGCCACGCGGCGAATCTATCCGACTGGCTAGGCCCGCCGTCCTGCAAACTGAATACTCTTTATTCATGCGAAGACGCGTCTTGATCGCCGGGGCCGCGGGGCGGGACTTCCACAATTTCAACGTCGTCTACCGCGGCCGGCCCGAATACGAGGTCGTCGCCTTCACGGCGACGCAGATTCCCAACATCGACGGGCGTGTCTACCCGGCAGCGCTCGCCGGCGACCTCTATCCCGCGGGAGTCCCGATCCATCCGGAAGCCGAGCTTGCCGACCTGATCCAAAGGCACGTGGTGGACGAGGTCGTCTTCGCTTACTCGGACGTCACTCACGAGCATGTCATGCACGTTGGTTCGCGGGCACTCGCCGCCGGCGCCTCTTTCCGACTGCTCTCGCCGAGCGAGACGATGCTGACGTCGTCGAGGCCGGTCGTGGCCGTCTGCGCAGTGCGCACGGGCTCCGGCAAGAGTCAGACCACCCGCCATATCGCCGCGCTGCTGCGTGACGCCGGCAAGCAGGTCGCCGTGCTGCGGCACCCGATGCCCTACGGTGATCTGACGAAGCAGGCCGTGCAGCGGTTCGCCGACTACGCAGATCTCGACGCCGCCGACACGACGATCGAGGAGCGCGAGGAGTACGAACCACACATCGCCGAGGGCAACATCGTCTTCGCGGGGATCGACTACGCGGCGATCCTCGACCAAGCGGAGCAGGAGGCGGACGTGATCCTCTGGGACGGCGGCAACAACGACACGCCGTTCGTGAAGCCGAATATGCACGTCGTCGTCGTCGATCCGCATAGGCCGGGTCACGAGCTCCGCTACCACCCCGGCGAGACGAACCTCCGGATGGCGCACGTCTGCGTCGTGAACAAGATCGATACGGCGCCGCCGGAAGGCGTCGAGGCGGTGATCGACTCGATCCGCGCCCACAATCCCACGGCAAAGATCGTGCGGGCCGCCTCGCCGTTCCACGTCGAAGAGAACGGGCTGCGGATCGCAGGCAAGCGCGTGCTCGCGATCGAGGACGGCCCGACGCTTACCCACGGCGAGATGGCCTATGGCGCGGCCGTGCTCGCGGCGAAGTCGCACGGAGCGGCCGAGCTGGTCGACCCACGCCCCTTCGCGGTCGGCTCGATTGCGAAGACGCTCGAGGAATGGCCGCACATCGAGGGACTGCTTCCGGCGATGGGCTACGGTCGCGAGCAGATGGAAGATCTGAAACAGACGATCGAGCGCTCCGACGCCGACGTCGTCCTGATCGGCACGCCGATCGACCTCCGGCGCGTGATCGACTTCGACAAGCCGGCCCTGCGCGTGACCTACAAGCTCCAGGAGCTGGGCGAGCCCACGCTCAGCGATCTCCTCGCCGAGCACGGGCTGATCACAGGCACCGAAGCCGCTGCCGTCGCTTGACGACGGTTGTCGCCCTCGGCGGCAATGCGCTGATCCGGCCCGGCGACCGCGGCACTGCGGCGGAGCAGGGCGCGCGGCTGCGTGACGCCGCGGTGTCGCTCGAGCCACTCTTCGACGAGCCCCGTCTCGTGATCACCCACGGAAACGGCCCGCAGGTCGGAAACGTGCTCTTGCGGCAGGAGCGGGCGGCGGACGAAGTCCCGCCTCTCCCCCTCTACCTCGCCGTCGCGCAGACGCAGGCCGAGATCGGCGCGTTGATCGAGGCGGAGCTCGGGCCGGTCGCCGGGCGGCCAGTCGCCTGCTTGCTGACGCACGTCGTGGTGGCAGAAGACGATCCGGCCTTCGATCGCTCGACGAAGCCGATCGGACCGTTCTACTCGGCGGAGCAGGCTCGCAGTCTGGAGCAGGAGCGCGGCTGGACACTCGTCGAGGAACACGGCCGCGGGTGGCGCCGAGCGGTGCCTTCGCCGGCGCCGCTCGAGGTCGTGGAAATTGCGCAGATCCGCTCCTTGCTCGACTCAGGCGCCCTTGCCGTCGCCTGCGGCGGCGGCGGGATTCCAGTCGTGCGGCGCGACAGCCGGATCCACGGCGTCGAAGCCGTGATCGACAAGGACCGCGCGTCGGCCCTGCTGGCCCCCGGTGTCGACGCTGACAGGTTGGTTATCCTCACCGACGTCGGCGCGGTCCGCCGAGGCTTCGGCACGGCCGATGAGGAAGAGCTGTCCGAGCTGTCGGTCGCCGCCGCCGAGGCACTGTTGCCCGAGCTCGCCGAGGGCTCGATGCGGCCCAAGGTAGAGGCCGCGATTGCCGTAGCGCGTGCCGGCGGCGAAGCGATCATCACCGCGCTCGACCAAGTGGAAGACGCTCTCGCAGGCCGCGCAGGTACCAAAATTACGACGTGACCCGTCCCGAAACTCGTTACGCGAAAGCGTCTGAAGGCGGTTATGTCGCCTACCAGCTCTTCGGCTCCGGGTCCGTAGACCTCGTGTTCGTGACGAACTGGATCACGAACTGCGACGCCATGTGGGAGGAGCCCACGATGGCCGCGTACTTCGAGCGGCTGGCGAGGTTCGCGCGGGTTCTCTGTTTCGACAAGCGCGGAACCGGCGTCTCCGACCCCGTGCCCCTGAGCGACCTCCCAAGGCTCGAGGAATGGATGGACGACGTCCAGACCGTGATGGATGCCGCCCAGATCGAGCGTGCTGCCCTCCTCGGGGATACCGAGGGCGGCCCGATGGCGATGATGTTTGCCGCCACCCATCCTGATCGAGTCTCGGCGCTGGCCCTCGTAAACAGCTTCGCTCGCTGGCGGCGCGCCGACGACTATCCGATCGGAATGCCGCACGAGACGGCCGAAAAGCTCGTCGACCGCTACGAGCAGCACTACGGCGTGACGAGCGAGATTCTCGCGCTCACCGCGCCAACTTCGGCGCACGATGCGCGCTTCGCTCGGTGGTTCACTCGATACCAGCGCCTCGGGATGCCCCGCGGCGCGGCGACGACGATGTACCGGTGGGTCACTGAGCTCGACGTCCGATCGATTCTCCCGTCGATACGCGTGCCGACGCTCGTGCTCCAGCGCCGCGATGCCCTTCATCACCGTGCAGCGTTCGGCCGTTACCTCGCCGAGCAGATTCCAGGCGCAAGGTACGTCGAGCTGCCGGGCGCGGACACGCTTCCGGTCAGCGCCGGCGACTTCGGACTGCTGCTCGGCGAGGTGGAGGAGTTCCTGACTGGAGCGAGGGCCGTGCCGGTCCTGAACCGCCAGCTTGCGACGGTGATGATCACTGACATCGTCGACTCGACGCACCTCGCAGCCGAACGAGGCGACGCCGCCTGGGTGCAGCTCGTCCAGCAGCACGACGATGTCGTGCGCGAACAGCTCGACACCTACCGTGGCCGCGAGATCGACCATACGGGCGACGGTTTCCTCGCCACTTTTGACGGCCCGGCGCGGGCAGTGACGTGCGCCGCTCGCCTGGAGGAGGCGCTCAGAGCGCGTGGGATCACGATCCGCGCGGGAATACACACAGGGGAAGTCGAGCTTGTCGGCGGAGCGCTCCGGGGACTCGCAATCCACATCGCGGCGCGGGTGATGTCCACGGCGGAACGCGGCGGCATCCTCGTCTCCGGAACTGTGCGAGATCTTGTCGTCGGCTCGGGGATCGAGTTCGCCGAGCGGGGAACGTATGAGCTGAAGGGCGTGCCGGGTAGTTGGGTGCTCTCCGAGGTGATCAGCGCGCCCTGATCGAACCGGTTCCCGGGGGCGGACGAATACGTCGCGACCCCCGACTGAAAGGAGCCGCATCTCCTATGCGTACTCTGATCATCGCCATCTGCGGCGTCGCGGTCGCCGCCGCCGTGCTCGTGCTAAAAGGCCCTTCGCCTGAGGCGGGCCAGGCCTCGAGCCACCGCGAGGCGCCGCTGATCGCCGAGGACCCCTCGGCTGACACGACCGACCTCTACGCGTTCAGAAGCGTGGACGCGCCGAACTCCCTCACGGTGATCGCGAACTGGATCCCCGCCGAGGACCCGGCCGCAGCGCCGAACTGGTACCGCTTCTCGGAGCGGGCCCGCTACAGCATCAAGCTCGACCGGAACGGCGACGCGAAGCCGGACGTGACCTACCGGCTCCGCTTCAAGAACCGGGAAGACACACTGTTCCTCGGCAACACCGTTCAGGACTACACCGTCACACGTGCCGCGCACGGTGACGAGAAGGTCGTGGCGCGCGGCGTCACTCCTCCGAACAACATCGGCCCGCGCTCGAGCCCGAACTACCGGCAGCTCGCCGAGAATGCGGTGACGAACCTGGCGGGCGGCGGCAAGGTGTTCGCCGGCCAGCGTGAGGACGCCTTCTTCGCGGACATCGGCGCGATCTTCGACCTGGTCGCGATCCGCAAGGGCGTCGGCAACGAAGGCGGCGGGAAGGATTTCTTCGCCGCCTACGCCGTCCACGGGATCGCACTCCAGATCCCCATCTCCCAGCTCGACGACTCCGACCACACCGTCGGTGTCTGGGCGACGACGGAGCGGCCGCGGGTGAAGATCCGCCAGTATCGCCGCCACGGCGTCCGCCGCTTCCACGAGGAGCGGCAGTGGGTCCAGGTCTCTCGCCTGGGCAATCCGCTGATCAACGAAGTGATCATCCCCACCCGGCTCAAGGACAAGTGGAACTCGCTGAGCCCGGACAAGGATGCGCAGTTCGAGCAGTACTACCGCGAGCCGATCCTGGCCGCGGTGATCAACCAGCTGTACGGCCTCGGGGTCCCGGAGAAAAACCGTGACGATCTCGTCGCTGTGCTACTGACCGGCGTCCCGGGCCTGAACTCCACCGGCCCGAAGCTCGCCGACATGCTGCGGGTGAACCTCTCGATCCCGCCGACGGCCACGCCGAACCGGCTGGGCGTCTTCGGCGGCGACACGGCCGGTTTCCCGAACGGCCGGCGGCTCGAAGACGACGTCGTCGACATCGCGGAACGAGCGGTGGCCGGGAAGCTCAAGGGCCACCCCGCGGGTGACCTGCTCGGTGACGGCGTCGACGGCAACGACGTCCCGAACCTGGCCGAGTTCCCATACGAGAACGACCCCCCGAGCGGATTCGCCAACGCGAAGGGTCAGCAGAAGCCATGAGGCAGCGAGTTCTTCTCGCGGGAGTGGTGGCGGCGATTGCCGCCACCACTCTCCTCGTCGGCGGCACGTTTCGCGGCGACGACGAAGGCGTCGCCGCACCCACGACCAGGCAGCTGGTCCGGGCCGGCCTCGAAGAGCAACAGCGGGCTCGGCGTACGGGCGAGCCCTCGCACTACACGCGCTCGGAGCGGGCGCTGCGCCAAGCGCTCGCGGCAGATCCGAACGACGTTCACGCGCTGATCGGCCTCGCGTCACTCGAAAACACGCGCCATCACTTCCGCGAGGGCCTCGCCCTCGCGAGACGCGTCCGGTACCTGGCACCGGACATGGCCCTTGTGCATGGCGTCATGGGAGATGCGCTGATCGAGCTCGGCCGCTACGAGGCGGGCTTCCGGTCCTACGAGCGGATGGTCGCGCTCAAGCCGAGCATCGCTGCCTACGCACGCGTTGGGCAGGCACGGTCGCTGCTCGGCGACAACCGCGGCGCCAGGCGGGCGCTCGGTCTCGCCCTCGACGCTGCGGTCGACGCCCAGACACGGGCATGGGCCTACGTCGAGCTCGGTCGCCTCGATCGCAGCGAGCTTCGGTTCGCTGCTGCAGCCCGCCGGTTCCAGCAGGCACTTGCCGTCGCGCCCAATTATCCGATCGCACTGGACGCCCTCGGCGAGACGGAGGCCGCCCGCGGCAACCTCGACAGCGCAATCGCCTTCCAACGGCGGGCGGTCGAGCTCCGTTTCTCGCCCGAGTTCGCCGGCTCGCTGGGCGATCTCAACGCAGTCGTCGGCAACCGCGCCGCGGCGCAGCGCGCCTACGCTCGAGTTGAGAGACAGGAGCGCCGACTCGCCGAGAACGGCGTCGACACCGAACTCGATCGGGCGATGTTCAACCTCGAGCACGGGATCGACCTGCGCGGGTCGCTCGCGCTTGCCCGCCGCGGTTATGCCCGACGACCCGGCGTCGAAGCCAACGAGGTCCTCTCGTGGGCCCTGATCCGCAACGGCCGGTGCGAGGAAGCTGTCTCCTACTCGAATCGCGCGCTGCGGTTCCCCGACGGGCACCGCTACTTCCACCGCGCGATGATCGAGCGCTGTCTCGGCCGGGAGGCGGCGGCCCAGCGGCTCTTCCGCAAGGCACTTGCAACGGACCCGAACTTCTCTCCTATCTGGGCAAGCTACGCACGGAGGCAGTTGCGCTGAGCGAGCTTCACGACCTGGCGGCGGCCTACGCCCTGAACGCCCTCGATCCCGAGGATCGCTGGACCTACGAGCGGCACCTCGATACCTGCGCCCCGTGCCGGGACGAGGTGGCCCAGTTGCGAGAAGGTGCGGTCGAGCTGGCGTACGCCGCGGCCGGGCCGGAGCCGCGCCCGGAGCTTCGCGATCGGATCCTTCGCGCGGCGCGGGAAGAGCGCCCGGCGTCCGTGACCCCGTTCCGCCGGCGCTGGTTGTTCCCGACAACCGCCTTCGTCGCGGCGGCGGCAGCCGTCGCGGCGGTCGGGCTCGGACTGTGGGCGAACTCGCTTCGCGAGCAGGTCGACCGCCAGCGCGTCGTGGCCCTCGAAGGCGCCGCGACCGGGCAGCTCGTGATCTCCGGCGATGCAGCCTCGATCGTCACCTGCATCGGCGAAGCGCCGCGGAACAAGACCTACGAGGCCTGGGTGATCACGAACAAGGTGCCGAGGCCGGCAGGCTTCTTCCGCGGAGGCTGCGGCACGGTTGAGCTGACGCGACCTGTCGAGCCCGGTGTCACCGTCGCGGTCACCCTCGAAGCCGCGGGCGGATCCGACATTCCCAAGGGCGAGATTCTCATGAGCGCAAATGTCTGAGTACGCGCTGGCATTGGCGCCACTCGCGCGTCGCAGGGGCGTGAATGAGCGGTCGGACGAGGAGTTGCTCGAAGCGATCGCCGCAGGCGAGGACGAGGCGCTCGGTGCGCTCTACGACCGCTTCCGCCGTGTCGCCTACGGCGTCGCACTCCGTGTTTTGCGCGACCAGGCCCTCGCCGAGGATGCCGTGCAAGAGGCATTTCTCGCCGTCTGGCGGTCCGCTCAGTCGTATCGGAGTGAACGGGCGAGACCGGCGACATGGATCCTGACGCTCGTCCACCGGCGTGCGGTCGACCTCGTCCGGCATGAGGACCGCCGTCGTTCGGCGCCGATCGAGGAGGCGTGGGAACCGGAGGCGTCCTCGGTCCCCGAAGAAGCAGATCTCCGTGATCGCCGGTCGTCCGTGCAGGCCGCCCTCCCACAGCTCCCGGCCGACCAGCGCCAGGCACTCGAGCTGGCGTACTACGGCGGCTACACGCAGTCTGAGCTGGCCGAGCGACTCGGCGTCCCGCTGGGGACGATCAAGAGCCGGATGTTCGCGGGGCTCACGCGTCTACGAGAACTCGTCCCCGAGCAATGAGAAAGGCGGCCGAGGCCGCCCTTCTTGTCGGGGTTTCGGGGAGTGTTACGCCTGCTTCGACTTGCCTTCGATCGTCGCCTTGTCGCCGCTGCCCACCTGGATGCGCCGCGGCTTCGGCGTCTCGGGCTTTGCGACCTTGATCTCGAGGACGCCGTCTCGGTAGTCGGCGCTGACGTCGTCGTCGGTCACGCCCTGCGGCAGGCCGACCGTCCGCGAGAAGCTGCCAAACCGGCGCTCGAAGCGGTAGAAGCCGTCGTTCTTGGCCTCGTCGACCCGCTCGCGTTCAGCGCTGACGGTCAGCGAGCCGTCGTCGAACTCGACCGCGATCTCGTCCTCCGGGATGCCCGGCAGGTCGAACGCGTAGACGAGCTCGTTCTCGGTCTCCCAGGCGTCGACGGCAGGGACCCACGTGCGCGCCGTGTCGCCGTTCGTCTGGCCCAGGAAGGCGCCCATCAGCCGGCCCATGTCGTTCTGGAGGGCAGCGATCTCGCGGAACGGCTCCCAACGAACCAGTGTGGTCATATGTCATTCCTCCTATGCATACGCGGATTGACTACGGCGGATTGACTACGGCACTATGATAAAACCTCAGTGTATTGTTGTCAAGTCCCGCCGCATTAGCATCAGCGCCGTGATCGACGTTCCCGAGACGCTGAAAGGGCGCAATTTCACACGGGTTGCCGACTTCTCCACCGCGGAGCTCGAGCTCGTGCTCGAGCTCGCCCAAGGGATCAAGGCGGCGCCGAGGGAAGAGCAGCTCGTCCTCCCCGGCCGGTCCCTCGGAATGATCTTCCAGAAGCCCTCCACGCGCACCCGCGTGTCGTTCGAGGTCGGGATCGCCCAGCTGGGCGGCTACGGGCTCTACCTTCGCGCCGACGACCTCCAGCTGGGCCGCGGTGAGACGATTCGCGACACCGCGACCGTCCTCTCCCGCTATCTCGACGGGATTGTCATCCGCACCTTCGCCCAGGCGGACGTCGAGGAGCTTGCGGAGCATGCGGAGATCCCGGTGATCAACGGCCTGACCGACGAGACGCACCCGTGCCAGGCGCTCGCCGACATGCTGACCATCCGCGAGCGGCTGGGTCGGCTCGAAGGCGTGCGTGTCGTCTACCTCGGTGACGGGAACAACGTCTGCTCCTCGCTGATGGTCGCAGCTGCCCGTCTCGGATCGAGCTTCGTCGCCGCCACGCCGGTCGGCTATGAGCCCGACGAGCGCGCCGTCGCGACAGCGCGAGCATCAGGGGCCGAGGTGGAAGTGCTGAACGACCCGGTCGAGGCAGTCCGCGGCGCCGACGTCGTCTACACGGACGTCTGGACGAGCATGGGCCAGGAGGAGCAACGGGACCGGCGGCTTCGTGACCTGGCCGGTTTCGGGATCACTACGGATCTACTGGCGCAGGCCGGGAACGGAGCGATCGTCCTGCACTGCCTGCCGGCGCACTACGGTGAGGAGATCACAGAAGACGTGCTGTACGGTCCGCAGTCGGCCGTGTGGGACCAGGCCGAAAACCGGCTTCACGCCCAGAAGGCGCTCATGGCGCTCCTGATCGGCTAGCGAGCAGGGCAGCCGGCTGTTCCCGATCAAGGACAACGTCCCGACACGGTCGTTCCCGATCGTGACCGCCGCGCTGATCGCGATCAACGTGGCCGTCTGGCTCTTCTACGAGCTCCCGGATCTGAACCACGCCGTCAACCAACTCGCCTACCACCCGTGCGAGCTCGAGAACTCCTGTCCGACAGTGGGGGAGGATTGGGAGCTCACGTCGCTGACCTCGATGTTCATGCACGGCGGCTGGCTGCACCTGATCGGAAACATGCTCTTCCTCTGGATCTTCGGGAACAACGTCGAGGACGCCCTCGGCCGGATTCGGTTCCTCGTCTTCTACCTTCTCGGTGGGTACGCAGCGACGGCGCTCCAGACCTTCATCACGCTCTCCTACGGCACCCAGCTGGACGCCGAGATCCCCAATCTCGGTGCCAGCGGCGCCGTCTCGGCGGTGCTCGGGGCCTACCTCCTGCTCCTGCCAAGGGCGCGGGTCGTCACGATCATCTTCCTTCTGATCATCTTCATCCGCGAGTTCCCCGCCTGGCTTTTCCTCGGGTTCTGGTTTCTGCTACAGCTCTGGCTCGGCGGGTTCTCGCTCGTCCAGCCCGAAGCAGGCGGCGGCGTCGCCTTCTTCGCCCACATCGGCGGCTTCGTCTTCGGCATGGCAACCGTGTACCTCTTCCGGAAACGCCGGCCCCTACAACCCGCCTACTGATGCAGTTCGAGGAGCAGGTAGAGGCAGCGCTGGCCGACCTCCCGCCGGAGTTCGCCCGCGCACTCGAGAACGTCGCGGTGGTGATCGAAGAGCAGAACCCCGACGAGCCCGACCTCTTCGGCTGGTACGACGGGCTCGGCCCGGGGCGCGACCACGCGGGCGCGCTACCCGACCGGATCGTGATCTACCGCCGCCCGCTCGAGCGCGCGTTTTCCGATCCCGAGGAGCTACGCCGCGAGATCCGCGTCACAGTCCTGCACGAGGTCGGGCATTTCTTCGGCCTGGACGAGCAGCGGATCGACGAGCTCGGGTACGGCTAATCGGGTTCTTCAGGACGCCAGTCGAGAAAGCCGACGAAGCCGTCGGCGAGCGCAAACCGCCGACGCTCGCCCTTGTCCAGGTCGATGACGTAGAGACCGACGTACTGCGCGTTCTCGATTGGCTCCTGCATCGAGAAAGCCACCTTGCGACCGTCGGGCGACCACTCGATGTCGATCGCGTTCGACTCCCCGTACGCCTCGACCTCGGTGCCGTCCGGGCGGAGGATGAAGAGACTGCCGTCGCGGGTGTAGGCAATCAGATCTCCCTTCGGCGACCAGTCGTAGGTCTCGCCGACGTCAGGCACGATCACACGCCTCTGCCCGCTCGGCGAGACCGTTACCAGAGGATCCGGAGGAGGGCCGAGATCGCCCTTCCGCTCGATGACGGCAATCGCTAAGTCGTCGGGGAGCCAGTTGGGTTGGACGAATGCCGAACCTAGGCCCGTGACCTCGGCGAGGCGCCTGAGGCCTGTGCCGGTGAGGGAGATCGTGTGGAGCGACGACCCGGCTCGCACGAACTGATTCGCACGCCTGCGGTACGTGAAACGCACGAAGGCAACCTTGGAGCCGTCGTGCGAAACGGCGGCCCCGGAACCGATGGCGAGCAGCCGTTGCCCCCTGCCGTCGACCGAGAGCACATGGATCGTCGTGGCCTTGGGCGGCGCCACCGGACGCTCGACGACAAGCGACCGTCCGTCGTTCGTCCACCGCGGGAGCGTTCCCTCTCCGACGAGGCGCTCACCGGAGCCGTCGGCGTTGACGACGTAGACCTGGAGCGCCCCTGGACCGCCCGCTGCGCGGAAGCGGACGAATGCGAG
>DASQTZ010000134.1:0-2158 GCA_035641605.1 Gaiellaceae bacterium | reverse complement strand
CGGTGAAGGCGCACGAAGCGAGGACGTTCACGCCCCCCTCTATGGTCGCGCGCATGGCCACCAACACCCAGATCGCAGAGTCGACGCTCGAGCATGCACTCGCCCTCTCGACCGCCGATCTCTCGGCGTTCGACGGCATTGCGAGGAGCCCCTTTCGAGAGCACCTCGGCGCACTGATCGCCGCCTTGCCGGTGCCCGTCCGCAGCGTCGACGTCCGGCACGTCTGGCGGAGCGGCTCCGAATGGCACGTCGAGACGGAAGTCAGCGGCGACGAAGGCACGCACACGCTGATGCTCCGGTACCTCGACGGCGAGCCGCCGCAGATGGTCGGCGGGGCGGTGCTCGCCGGCTGATCGTTACTTCGGGACGGCCTCGAGCTTGTAGCCCACGCCGTAGCGAGTCTGGATGAACGTGTGCTTCGAAGCGCGGCGGTCGATCTTGTCGCGCAAGCGGCCGACGAAGACGTCGACCGTCCGGTCTCGGTGGGTCTCCCGCCTGCCCCAGATCTTCTGCAGGAGCTCGTCGCGCGTCGAGACGCGTCCCGGCTCGAGCGCCAGTGTGTAGATCAGCTTGAACTCCGTTGGCGTCAGCTCCGCGCTCTGCCCGTCGACGTACGCCTGCACCTCGCGAGGGTCGATCCGCAGCTCCTCGAGCTCGATCGCGTGGCCGCGCTTCTCCTGCGCCGGCTGAGAGCCGCGTCGCGCAGCCGCCTGCACCCGCGCGACGAGCTCCTTCATCGAGAACGGCTTGACCAGGTAGTCGTCCGCTCCGATCTCGAGCGCGTGCACGCGGTCGTGCTCGGTCCCTCGGGCGCTCACGACGATGATCGGCGTGCCGATTGCCTCGGTCCTGGCCGTCTCGATGAACGCCCAACCGTCGAGACCGGGAAGCATCAGGTCGAGAACGCAGACGTCCGGCTGCTCGAAACGGAGCCGCGCGAGCGCCTGTTTGCCGTCGGCGACCCGTACCGGCGAGAACCCCGCGCCCTCCAGGTGCCGCGCGATTCCCTCCGCGATCACGTCGTCGTCCTCGACGATCAACACTTTGGACATGCGGCCAGAACCATAGAGCCAGGACCCGGTGCGGGCGTCGCGGCCCGGTCACCACTGCGTCACCCCTCGTTCACCAACGCGTAGCCCATGCCGTTCGCGGGCGCGACGACCATGAGCTCATCACCGGAACTCGAAAGGGGACTCAATGATTCGCAGGCGTCTTGCCCGGCTCGGGGTCTTTGCTCTGGTCCTTACGCTCGTCGCGGGCATCTCCGCGCTGGCCGGGACTGCGAAGGCACCGCAGCTGACGGGCAACATCACAGCGGACGGCTCGAGCACCGTCGGGCCATGGACGACCTCGGCTGCCGAGATGTATCGAAAGGTCCAACCGAAGGTCCGCATCACGGTCGGAATCTCCGGCACGGGGGGCGGCTTCGAGAAGTTCTGCCGCGGCGAGATCGATCTGGCGAACGCTTCGAGGGCGATCAAGGCCTCGGAGTACGCCCAATGCAGGGAGAACGGCATCAAGTGGGTGGCCTTCACGGTCGCGAATGACGGGATCACCCTCGCGATTAGCCCGCAGAACACGTGGGCCACGTGCCTCACCACCGCCGAGCTGAAGAAGGTGTGGAACACCGGCTCAAAGGTCGACAACTGGAAAGACATCCGGCCCGGCTTCCCGGACGTCTCGCTCAAGCTGTTCGGCGCAGGCACAGACTCCGGAACGTTCGACTTCTTCACGGAGTTCATCAACGGCAAGGCCAAGGCCAGCCGCTCCGACTACACCGCGAGCGAGGACGACAACATCCTTGTCCAGGGTGTGTCCGGCACGCGCGGTGCCCTCGGCTACTTCGGACTCTCCTACTACGAGGAGAACAAGAACAGGCTCAAGGACATCGCCGTCGACGGCGGGAACGGCTGCGTCAAGCCGACGAAGCAGACCGTCCAGAACCGGACCTACAAGCCCCTCTCCCGGGCGCTCTACATCTACGCCAAGCGGGACTCGTTTAAGCGGGCCGAGGTCCGGTCGTTCATCGGCTTCGCGCTCAACAACCAGCTCAAGGTCGCCAACAACGCGCGGTTCGTTCCGCTGACGGCGGCTCAGGCGAAGCGCTCGCGCTACCACTTCAACACCGTCCTGCGACAGCTCGGCTAGCGGCGGCCCC
>DASQTZ010000133.1:0-8541 GCA_035641605.1 Gaiellaceae bacterium | reverse complement strand
CTCTGGCTCGAGATGAGCGAGTCGGGCGTGCTCGACAAGGTCGCGCTCGTCTACGGGCAGATGAACGAGCCGCCCGGAGCGCGGCTCCGCGTCGGTCTCTCCGGCCTGACGATGGCGGAGTACTTCCGCGACCAGGGCCAGGACACGCTGCTCTTCATCGACAACATCTTCCGGTTCGTCCAGGCGGGCTCGGAGGTCTCGGCGCTGCTCGGCCGGATGCCGAGCGCCGTCGGCTACCAGCCGACCCTGGCGACCGAGATGGGCCAGCTCCAGGAGCGCATCACGTCGACGCGGACAGGCTCGGTCACGTCGGTGCAGGCGATCTACGTCCCGGCCGACGACTTGACCGATCCGGCGCCCGCCAACACGTTCGCCCACCTTGACGCGACGACCGTCCTCTCGCGCGCGATCGTCGAGCAGGGGATCTACCCCGCCGTCGACCCGCTCGACTCGTTCTCGCGGGCGCTACAGCCCGGAATCGTCTCGGACGAGCACTACCAGACGGCAACACGCGTCCAAGAGGTCTTGCAGCGCTACCGCGACCTGCAGGACATCATCGCCATCCTCGGCATGGACGAGCTCTCCGACGAGGACAAGCTCGTCGTCCAGCGCGCGCGCAAGATCCAGCGCTTCCTCTCGCAGCCGAACTTCGTCGCGGAGCAGTTCACGGGGACACCCGGCGAGTACGTGAAGCTCGAGGACACGATCAAAGGCTTCCAGGAGATCCTCGACGGCAAGCACGACGAGCTGCCCGAGCAGGCGTTCTACATGGTCGGGACGATCGAGAAGGCAGTCGAGAAGGCGCGACAGCTCGGCGGCGAGGCCGAACCCGAGCAGACGCCCGAGGAGCCGGCGGAGGAGCCGGAAGAGGCTCGGGAAGAAGAGCCGGTTCCAGCCTAGGTAGGCAGTGGCACAGGACCGCCGGACGTTCGACCTCTCGCTCGTGACGCCGGAAGGCCCGGCATTCGAGGGCGAGGTCGAGATGCTGATCGTCCCGGGAGCGGCCGGCGAGATCGGGATCCTCGCGCGACACGCGCCGCTCGTCGCCACGCTCAAGGCGGGCGGAACGCGCGTGCACATCCGCCGCGACGAGGAGATCCGCGAGTTTGCGACCGGCGCCGGATTCTTCAAGGTCGAGCAGGACCGCGCGCTCGCCCTCGTCGACGATGCCGTCGACGCCCGCGAGATCGATCCGCAGCGCGCCCAGGAGCAGCTGGACGAGGCGCAAGCGGAGCTCGAGCGGATCGACCGCGGCGAGTCGCAGGCCGACCGCTGGCAAACCGAGCAGCAGATCGCCCACGCCCAGAACCAGCTCGACGTGTACGCGGGCGGCGGCGCCGGCCGCATTCGGCCCGTCGCGCCGCCGGCCGGCTAGCTCAGTGCACGACGCGGTAGGTCAAGTGCGTGACGCCGGGGACTCTTGACTGCGGCGGGCCGTGAGAATCATCGGCGGTGGTACGCTGAGAGCCCCGGAACTTTGAACGGCAGCTTGGCGACCGGGTTACCAAACGCCTAAAGAGCCATGGAGCCTTCGCTCCTGATCTTTGGGTAGGAGCGTTTTTCGTGAAGGCGACTATCGAACACCTAAAGGCTCTCCTCGACGAGCGAATTGTCGTCCTCGACGGGTCGTACGGCGTCCTCATCCAGAAGACGGTTCGAGGCGAGGAGGCCTACCGCGGCGATCGGTTCGCCGATCACGCGCGTGACGTCGCCGGTGATCCGGACCTCCTCAACCTGACCCGTCCGGACGTCGTCGGCGAGATCCACCGCTCCTACCTCGCTGCCGGCGCCGACGTCGTCACCACGAACACCTTCACGGCGACCACGATCGGGCAGGCCGACTACGCGCTCGAGCCTCACGCCTACGAGATGAATGTCGAGGGGGCGCGCCTCGCGCGTGAGGCCGCGGACGAGATCGGGCGGCCTGCGTGGGTCGCGGGCTCGCTCGGGCCGCTCAACGTCTCGCTCTCGCTCTCGCCGAAGGTGGACGACCCGACCTACCGGAGCGCCACGTTCGACCAGGTGCATGATTCGTATGCGGAACAGATCCGCGGCCTCGTCGAGGGCGGCGTCGACCTACTGCTCGTCGAGACGATCTTCGACACGCTGAACGCCAAGGCCGCCCTGGTCGCGGCACAGGACGAAGCCCCCGACACGCCGCTCTGGATCTCGTTCACCGCCGTCGACCGCAGCGGCCGGAACCTCTCGGGTCAGACCGTCGAGGCCTTCTGGGCCTCGGTCGAGCACGCGAAGCCGCTGATCGTCGGCGTCAACTGCTCGCTGGGAGCGACCGAGATGCGGCCGTTCGTCGAGGACCTGGCTCGGGTCGCGACCACCTACACGGGCTGCTATCCGAACGCCGGCCTCCCGAACCAGTTCGGTGAGCACGACGAGCAGCCCGGCGACACGAGCCGCTTCCTCGGTGACTTCGCGCGTGAAGGGCTTGTCAACGTCGTCGGCGGCTGCTGCGGCACCACGCCGGAGCACATCGCGGCCATTTCGGACGTCATTAAGGGTCTGACCCCTAGACAGGTCCCGAAGGGAGAGCGACGACCGCGGTTCAGCGGCTTGGAGCCGTTCGAGATCGGCGTCGACACGGGCTTCGTGATGGTCGGCGAGCGGACGAACGTGACCGGCTCGGCGCGCTTCCGCAGCCTGATCGAGGCCGACGACTTCCAGGGCGCCGTCGACGTCGCGCTCGAGCAGGTGCGCGGCGGTGCGAACCTCCTCGACGTCAACATGGACGCCGACCTGCTCGATGCGGAGGAGGCGATGACGACCTTCCTGAACGTGATCGCCACGGAACCAGAGGTCGCCCGGATCCCGATCATGGTCGACAGCTCACGCTGGTCCGCGCTCGAGGCCGGTCTCAAGTGCATCCAGGGCAAGGGTGTGGTCAACTCGATCAGCCTCAAGGAAGGCGAAGCAGCGTTCCTGGAGCAAGCACGGACGATTCGCCGTTACGGCGCGGGCGCCGTGGTCATGGCATTCGACGAGGAGGGTCAGGCAGACACCGTCGAGCGCAAGGTCGCGATCTGCGAGCGCGCCTACCGACTGCTGGTCGAGCAGGCGGGGTTCCCGCCCGAGGACATCATCTTCGACCCGAATGTGCTCGCGATCGCGACCGGAATCGAGGAGCACGATGAGTACGCCAAGAACTTCATCAAGGCCCTCCCACTGATCAAGGAACGGTGTCCGGGCGTCCTGACGAGCGGCGGCATCTCGAACCTCTCGTTCTCGTTCCGCGGCAACGACGTCGTCCGCGAGGCGATGCACGCGGCATTCCTCTACCACGCGATCCAGGCCGGCCTCGACATGGGCATCGTCAACGCCGGCCAGCTGGCGGTCTACAAGGACATCCCGCCGGATCTGCTCGAGCACGTAGAGGACGTGATCTTCAACCGGCGGCCCGACGCGACCGAACGGCTCGTCACGCTTGCGGACAGCTATCGAGGTGAAGGCACCCGGCGCGAGCTGGACGTCGCCTGGCGCGATGCCCCGGTCGAGAAGCGGATCGAGCACGCGCTCGTCCACGGGATCGTCGACCACATCGAGGCGGACGCCGAGGAAGCGCGGCAGGCCTACGACCGCCCGTTGGATGTGATCGAAGGGCCGCTCATGAACGGGATGCAGGTGGTCGGCGACCTCTTCGGCTCCGGGAAGATGTTCCTGCCCCAGGTCGTCAAGAGCGCGCGGGCGATGAAGCGCGCCGTCGCCTATCTCGAGCCCTTCATGGAGGAAGAAGCGGCGGGCGCTCCCCGGCAGGCTCAGGGCAAGGTCGTCCTCGCCACGGTCAAGGGCGACGTGCACGACATCGGCAAGAACATCGTCGGCGTGGTCCTCGGCTGCAACAACTACGAGGTGATCGACCTCGGCGTGATGGCACCGGCCGACCGGATCCTCGACACGGCGGTGGACGAGGGCTGCCACATCGTCGGACTCTCAGGGCTGATAACGCCGTCGCTCGACGAGATGGTCAACGTCGCAAAGGAGATGGAGCGGCGCGGGCTCGACCTACCGCTTCTGATCGGAGGGGCGACGACGTCGAAGCAACACACCGCCGTCCGGATCGCGCCGGCGTACAGCCGACCGACGGTGCACGTCCTCGACGCCTCACGCGTCGTCGGTGTCGTCTCGAAGCTCCTCGACCCGGTCCGGCGCGCGGTTCTCGAACAGGAGAACTCCGACCTGCAGGACCGGCTTCGCGACCAGCACGCAGAGCGCGACCGTAAGCCGTTGCTGCCGATCGAGGAGGCGCGCGCCAATCGGGAGCGCGTCGACTTCGACGACTTGCCGGCACCGGGGTTCACGGGCACCCGCGTCGTCGAGCCGGAGCTCGAGGACCTCGTCCCCTACATCGACTGGCAGTTCTTCTTCCATGCGTGGGAGCTGAAGGGGCGCTTCCCCGCGCTCCTCGACCAGCCGGCCGCGCGCGAGCTGTACGACGACGCGCTGGCCCTGCTCGCCGAGCTGACGACCAACGAGTTGTTACACGCGCGAGGTACATATGGCTTCTGGCGCGCGGCGGCCGACGGCGACGACATCGTGCTCGAGGACGGCACCCGGCTTCCGATGCTCCGGCAGCAGTCGGCCTACGGAGACTCGAGGCCGAATCGCTCGCTTGCGGACTACGTCGCTCCAAAGGGGGATCACCTCGGCGGCTTTGCCGTCTCGATCCACGGTGCAGACGAGCTTGCAGCAACCTACGAGGCGGAGCTCGACGACTACCGCGCGATCATGGTCAAGGCGCTGGCCGACCGCCTCGCCGAGGCGTTTGCGGAGTATCTCCACGAGACGGCGAGGCGGCAGTGGTACGAGACCGGGCCGCGGCTCGCGAGCGAGGACCTGATCGCCGAGCGCTTCCGAGGCATTCGTCCGGCCTATGGCTACCCCGCCTGCCCGGACCACAGCGAGAAACAGACGCTCTTCCGTCTTCTCTCCGCCGACGAGCTCGGAATCGAGCTGACCGAGACGTATGCGACCAGTCCGGCAGCCAGCGTCAGCGGGCTCTACCTCGCCCACCCGAAGTCCCGCTACTTCTCGGTCGGCCGGATCGGCCGCGACCAGGCGGAGGACTACGCCGGGCGGAAGGGAATGGCCCTCGCGGAGGTCGAACGATGGCTCCGCCCGAATCTCGCGTACGAGCCAGAGGCAGCACCGGCCGTCGCCTGAGCTATCCTGGCCGCGAGGCGCCCGTGAGGGCGCTTGTCACATCTCTATGAAGACGACGCTGAAGCGAGGAGTCGGCCGGGCCGCCGACACGAACGGGAACGGCCGCGCAGTTCTCCCTCCGGGGGCGCTGACGCCGATCACGCGCTACGAGCAGCCCGGAAAGCGGCGAGGCATCGTCGGCTTCCTCGGCCGGATCCTGTTCTTTCTGGTACTCGCGACGATCTCACTCCTGGGCGGCATTGGCGGCGGCTACTGGCTCGAAGGCGAGCAGACGGTGATCGACATCGACCGGGCCTCGCGCAGCGATCCGAACATCCGCAAGGCTGCGTCGAAGCTCGAGATCCCGCTGCCGGACCGGCCTGCGATCGCGATCGTGGTCGGACAAGACGTCCGCCGCTGGGCCAAGGACGAGGAGCGGGGCGGTCGCGCCGACACGGTCATGCTGATGCGCGCGGATCCGAACGTCGCGACGCTCTCGACCCTCTCGTTCCCCCGCGATCTCATGGTCGACATCCACTGCCCCGGCCGCTCGCCCTTCCAGGGCCCGATCAACTCGGCCTATGCACTCTGCGGTCTCCCGGGTACCGTCGAGACGGTCAAGAAGCTAACCGGCGTCCCGATCCACTACCTCGTCACGATCGACTATCGGGGCTTCATCCAGACCGTCGACAAGCTCGGCGGCGTCTGGATGGACATCGACCGCCGCTACTTCAACGACAACTCGGGCGGCGGTCCCACCTTCCCGCCGATCGACCTCCAGCCCGGCTACCAGAAGCTCACAGGGCGCCAGGCGCTGTCCTTCGTGCGCTACCGGCACACCGATTCGGACATTTACCGGATCGAGCGTCAGCGACTGTTCATGCGCGCGCTGAAAGAGCGGTTGTCGAGCTCATTCAAGCTGACTGCGATCCCAAAGCTCACGGGCGTCGTGCGCAAGAACGTGAAGGTCGGCAGGGGAGGGAACGAGGCGCTCGATCCCGACGAGATCCGCAGCTGGGCCTTCTTCGCGCTTCAGCTTCCTTCGGGCCGGGTGTTCCAGTCAAAGATCGGGGGCCTCTCCGGGTACGCCCAGCTGACGACCGACCCCTCGAACATCCAGGCTGCGGTCGAGGAGTTCGAGACGCCCGACGTCAATGCGGGCGAGAAGGCGACGGCCGCCGCACTCGGGCAGCGGCCGAAGCTGCCGGGCGTCTCGGCGCCGCCGCCAGGCCGCACCTCGATCGTCGTGCTCAACGGCAACGGGATCACCGGCTCTGCCGCGAACGCGAGCTACCTGCTCGGCCGCCGCCGCTACCGGACGCTGCCGCCGCCCGAAGGCGTCCTTGCGAACGCGCCCAAGCCCTGGCGAGTTCGGACGAGGGTCTATCACGATCCGACCCAGCGCGGAGCTCGCGCCGCGGCGCGGGCCGTCGCCAACCTCTTCGGCTCCGCTGATCCGGGCGGGGCCTTCTCGCCGCAGATCGCGCCGTTTGCGAACGGCGCGATGCTCGTGATCGTCCTGGGGCAGTCCTTCCACGGCAACCTCGCGCCGGCGCCCGTCGACCGGACGCCGGAGCGCAAGCCGCCGAACGTCCTTCGCAACCCCAGCGCGACCCTGGGCCTGCTGCGGTCGATCAAGCGGCGAGTCGACTTCCCGCTCATGGTCCCGAGCCTGATCGAGCGGAGCTCCTCGATCGACTTCGAGAAGCCGCTGCGCGTGTACCAAGTCAAGAAAGGCGAGCGGGCCGTCCGCCTGACTTTCCGCACGGGCGCCCAGGAGTACTGGGGGATCCAGGAGACGACCTGGGACGACGCGCCTGTACTCGGGGGCAAGAACGTTTCCCGGCGCCTGGGCGGCCGCGACTACGACCTCTACTACGACGGCGCGAAGCTGCACATGGTCGTGCTCAAGACCGACGAGGCGAGCTACTGGGTCGTCAACACGCTGCGGGACTCGCTCTCCAACGAGACGATGTTGGGGATCACGCGCGGGCTGCGACCACTCGACGGAGGAAAGAAGAGAAGGCAGCGATGAGCAAGATCGGCATCTTCGGCGCGGGGTGGGTCGGGCTGGTCACCGGCTCGTGCTTCGCCGAGCTCGGCCATACCGTCGTCGTCCGCGACGTGCTGCCCGAGAAGATCGACGCGCTGAACCAGGGGCGGATCCCCATCCACGAACCCGGGTTGCCGGAGCTGATCCAGGAGAACCGGGACCGGATGCGATTCACGGTCGACCCGGCCGAGGCCGCGCAAGACGCCGAGTTCCTCTATGTCTGCGTCGGGACGCCTTCGACCTATGCCGGCGACGCCGACCTCTCGGCGGTCTGGAGCGTGCTCGACGATCTCCCGCCGTTGCCCGGGCGACCGGTACTGGTGATGAAGAGCACGGTTCCCGTCGGGACCGGCGAGACGGTTCGCGCAGCGCTCGACGCCCGCGGTCTCGACCACATCGGCTACGCATCCAATCCGGAGTTCCTCGCGGAGGGGACGGCAGTCCGCGACTTCATGAACGCCGACCGAATCGTCGTCGGCGCCTTCGAGCCCGAAGACGGCGATCGCGTCGAGGCGCTGCACGAGAAGCTCGAGGCCCCCGTCGTTCGGTCGGACGTTGCCTCGGCGGAGATGATCAAGCTGGCCGCGAACGCATTCCTGATGACCCGCATCAGCTTCATCAACGAGATCGCAAATGTCTGCGAGCTCGTCGGGGCCGACGTCGAAGAGGTCGCGCGGGGCATCGGCCTCGATCACCGGCTCGGACCCCACTTCCTGCGCGCCGGGATTGGCTACGGCGGGTCCTGTTTCCCGAAGGACGCATCGGCGTTGAAGCAGCTGGCTTCGAACTCGGGCTACCACTTCCAGCTCCTGTCGGCCGTGATCGAGGTCAACGAGCTCCAGAAGCGCCGTGTGATCGCGAAACTGCAGAAGCATCTCGGCCGGTTGCGAGGAAAGCGCGTCGCACTTCTGGGCCTCGCCTTCAAGCCGAACACGGACGACATGCGTGAGGCGCCGAGCATCGTGCTCGCCTCGAGGCTCCTCGCCGAGGGCGCAGAGGTGCGCGGCTGGGATCCGGTCGCGCAGCCCGGCGACCTCCTCAGGGGCGTTTTGATCTGCGACACGGTGCTCGACGCGGTTCGCGACGCGGATGCCGCCGTCATCGTCACGGAGTGGGCGGACCTGCGCGACCTTGCCTCGCCTCACGTGCGCGACGCGATGCGCAACCCCCTGATCGTCGACGGCCGCAACCTGCTCGATCCAAGAGCGGCCGAGCAACAGGGCTTCGCCTACGAAGGTGTCGGCCGGGCGACCTCGGCCTTCGCCGGTCTGCCGGAGACCGCCGAGCCCGAGCACGAACGCGCGTAGAGGGTTGATGGGAAATTCGGCCGCAGTCGG
>DASQTZ010000132.1:0-15453 GCA_035641605.1 Gaiellaceae bacterium | reverse complement strand
TTTTTACGAGCGTGGCAAGTCGGCTGCGGCTCTTCTGGTTTGAGCCAACGCCGCGATGGATACATCGAATCCGTTCGTCTATCACTCCGATGAACGAGGGGAGGGGTTCATGCGCAAGCTGTTGCTGCTCGTCGCCGCGCTCGTCGGCACTCTGGCCATCGCCGTAGTGCCCGGAAGCGCGGTCACGGGCAACTTCGTCAAGGACTTCGAGCACCCGTACGTCGGTCTCGTCGCCTTCTACGACGAGGAAGGCGAGTTCATGTGGAGGTGCTCGGGATCACTTCTTACAGATCGCGTCTTTCTGACTGCTGGGCACTGCACCGACCAGGACGCCGAGGAGTCGCCCGTGATGGCGCGGATCTGGTTCCACCAGAACGTCGGTGGTGCCTTTGACCCGGTCACGGGGGCCGAGGACCCGAACACGGGCTACCCGAATCGGTGCCTGCCTGGGGATCCGCTGTGCGCGGAGTCGACGCTGCTCTTCGACTTCGGCTTCGACAACTTCGCGGGCTTTCCGAACATCCGCGATGTCGGGCTGATCATCCTGCCGGAAGACCAGGCGGTCGATCTTCCTGAGTACGGGCAGCTGGCCGAGGCCGGCTACCTTGAGGAGCTGCTCGCCGGCCCGCGGGGGCGTCTGGACATCACCTTCACGGTTTCGGGGTACGGCCTCACCTTCTCGAATCCCGCGAAAGCGGTCTCGTTCCGTGAGCGGCTGATGGCCCTGACGAAGCTCGTCAATCTGAACGTGAGCGCCAACACGGCGGGCTTCAACCTGGCGCTGGGCGGGGCACCCGGCGGCGGTCGTGGTGGCAGCTGCTTCGGCGACTCCGGAGGGCCCGTGTTCTATGGCGGGCTCAGCTCCAACGTGATCGTCGGTGTCACTTCGTGGGGGTTCGGCTTCAACCGCCAGACGTGCGGCGGGCCTGGCTTCGCGTTCCGTACCGACACCGAAGCTGTCATCGAGTGGATCCGCGGCATCGTCCGGCAGTACGCACCCGACGAGCTGGACGAGATCCAGTTCGTCGAGGCGCCCTAACACTTCACGCTTCGTCATCACGACACAGCGCCACGCCCGGGTAACCGGGCGTGGCGCCCCGTGCTCGAAGTCGTGCTCGAGCTTCGAGACGACGACGCCGACCAAGCCCCGCGGTTGGTTGTCCAAGACACTGACCCGAAGGGCCACTAGCGGCCTCATCGACGTTTCGTAGGCTCGCTGCGTCGTCATCAACCAAAGAGGCAACCACTGGCGGACCCCACCGACGGGATACAGCCTCCTAGAGCGGTGGTGGTTGGCTGTGTAAGGTTGGACGCGCCGATCGGGCGGGGCTGCAGGCGTACGCGCAGGGCGGGATCTTCTAAGGCGCTAGAAAGAGAGAACCCGGCCGGAGCGGGGCTTTCCCGCTAGCCAAAACCAAGAATGAACTTGGCGTCGTCGGACATCTTCTCCGGCGACCAGGGCGGATCCCAGGTCAGCTCGGTCTCGACCTCCTCGACGCCCGGAAGCGCCTGAGCGACCTCTTCGATCTGCTGCTCGATCATCGGGCCGACCGGACAGCCCATCGAGG
This sequence comes from Gaiellaceae bacterium, assembly GCA_035641605.1. Taxonomy (GTDB): domain Bacteria; phylum Actinomycetota; class Thermoleophilia; order Gaiellales; family Gaiellaceae; genus JACDAN01. Next base: position 13,885 of record DASQTZ010000132.1, on the reverse strand, counting down.
TGAGCGTGAAGAGGACGTGCACCTTCGGGCCCTCGACCTTGACGTCGTACATGAGCCCGAGGTCGACGATGTCCATCCCCAGCTCGGGATCCTCGACCTGGCGGAGGGCGTCGACGACTTCCTCGCGCGATGCCATAGAAACCAGAGTACATAGCCGGCCAGGCCAGCAAAGCCGGCCTGGTCTCTTCTGGTCGGCGCCGCCAAGTCGGCGCCTTAGAAACCAGGCAGCCGAACCTCTTCGCGGCGCTCGCGCTGGAAGAAGTGGATCCCCTCGACGAACCGAACCCAGTTGCAGCGCATGCACATGACCAGGGTGTGCGTCCAGGCGCTGTCGGCGCGGAACCGGGCGCCGCGGAGTAGATCGCTGTTCGAGACCCCGGTCGCGGCGACGATCGCCTCCTTCGGGGCGAGATCGTCGGTGGTGAAGACCTGCTCGACGTCCCCGATCCCTCGCTCGCGCGCCTCGTCGATCTCGCGGCGCGACACGGGCCAGAGTTGGGCCTGGAGATCGCCGCCGAGGCAGCGGAGGGCGGCGGCGGCCAAGACCGCCTGCCGCGTGCCGCCGATCCCGATCGCGAGATGGTCGTTCGTTCCGCGAATCGCGGCCGAGACCGAGGCCGTGACGTCTCCGTCCTGGATCAGCTTGATTCGCGCCCCGGCCGCGCGGATCTCCTCGATCAGATCGTGGTGGCGAGGGCGGTCGAGGACGATTGTGGTGATGTCCCCCACCTTCCGCCCGAACGCCTCGGCGATCGCCTGGACGTTCTCTCCGACCGGGCGGCGGAGGTCGATCTTCCCGCGCGCGACAGGGCCTACGGCCATCTTCCGCATGTACATGTCCGGGAGCGTCTGGAGCGAGCCGGGCTCGCCGACGGCGATCATCGACATCGCGCCGCTCCCGCCGCGCGCGACGATGCCGCTGCCTTCGAGCGGATCGACCGCCAGATCGACGGTCTCGCCGCCGCTTCCGATTCGGTCACCGCCCTGGAGCGCTTCGCCCTCCCCGGGGCCGCCGATGACGATCCGCCCGTCGATCGGCAGGAGCTCGAGCTCCTCACGCATGCCCGACGCGGCCGCCTCCTGGGCAGCGAGCTCGTCGGCCCGACCCAGCCAGCGCGCGCCGGCCAGCGCTGCGCGTTCCGTCGTCCGGGCATAGCTCTCGCACAGGCAGCGGGTCGGAGTCCCGGTATCCGACTCGATCGCCTCGGGCTTTGCCGCCACGTCCGTCACGCGGGCACCTTGCGCGCGCTGTCGGCGGCTGTGAGGACGAGCTCCATCACCGAGCCGATCGCCTTCTCGCGGTCGCTGTTCTCGATCACCGGCACGCCCTCGACCTGGGCTCGCTCGACGATGAAGTCCTGGAGGTAGCGGATGTCCGCGATCCGGTCGAGGTACTTGTCGAGCGGCCGGATGCCGTCCGAAGACATGTCGCGAATCCAGAAATGCCCCGCGTGCGTCTCCTCGCTCTCGATCCCGATCACGCATTCCACGACGAGGGCCCCCTCGATCTGACGGGGCAGCATCCCGGGCACGAGGTGAACTCCCTCGAGCACCATCGACCACCCTTCCTCCAGCGAGCGTTCGATTGCCGCTTGGACGCCGACGAGCACGTGGCGCGTCTGTTCCAGGAACCCGTGGAGCAGCGGATCGATCTCCTTCTCCTGCGCGGTCGGCAGCGCCTTGCCCGCGTCGAAGCTGGACATGTGGATCGCCGGCAGGAACTCCGGGGTGAAGAGGGCACGCATCGTCTGCCGCACGAAGTCGGTGGACGTGACGCGCGTGATGCCCAGCCGGTAGGCGACCTCCGTCGCGACCGTCGACTTCCCCGTGCCGGTCGCGCCGCCGATCAGGATGATCAGCGGCATCTCCAGCTCGGTGAGCTCGTGGTAGCGGCGGAGATGGCCGACTGACCGTGTGCCCTCGGCCTCGCCGAGGACGTCGACCGCCAGCTCTTGGAGGCGCTCGAGATCGATGATGTGCTTGCCTCGCGCCGAGAGGTCCTGCTCGACCCTGCGCGCGACCTCGACGGCGCGCTCCGCGGTCACCCCGGCACGGATCAGCGCACGGGCCATGAGCCCCTTCGAATAAGGCTCCTCGTCGCTGCCGAGCGGCAGCGGGTCGGTGTACCGGCGCTCGGGTTTCACGCGACGGCCTCAGCGGTCGGCGCCCGCGCCGCGTCGGCCAGCCCCCGCAGCTCGTCGTCGAGGTCCGGCTGGCCCGCGAGCGGAAGGACGTCGTTGTCGGCGAAGACGAGCGGCACGCCGCTCTCAGCTGCCGCCTCGGCGACGACGTCGATCGCGGCAGCCTTGATCTCGACCAGGTAGACCTCGGCGTCGGTCCTCTCCAGGTCGCGCCGGAGCTCGTCCCGGTCGGCGAGGTTGCTCGAGACTGTCACGTCAGCTGCGCCGTGGGCGTCGCGCAGATGCCGGTCGAGGAGCTCCGCTGCGTGAGGGCTTGCGGTCGTGAAGAACGCGACCCTCTTCCCCTCGACGGGCGCGACCGGTCGCGGCCGCAGGATGGTCGCGACGACCGGGATCTCCTTGACCTCACCGATCGCCTCGGCGACTCCCTGGTGATCGGTCCCCTCCTCGGCCATGGTCAACACGACCAGGTCGGAGATCAGGATTCGGTAAGCATTGAGGTAGCCGGTGACGAGGTCGGGCTCCTGGTGGGCACCCGCGACGAGAATGCGGGCACCGGCGTCCACGGGCGGGATCGCCGCGCCGCTCCCGTCGAAGACGACGAGCGCCGGGTTTCGCGCGAGCGCTTTCTGCATCCCCTCGGCGAGATTCGTCGCCCACGTGGCTCCCGCGAGACCGCCTCCGGCTCGCCGGCACCCGATCGTCGGGACGCCCGCCAAGGCCGCGGTCTCCAGGTAATCGGAGGCCGCGTGGGCTCCGCCGCGAGAGAGCTCGAGGAGATCGTCCACGGTCGGGCTGATCTCGGCAACCTGCGGCTCGGCCGGTCCGCCGCGGCCCATCGAGACGACCACGAGATCGTGCTCCTCCGACAACAGCCGCGCCGCATAGCCGGTGACAGCAGTTTTCCCCATGCGCTTGCCCGTGCCGATCACGGCCAGCGAGGGCGGCTCGAAGGGCTCGAACTCCGGCGGGCGGAGGGAGAAGTCGGGGCCTTCGTAGGCGATGCCGCGGGCAAGGATCCGGCTTGCGAGCCGGAAACGCTCCCTCGGTCCGAGCACCGGCTCGTCGGAGAGGTCGACGGCGACCTCGGGCTCGAAGCGCGCAAGTGCCTCCTCGAGCTCGTGGACGACGGGAACGCCGTAGTCGTCGTCGCCGCGGAGCTTCTCGGTCCCGCCGACGAGTAGCGCGCCCGCGACCTCATGTGGGAGACCTCTCAGCGCATCGCGTACGACAGGGGCGTAATGCTCACCGTCGATGAGCGCAAGTGCCTTCAGCGCGTCGTCACCTCGTTCTCGATTCGCGCCGTGTACTTCTCGAAGGCTCGCGTCTCGAGCGAGAACTGGATGATCTTCTCCTGGCCGTGGAAGGGGTACTTCCGCCAGACGTCGACGTGGTTGCCTGAGACCTCGACGACGTTGTAACAGGGCCTCGTGTTGCCGCGGAGTCGCAACGACGAGACCGTGCCGGTGTTGACGACGAACATCTCCTCCAGCTTCCAGGCGTAGGGAACGTGCTTGTGCCCCGAGAGCACGAGATCCACTCCTGCCCGCTGCAGGCACTCGATGACGTCACCGGCGTCGTAGACGACGTTCCGCTCGCGGCCGGTGCCCGGCACCGGCAGCAGGTGATGGTGCATGACGAAGATGCGGAAGTCGGCCGGCGCGGCGAACTGCTCCTCGATCCAGGAGTAGCGAGCGCGGCCGATCTGGCCGTGGTCGAGATCGGGCTCGCTCGAGTCGACCGCGACCACGGTAACGCCGTCCACATGCAGGACCGAATGACGGTCGCCGAAGAACTCCTCGAAGTGGATGTAGCCGACGTTGCGCGAGTCGTGGTTGCCGGGAATGACCACGAGCCGCTCGCAGTCGAGCATGTTCAGGTACTGGCGGGCTTCGAGGTACTCCTGCTTGAAGCCGAAGGTCGTCAGGTCGCCCGAGCAGATCACGAGCTCCGGCGCGAGCTCGTTGATCTCGGCGATCGCACGCTCCATCAGGCTCGGTACGAAGTTGGGATCGCCGCAATGGATGTCGGAGAGGTGGGCGATCGTGAACGTACTCCGGCTGCCGTCGCGACCCGCCATGCTCCAAGTGTAGGGGCTCTCTTCGACATCCGGGCTCACCGGTACTCTGTCTCTAGGTGGCGGGAAAAGTTCCCGATTTCCAGGCATATCAGGGCCAGGGCGAACCGCGCTTCGCGAACGACGTGGAGCTCGAATGCGCCAAGCTCCTGGATTACTACGGCATCCCTTGGGCCTACGAGCCTCATACGTTCGTGCTGGAGGAGGACGGCGACGGCCGCATAGTGGAGGCCTTCACGCCCGACTTCTACTTGCCGGAACAGAATCTCTACCTCGAGTTGACGGTGATGAAGCAGTCGCTCGTGACGCGGAAGAACCGGAAGCTCCGCAAGCTTCGGGAGCGCTACCCCGACGTCAACGCCAAGCTCTTCTATCGGCGCGACATCGAGCGCCTGGCCCAGCGATACAGACTCGATCTGGCGTCCTAGCTGACGAGCGAGTCGGCGAGGTCTACCTCTCGCGCGAGGAGATCGAAGCTCGGGTCGAAGAGCTCGGCGCGCAGATTGCCTCCGACTACGAAGGCCTTGAGCCAATCCTCGTCGCCTCGCTGACGACGGCGGTCGTCTTCGTCGCTGATCTCTCTCGCGCGCTGCCGATCGTGCACAACCTCGATTTCATCGCGCTGGCGGCCTACGACGGGAACGGCAGCAGTGGAGGCCAGGTGCGGCTGCTCAAGGATCTGACCATGAGCATCAACGGCCGGCACGTCGTCCTCGTCGAGGACATCGTCGACACGGGCATGACGCTCAACTACGTCGCGAAGACGCTTCTGCTCCGCGAGCCCGCATCGCTCGCGGCGGTGACGTTGCTCGACCGCCCGTACAGGCGCCTCGTCGAGGATCTCCCCGTGCGCTACGTCGGCTTCACCGTCCCGGACGAGTTTTTCGTCGGCTACGGCTTCGATCTCGACGAGCGCTACCGCAACTTGCCGGACCTGCGTTTACTCCAGCCGCCCGACTGAGCTCAGGGCCCGCCGGGAGGGTGGATGTCGAGGTAGCCCTGGATGTAGCCGCGCTGCTTCGCCATGTCGAGCTCAGCCTGATACTGCGCCTTCTGTGCCTCCCGCCGCAGCCGCTCCTGCTCGCCCAATTCCGCTTGGGTCAGCTTCCTTCGCTTGAAGAGTCTGCGCTACACGGGCGCAGATGATACGACCGGCCGCCCCTGAGGGACGGCCGGCGCCGTCGGGAGACGACATGCCGCAAGCAGAAGCGCGCGAAGCTTGCGACGCGGAAACTATAAAGGCATTCGTTTGAAACTGGTGGTTCGCTTACAGCCTCTAACTGAATGACGCTTCGTCGTCGGAGTGCGATGGGTGGTGCGAGGCAAGGACGCAGCGTCTCGTTCGTATCCGGAGGATACGGGCGAGGCCGAGGACGCCGCCTCGCGCCGCCCAGCGCGGCCCGACGGCACAAGGCTTCGTTCTGTTAGAGGCGTTTACAGGTAGCCGAGCGGATCGACCGCCGAACCGTTCACGCGCACCTCGAAGTGGAGGTGCGGACCGAAGCAATGCCCGGTGCAGCCGATGTACCCGATCGTCTGGCCCTGCGACACCGAACCGCCGCCGACCGCGAAGCTCGACTGGTGTGCGTAGGCGGTTGCGAGCCCACCGCCGTGGTCGATAATGATCAGGTTCCCGTACCCGCCCATCCAACCGGCGTAGATCACGGTTCCTGACGCGGCGGCGGCGATCGGTGCGCCGTAGCCGGCGGCGATGTCGATGCCTTCGTGCATCCGGCCCCAGCGCCAGCCGAAGGGGCTGACGACGGGACCGCTGACCGGCCAGATTAGGCCGCTCGCGGACGGCGTGGAGTCGGGCGAGGTCGAATACGTGACCGTCGCCTGAGCCGTCCGAATCTGGGCGGCCACGCTCGCGCTCTGGGCCAGCAGCGCCGAGGCATGGGCGGCCTGCTCCTTCGCTTCCGCGCGGGCGTCGGCGAGCGCGGAGTGCTTCTCTCTCCGAGCCGACGAAAGGCCTTGTCGCTGTGCGATCAGCTGAGTCTTGATCGCGCGCTGCTGCTCCGTGCGGACCCTCACGACCCGCGTGACGGCGGCGACACGCGCCTTGGTCTTCCCCGTCCGTGCCCGGAGGTCGCGCATGTGATCGCGGGCTCCGGTTACGTGTTTGACGATCCCGCGATCCTGGGCGGCGATCGAATTCAGGTAGTCGAGCTGTTCGAGGACCTCGCTGAAGTTCTGGGTGTCGATGAGGACGTCGAGGGTCGAGGGCTCCCCGCCCTCGTAGACCGCGACGAGGCGCGCGCTCAGGCGCTCGACCGCGAGCTCGTACTGGTCACGGAGAAACGCAAGGCGCTCGGACTGAAGCTCGAAGAGCTCGGTCAGCTTGTCGAGCTTGCGCTGGTGGAGCGCGAGGTCCTCCTCGAGCGCGACAAGCCGGGTCGAGACGTCACCCACCTCGGACTCGAGCGAGCGGATGCGGTGCGAGACCGAGGCGATCTCAGCGGTGAGCGACCGCTCCCGGGCCTGTGCCGCCTCGAGCTTGGACTGCGCCTCGGCGAGTCGCTCCTGCAGGGACTGCTGCCGGTCGTAGAGACCGCCCGACGCAGGAGCCGCGACGAGCAGGACGAGAATCAGGCTGCAGACGATTCGTCGAGCCATGGGACCGAGTTCGCGGGCCGCCGAGACCTCCCTCCCGACCCGGAGGCGAAATGCTAGCGATCTGATCGGCTGGACCGCAGAGAACGTTCGGAAAACTGCTGCTCCGAGGAAGTTTCTGCCGTCTTGCCTGACAACGCCGCCCCGTTCCCGAGCGTCTCCGCGGCTCGGTGACGCAGCGGCTGGACGAGGGCGCGGTAATCCTCGTCCGTGATCTTGCCCGTGCGGTGGTCGAACTCGAGCTCCTTCAGCTCGGCGAGCGCCCGGTCGCGCTCCTCAGCCGCGGCGAGGTCGTCCTGTCGCGGCTCGGGGAGAGACTGCGGCGCCTCGGCGCGAAGGAATGGCACCGCCACGAAGACGACCACCGCCGCAGCCAGGAGCGCTGCCAGAAGCAGTTCGATCATGCCCGCGCGAGCGCCTCGTGCCGGCCGTAGCGCAAAGCCAGCCGTCGCTGCTCTCGGGCATCCGGCCAGAGCGCGATCAGCGCGCCGCCCACGAAGACGAAGCCGGCCAGCCAGATCAGATTCACGAGGGGCTTGACGAGCGCCTTCAGGAAGACGCTCTCGGCAGTGACCTGCTCGGCGATCAGGAACAGGTCCTCACCGTTGAGCCGGTCCGACCTGATCGCTGCTTCGTTCGAGACCTGCTGCTCGGCGACGTAGTTGTTCTTACCCGGCCGCAGCGTCCCGAGCCGTTTTCCGCTGCGCTCGACGTCGATCAGCGCCCGCACCTCGACGGCGTTCGCGCCGCGCTCACTCGTGGCGCCCTTGAAGGTGAGTCTGTAATCCCCGATCCCCATGCTCTCGCCCGGCCGCAGCCTCTGTTCCCGAGTCGTGTCGTATGCGCTCGAGCCGATCACGCCGATCGCCAGCAGCACGATCGCGGCGTGGACCACGTAGCCGCCGTAGCGTCGGCGGTTGCGGCCCACGAGCTGCGCGAACGCCGCCGGCCAGGATCCCCCCGCCAGCGCCTGCCGGGCCCGTGTCCCGCGCGCGAACTCGAACCCGATCGAGGCGAGTACGAAGGCGCAGAACGTGTAGCCGACGAGCCCCGGGATCGAGGAACCGGCGCCGAGGGCGAGCAGGACGAGACCGCTCGAGACGGCGACGCCGATCGGCCACGCAAACGTCCGCCCGAGGCCGCGCAGCGAAGCGCGGCGCCAGGCGATCAGCGGTCCGATCCCCATCAGGATCAAGAGCGGCAGCCCGAAGGCCTTGAGGAAGAAGTTGTAGTAGGGCGGGCCGACCGTGACGGGCTCGCCGCGCAGCGCCTCGGTCAGGATCGGATAGGCGACGCCCCACAGGATCGTCAGGCAGAAGGCGATCAGGAGCAGGTTGTTGTAGAGGAAGGTCGCTTCGCGCGAGACCGGCGACTCGAGCCGCGTCTTCGACCGGAGCAGCGGGAGCCGGGAGACGATCAACGCGATCGACCCGGCGACCACGACGCCGATGAAACCGAGGAACCACGGCCCGATCGAGCTCTCGGTGAACGAATGGATCGAGCTAAGGATCCCCGAACGCGTCAGGAACGTCCCGAACAATGCGAGCGCGAACGCCCCGACGACGAGCAGGACGTTCCAGATCTTCAGCATCCCCCGCTTCTCCTGGATCATCACCGAGTGGAGGAAGGCGGTCGCGGCAAGCCACGGCATCAGCGCCGCGTTCTCGACGGGATCCCACGCGAAATAGCCGCCCCAGCCCACCTCGACGTAGGCCCAGTGGGCGCCGAGCAGCTGGCCAAAGCCGAGCAGCATCCAGGCGACCAAGGTCCAGCGGCGGGTGACGACGACCCAGAGCTCGTCCGAGCGCCGGGCCAGCAGCGCCCCCATCGCAAAGGCAAACGGGATCGTGAGGCCCACGAAGCCGAGGTAGAGGAAGGGCGGGTGGGCGAGCATGTACGGGTTCTGGAGGCTCGGGTTCAGGCCGAGGCCGTCGGCCGGTGCGGCCTGTGTCGTGAACGGGCTGGCGACCGCAACCAGCAAGAAGGAGAAGAAGACCATCACCGTCCCGAGCACCGGGACCGTCCAGGCCAGCAGGCTCGGCGCCGAGCGACGTCCGAGCAGCACGGCCGCGGCCGAGAAGCCGGTCAGAACCAGAAGCCACAAGAGCAGTGAGCCTTCCTGGCCGCCCCAGAACGCCGAGACCGTGTAGGCGCGTGGCAGCTCGAGGCTCGTGTGCCGCCAGACGTACACGAAGCTGAAGTCGTTCCTCACGAGCGCGGTCAGGAGCACGCCAGCAGCAACCAGGGCGCCGAGGAAGGACGCGAGAACCGCGTTCTCGGCCGACTCAGCGAGGCGGCGGCGGCGTGTGCGAGCGGCGAAGGTCCCGGCGACCACCGCGTAGACCGCCAGCGCGAGGCAGACGATGAGGGCGGCGCGCCCGAGCTCGGGCACTTAGTCGGCTTTCTTCTCGGGGACGTACTTCGAGGGGCACTTGGTCACGAGCGTGCCCGGAGTCCCAACGAACGTGCCGTTCTTGAGCCTTCCCTTGAGGGCGATGTCCCGGCCGGTCCGGAACATCTCGGGGACGGAGCCCCGATAGACGACAGGGACTGCGGCCGTCCCTTCGACGTCGCGAATTCGGAAGCGCAGACCGTCGCCGCGAGCGTCGCCGGCGACCCGCCCGACGACCTTCCCGACCAGGCCGACCTCGCCGGTCCGGCCTTTCAGCTCGCTCGGGCGCAGCTGGGGTGTGCCCCCGCCGGCGATCGAGGTGTAGACGAGGAAGACCGCGAGCATCGCGGCTACTCCGAGCGCGATGACGAGACGGGCGGGAGAGGCACGGCGCGCCATGCCGGAAAGTGTAGACCCGGTTTCTTAAGAAGCTTCCCGGGAAGGCGCAGGGCGCCGCGCCGGGACCCGATAACCGTGTTCCTCGCAGAGCGAGCCCGGCTGGTCCTCGGTCAGCGCATCGCAGTAGCCCTTGCCGTACGCCGCGCGCATGAACGCCGCGACGATTTCCAGGTTCCACTCGGAGACGTCGCTCGCCTCGCGCCAGAGATCCATGAGACGCATGTCGATGTCGAGCTCGAGCAGATCGATACGAGATGGACGCTTGGCCATGCGCTCAGAGTAGGAAGGCCGTCGGACGGCACCAAGCGTCGCCGAAGACGACGTTTCGGGCCACGTGCTGCAAGAAGCGGGCATCGCTGGCGTCGAGCCCGGCGGTGAAGTCGTTCCCGTCGGATCTCGGCCGGACAGGATGGCGTAGAAGACGCACGCACCCCAGGTAGGAACCGCGCTTGGCCGGGTGCTGGCCGTCGCGCCACCACAGGTCGACATCCGGCCGCCGTTCGCGCGCGACGCCCAGGCGAAACGCCAGGCGGCGACTGTTCCCCGGAGTACCGCGAACGAGGAGACGGATCCCTACGCCCGTTCGATCGCCTCTCGCAGCAGCCTGTCGATCTCGCCCCTGATGACCGGGTCGAGCGGGTTGCGGAGGATCCCTAATTGGACGGCGGCGACGAAGAGCAAGATCCCGACGACGACGGCCGCGAAGAGCCGCGCAAGCTTGATCAGGACGCGACCTGCGAACGACACGTGGCCTTGATCGGCCGCAGCCAGCGGCGGGTTGAGTAGCGTCCCCCTCATGGGAGAGCTCCGGTTCGGACCGGCGCGGGTGCCTTCGCGCGAGTCGCCGGAGGCGGCGGTCCAGCTACTCCTCGAACGCGGTCACAGCGCCTGCGAGGTCGACTTCGAAGGGAAGTTCTGGATGGACTACGAGTGGGCCGAGCGCTTCGGGGAGCTCGCGCGCGAGAACTCGATCGTGCTCTCGGTTCACGCCCCCATCGCCGGCTTCATGGGCCATGTCGAGAGGGACAAGAAGTACCGGATGGCGGTCGGGATGCTCGACCACTCCGCCGGGATCGCCAAGGCGTGCGGCGCGGAGCTCGTCGTCTTCCATCCGGGCTTCCTGCTCGGACGCGAGCGGGCGGACGCGATCGACGCGGTCTGCGAGCAGCTCAGCGACCTCCGCGAGCGGCTGGAGGGCAAGGATCGCCTCGTCCCGTTCGGCGTCGAGATCATGGGCCGGGTCCGGGAGGTGGGCACAGCCGAGGACGTCTTCGCGATCACTGCGCGCCTCGGCGGCTGGGTCCGACCGGTGCTCGATTTCGCCCACCTCCACGCCGTCACCGACGGCGCCTTCCTCGCTGTCGACGACTTCCACCCCGTGCTCGAGTTGGCCGACGAGCTGCTCGAGCCGGGCGCTCCCTTCCACGTCCACTTCTCGGACATCGCGTACGCCAATCGAAACGAAACGAAGCACCTGCCCTACGGAGAGGGAACGCTCAGAGCCGAGCCGCTCGGTGAGGCGCTCGCGCACTTCGAGCGAGCGGCGACCGTAATCAGCGAGTCGCCGGACGAGGAGTCGCACCAGGCGATTCGCGCCGCGCTCACCGGATCGGCGACTCGCGGGTAAGCCGGCCGGGACCCCGAGCCCGACCGGAGACGTAATGCGTGCATGGGGAGCCTGCGAACCATCTCCCTCGTCGCTCTGGCCGCACTCGTGTGTGCGGTCGGAGGCGGCAACGCCGCTCCGCCGAAGGCCGAAGGCAAGACGAAGACGAGCCGCTGGTTTCAGACGGGGCCGGGACCTGCTCGTCGCGTGTTCACGATGCGACAACCCGCCGGCGTCGTCCTTCTGACCCGCCTCACCACGACCTACGGCATCCGAGCCTCCGCTGCGGCGACGATCCCGGGTGTCGCGGGCGTGCGCGTCCTGAACTACGGAAACCTCGGCGACCCGTCGCCGTGTCGACGAAGCGGCTCCGTCGAGATCTGCACGCAGCCTCAAGAGGGGTGCCCGATGCCGAAGGCTATCTGGCGAATACATCTTCTGAAAGCCGGTGGCCCGGCGGGCCTTGTCCGTTTCGACTTCGTGGTCGGCAAGCCGCCGCAGTAGTTCAGGCGATCCGGACCACACTCTCCTCAGGCATCGCGCCGGCGCGGAGCTCGGCGAGACGCTCTTCGAAAGCGACGACCTCGTCGATTCGCCCGCGCTCCTCGAGGAACTGAATGATCGCTTTCAGCGGCTCGGAGAGGAAGCGCGTGTACTCGCTCCGCTCGAGGATCTCGATCGACTCCCGGAACAGCGCCTCGGCTTCGTCCTCGCGGGCCTGCGCCGCTCGCACCAAACCGAGCGTTTTGCGGGTCGTCGACTGTGAGCTGACGTCCTGCGGGCCAACCGTTTCCATTGCTTTGAGCGCGTAGACCTCGGCGGCATCAACCTTCCCCTGGTGCAGCAAGATCTCCGCCAGGCTTCGCTGGACCTCGCAGAGCGTGCCTCGATCCTCGAGCGGCTTGAGGATCCCGATCGACTCGCGGAAGAGCCGCTCGGCCTCCGCCACTTCGCCACGTTTCGCGACGAGGCGTCCGATGCGCAGATTCGATCGCGCGAGATTCGTCGCGGCGCCGACCTCGGCGAAGAGCGAACGGGCGCGTCCGAACTCGGCCAACGCCTCCTCCTGACGGCCACGGAAGGAGTGGAGCTCTCCCGATTCCGTGAACGCGCGCGCCTTGGCGGTCAGGGAACCGCTCTCCTCGGCCAGCTCCATCGCCCGTTCGATCAGCGGCTCCGCCCGGTCGCCTTCCCGGCGAGCCACGTAGATGCCCGCGAGGTCGAGCAGTGCGTCGCTCTCGAGGTCCCTGCGCTCGAGCCGGCGGGCGATCTCGAGCTCCTCTTCCGCGTAGGTCTCCGACTCGGTCAGCCGCCCCCGCCACCAGGCTGCGGTCTCGAGGATCCGCACGGCGTCGATCCGGCTTTCGTCATCCTCCGAGACTTCGAGTGCCTTCTCGGCCAGCTGTTCGGCCCGGGCGACATCAGCCTCACGGAAGAGAGTGACCTCCGCCAGCGCGGTGAGCGAACGCGCCTCCAGTTCCTTGTTGCCCGCTTCCCTTGCGCCTAGGAGCACGTCTTCCATCTCGTTCGACACGACCGGGAAGTCGTGCATCCGCCAGGCAGCCCGAGCCGCCTCGTAGCGGCGCTCGAGGGTGGGATCCAGCTCGACCGACCGGTGGAGCAGCCTGCGGGCGGTTGCATTGGCCTCGCGGGCGAGTGCTCGTCGTCCTGCCTTCTCCAGCGCCTCCGCGGCCTCCTTCGCGAGCTCCTCCGGCGGCGCTCCGTCGAGCTCCGCGAGGAGTGCGCTCGCCTGATCGAGGTGGTACGCGCGCACCTCGAGCATCTCCTCCCGCGCGCGCTCGCTGAGCCACTCGGCAAACCGTCGATGGTGAGAGGCTCGGGCCGTCTTCGAGAGCCCCCCGTACGCCACCTCCCGAATGAGAACGTGCTTGAAGCGGTAGGCGTCCTCGCCGCTGATCGTCGAACGCGGCTCCGTCAGGACGAACTCTCGCAGGAGCAGGTCGTCGAGAAGCTCGTCGAGATCGCCGTCGTCATCGCCGCCGAGATGAGCGACGGCTCCCGACCAGAAGGTCCGGCCGATCACCGCTGCGCGCTGAAGAATCGCCTTCTCGCCCGGCGGCAGATGATCGATGCGAGCGGCGATCAGTGCCTGGAGCGTGTCCGGGATGCGGTCGAGCGCCGCGCCGTTCCTCGCTTCGGACAGGGCGCGGATCGTCTCCTCGAGGAACAGTGGGTTCCCCTCGGCCTTCTCGAGCAGCGCAGCCCGTGACGCCTCCGGCAGCTCACCGTCGTCGAGGAGCGCCTCGACCAAGGCCTCGCTCTCGGCGGCGCCGAGCGGCTCGAGCTCGATTGCCGTCGCACGAACACGGCCTCCGCCCCAGCCCGGGCGGATGTCGAGCAGTTCCGGTCGCGCACAGCAGAGCAGCAGCAAGGGCACGCCGCGCACCCAGGTTCCGAGATGCTCGATGAGCTCGAGCAGCGGCTCCTCGCCCCAGTGGATGTCTTCGAAGACGAGGACGAGCGGCTGCGGCTCGGCAAGCTTCTGGGCCCAGGCTCGCGCGGCCCAGGCGATGTCCTGCTGGTTGTGCTCGGCCTTCACGGCCTGGAGGACACCGGAGGCGAGCCCCATCAGGTCGGCGACGGCCTCGTCGGGGCAGCAGTCGCGGAGCTTCTCGATCGCCTCGTCGAGGGGGTCG
>DASQTZ010000131.1:0-31446 GCA_035641605.1 Gaiellaceae bacterium | reverse complement strand
CCCTACCCGCCGACCCAGCGTGCCGCGTGGAATCGGCTCTACGACCGTCGAGCTCATTGCAGCCTTTCTTCCGCCACGATGTAATCGCCCTCGCCGGTCGGGGTCTGCTCCTCGACGTCGAAGCCGCCGCCCCGCCGGAGTAGTCGGCGCACCTCGCGAATCAGCTCGGCGAAGCGCGGTTCCTCCCGCATGTCGGCGGTACGCGGCTGCGCCAAGTCGACGTCGACCACGCCGACGACCCGCCCGGGACGCGCGGACATCACAACGACCCGGGTCGAGAGGAAGACAGCCTCCGAGATCGAGTGGGTGACGAAGACGACGGTGCTGCCGCTCGCCTCCCAGATCCGCAGTAGCTCGAGGTTGAGGCGCTCGCGGGTCATCTCGTCGAGCGCGCCGAACGGCTCGTCCATCAGCAGGAGCGCCGGATTGAACGAGAGGGCGCGGGCGATCGACACGCGCTGCTGCATCCCGCCGGAGAGCTGCCACGGATGGTGCCCCTCGAAGCCGCTCAGCTCGACCAGGTCGACCAGCTCCTTGACGCGCTGGGCGCGCTTGCGGCGGTCCCAGCCCATCATCTCCAGCGGCAGGGAGATGTTCTTGGCGACCGTGCGCCAGTCGAAGAGCACGGCGTCCTGGAAGACGATGCCGTAGTCCCGGCCGAGCCGGGCCCGGTGCGCCGTCTTGCCCTTGACGGTGACCTCGCCGCGGGTCGGCTGGATCAGGTCGCCGATGATGCGGAGCAGCGTCGACTTTCCGCAGCCCGACGGGCCGATCAGCGACACGAACTCGCGCTCGCCGATCTCGACGTCGATCCCTTCGATCGCGACGACGCCGCCCTGACCGAACTCCTTCGAGACCCCCTGGAGAGACACGACGCTCATGGCCGCATCTCCGACCTTCCATCGTGTCGACCGGTCAGTTCAGACGGCCGCACGGGCAAAGCCCGCACGGCCTGAAGGAGACATCGCAAGCGACGTCTCATGCGACGTGCTCCGGCGCTCGGCGGACGACGATCCGCTCGGCCACGACGACGATCAGGAAGAACGTGATTCCGAGCAGCGCCGCGATCAGGTTCGTCGCCCACAGGCTCGGCGGCGAGGTCGCGTAGTACTGGTTGAAGTTCAGGATCGCGCCGCCGAGGCCGTCCTGGATCGAAGCCGGCAGTTCGCCGATGATCGCGCCGACGACGCTGGCCGTCGCCGAGATCTTGAAGGCCGCGAAGAGGAACGGCAGCGAGCTCGGAATCCTCACCTTCCAGAGGATCTGGAGCGGCCCGGCCGCGTACGAGCGCATCAGCTCGAGCGCGCGCGGGTCGGCCGACGTCAGGCCGCGGAGCGTGTTGATCGCGACCGGGAAGAACGTCAGGTAGGCGGAGATCACGGAGACCGAGAACCAGTCCGGGAAACCGCGGCCGCCCATCCAGACCACGACCATCGGCGCGATCGCCAGGATCGGGATCGTCTGCGACGCGACGATGTAGGGGAGGAAACCGCGCTGGAGCAGGCGGGAGTGGGCGAGGACCACGCCGAGCAGGAAGCCGATCGACGCTCCGAGCGCGAAGCCCACGGCCGCCTCCTTGGCAGTGAAGAGGGCGGCGTCCCAGAGCACCTCGATCAGCATCGGCCCGTTCCGCCGCGACGGCTCGAAGAGCTGGCCGACGATCTCGTGGAGGTGCGGCAGTGTGCGGTCGTTGACGACGAACGCGCCGAGCTTCAGGCCCGTGGACTCTCCGAACCACTTGAACGCCTCCCACAGCCCGCAGAGCACGGCGAGGACGAGGGTGAGCATCCCGAGCCGTCTGAGGACCGCCACTGCCATCCGCAGATGCTTACCACGTTTTACGATCGCGCCCATGCCGTTCGATCCGAGCCGAACAGTTGCCGAGCTGAAGGAGCTCCGCGAGCTCACCGGCAACGACGACGGCGCCCAGCGCGTCGCCTGGACCGATACGTGGGTGCGAGCGCAGGAGTGGATGGCGTCGAAGCTCGAAGCCACCGGGGCCGAGGTCGCATTTGACGAGGCGCGTAACCAGTGGTGGACCCTTCGTGGCCGCTCCGACCGGGAGCTGCTGATCGGCGGCCACCTCGACTCCGTGCCGAACGGCGGTTGGCTCGACGGTGCGCTCAACGTCGTTGCCGGCTCGGAGGTCTTCCGGCGGATCGCCGAGGAGGGCGAGCCGCCGGTGACGGTGCGCCTCGTCAGCTGGGCAGACGAAGAAGGGGCGCGGTTCGGCCGCTCGCTGTTCGGGTCGAGCGCCGCCGCTGATTCGATGCGAGACCAGGACGAGCTCAGGCAGCTGACCGATCGCGACGGAGTCTCGCTGCCCGATGCGATCGGCGCGCACGGGGTCGATCTCGACCGGGCGACCGACTCTCGGAAGCAGCTCGAGAACGCGGCCGCGTATCTCGAGCTCCACATCGAGCAGGGGCCGGTGCTCGAATCCATGGATCTCCCGCTGGGGGCCGTCCTCGGCACCTACGGGGTCGAGCGCCACCGCGTGACGTGGCGGGGACAGGCCGCCCATGCCGGCTCGACGCCGATGGATCAGCGGCGGGACGCGCTCGCCGGCGCGGCGAAGCTCGCGCTCGAGCTCAGGCACATCGCCGCGCGGATCGGGGACGGCGCCGTCTGCACGTCAGGCGACGTCGTCTGCAAGCCCGGGATCGTCACGTCCGTCGTCGAAACGGCGGAGCAGCTACTCGACCAGCGACACCTCGACGCCGACAAGCTCGCGGCTCTGCTGGAGGACGCGAAGGCTCGTTGCCGGCGGTTCGCTCAGGAGGAGAACATCGAGGTCGAGTTCGAACGGATCTGGAACATCGAGCCGATCCTCTTCGACGACCGGCTGATCCAGTTCGCCGACGAGTCGATTCAGGAGGTGGCGGGGCGGTCGCACCGTTTGCCCAGCGGCCCGCTGCACGACGCTGCCGAGGTGGCGCGGGCCGGCATCCCGACGGTCATGCTCTTCGTCCAGAGCCTCCGCGGGCTGTCGCACACGAAGGTCGAGGACACGAAAGAAGAGCACCTCGAGCTGTCCGTGCAGGCACTTGACCGCCTCGCCTCCAAAACGATCGACCGGCTCGCGCTAGTGCAGTCGTAGAGGCTCGCCGAGCCGCTCGCGATCGCTGCAGACCAGCGCGATCGTCACCGCCACGACTCCGCCGAACCCTGTGATCACGAATACGTCGGCGAGATTGAAGGCGATCTGCGCGACCTCGATCGGATTGGGAATACCGGGCCAGAACCCCAGGGAGACGACGTTCCCGATCGCGCCTCCTGCCGCCACACCGCCGCCGAGCGCCATCGCCGCCGAGCGGGTCAATGCGATTGCGACAGCCCACGTGGCGGTGAGGCCCAGCACGAGCGCGAGGTAACTCGACGAGCGTGGATGGAAGACCTCGGCGCCCGCCGATGCTTTGTGTGCCAGGTCGACCGCGGCGAACGCCGCCGCCGTTCCGACGACGACAAGCACCGGACGAAGCACATGAAGAAGCCTACGACAGGCGGACGAGCGCGACGCCGCCTGCCAGCAGCGCGACGCCGGCGACCCGAAGCGCGGTGATCGGCTGCTCTTCGAAGCCGACCCAGCCAAAGTGGTCGACCGCGAGCGAGGCAATGGCCTGGCCGGCGAGGATCAGCGCGACGAGGGTGGCGGCGCCCAGCTTCGGCGCCGTGACGATCGAGCCGAGGACGTAGAAGGCGCCGAGCAATCCGCCGGTCCAGACCCACCAGGGTGCGTCGCCCGGGCGGTCCGGCCAGCCGCGCGCAGAGACCAGCACGGCGATGAGGAGCGCGAAGGCGCCGACGACGAAGGACACGAACGCCGCCCGAACCGACCCGCCGAGCCATTCGGCGAGCTGGGCGTTGATCCCGAACTGAAGCGGCAGCATCGCCCCGGCCGCGAGCGCGAACAGCAAATAGGCCCAGATTGCCACGACGGGGATTTCAAGGGAAAATGTCGGTTTCCCTGCCCGTCCCACCAGGAGGCCCGATGCTCACGTTCGGCGTCACCGTCTTGCCCGACCCGCCGTCCTCTCGCTTCTTCGAGCTGGTCGAGCTGGCCGAACAGCATGGCTTCGAGTACGCCTGGACCTACGACTCGCACATCCTCTGGCAAGAGTCCTACGCGACGCTTCCCCTCGCCGCGGCTCGGACGAGCAAGATCAAGCTCGGGCACTTCGTGACGAATCCGGGCATCCGCGACCCGACGATTACCGCGAGCTGGTACGCGACGATGCAGGACCTTTCGAACGGCCGGATGGTGATGGGCATCGGCCGTGGCGACTCGTCGCGGAGAGTCGTCGGCCTCAAGCCCGTGCGCGTCGCCGAGTTCGAGCGGCGCTGCCAGATGATCAAGGACCTGATGAACGGGCGGAAGGTGGACTGGAACGAAAAGGAGCTCGAGCTCACTTGGGCGCGCAAGGAGTTGCCCGAGATCCCGATGTGGGTCGCGGGCTACGGGCCGAAGGCGCTCGCGGTCGCCGGCCGGGTGGGCGACGGCGTGATCATCCAACTCGCCGACCCCGTGATCATCCAGTGGATCATGGACACCGCGCGAAAGGCCGCCGAGGAGGCCGGCCGTGACCCGTCGGAGCTGAAGTGCATCGTCGGAGCGCCGAGTCACATCTCGGACGACATCGCCGACGCACGCGAGCAGGTTCGTTGGTTCCCGGCAATGGTCTCGAACCACGTCATGGACCTGATCGAGAAGTACGGCTGGGACTCCGAGATCCCCGAGGCGCTCACAGACTTCGTGAAGGCGCGGAAGTTCTACGACTACAAAGACCACAGTCGTGTGGGCGCCGCTCACGGCGAGTTCGTCACCGACGAGATCTGCGATCGCTTCTGCGTGCTCGGAACCGCCGAGCAGGCGGCGGCGAAGCTGCGGGAGCTCGAGTCAGTCGGCGTCGATCAGTTCAACATCTACCTCATGACGCACAACCAGGAGGAGACGCTCACCGCCTACGGGGACCAGATCATTCCGCAGTTCGCCGGGGTGACCGCCTAGTCATGGCTGACGTCATTCCGATCCAGGGCACCGACTCGACGGCAAAGATCCGCAGCCCGATCTGGGTCTCGGTCCTCGTGCTGGTCACGCTCGGCATCTACGGCATCTTCTGGTGGTACTTCATCCACCGGGAGCTCCGCGACTACGGCCGCGCCAGGGGCACCGACGAGCTCGGCACCAGCCCTGGCAAGTCGGTGCTCGCCGTCACGCTCGGTGCGCTCATCATCGTCCCGGCGATCATCGGCATCGTCAACGGGTTCAAGCGAGTGCAGGCGGCGCAGCGGCTGAACGGCCTCGAGCCGATCAACGGCTGGATCGGCCTCATTCTCATCCTCGTGATCTATCCCGCTTTCTACGGCTACATGCAGAGCGGCCTGAACCCCGTCTGGCGGGCGCAGGCCGGCGCCCCGGCCGAGCCGGCCGCTTAACGCGGCCGTAACAACCCAAGCGCGGCGGCGGCGTCTCTAGATCGCAGCGATGACCAAGTCGTTCGTCGCGATCATCGGGGCGGCCGTGTGCGCCGGGGGAGCGGCCGCGCAGCCGGCCGCCTTGCCCTCGGGGGCTTGGGCCGGCACGGGCCAGCTCACCCGCGGCGGAGGCCCCGAGGCCTTCGCGATCTCGATCGAAGTGCGTGGTCGCCGCGCCGTCGTCTCGCTTGGCCCCGGCCGCGCCGCCCGCACGGACGTCGCGGCGCGGCTCTCGCGTGGCCGGATCCGAGTGACGCTTCCCGGCCGCCCGTGGCGCCTCGCGCTGGACGGGCGCGTCCGCGGCCGGATCGTCGCCGGCACGCTGCGCCAGGGCCCGCTGCGCGGGCGCTTTCGCCTTCGCCGAGGTGCGCCGATCGAGGCTGGGACGCTCGGCCTCTACCGATTCGCCGACGGCTCGCCTTTCGGCGCCGTCGCGGCGCTGGGGCCTCGGCTCGCTCTCCGCTTCGAGCAAAGCGAGATCCGCGGGCTCTACCAGGTAGGGCGTGGGCGGTACGCGATCGGCGCCGGGCTCGCGACGCGCAATCCGGCGGCGGGAACGGCCGTCTTCGCAGCAAACCGGCTGGACTGGAACGGCGAGCGCGCGGAACGAGTCGCGCTGCGTCAGGAGGAGGTTTGGGTTCGAAGCGGACAGGCGCTGCTGGCCTGCACGTTGACGATTCCGCCGAGGAGCGGCCGGCGGCCGGCTTTGACGTTCGCACACGGCGCCGGGATGGCCCCGCGGTCCTTCAACTCCGGCCTCGGCCTGTACGCGAACCAGCTCGGCCTCGTCACCCTCTCGTGCGACAAGCGCGGGGTCGGCCAATCGGGCGGGCAGTACCCGGGAGAGTTTCCGAGCATGGAGGCCGTTGACCAGTACGCGCGCGACGTTGCGGCGCAGGCGCGGTTCCTTGCCGCGCAGCCGGAGGTCGACCCCGGCCGGGTGGGCGTCGCCGGAGCAAGCCAGGCCGGCTGGATCATGCCGCTCGCCGCCGCGCGGGAGCCGAGGATTCGTTTTCTGATCGGGCTCGTCTCGCCGACGCTGACGCAGGGTGAGACCGACCTCTGGGCCAATCTCAACAATCAGGGCCAGACGCCTCCCACCCGGTCGGACGAGGACATGGAGGCCGAGGTGCGGCGCGCAGGGCCGTCCGGGGTGGACCCCATGCCCTCCATCCGCGCGCTGCGGATTCCGGCGATCTGGCTCTACGGCTCCAGGGACCGGACCGTGCCGTCGAGGCTGTGCATCGAGCGGCTCGAGCCCGTCGCGCGTGAGGCAGGCCGCGATTTCACGCACGTGAACTTCCCCGGTGGTACACACGGTCTAGTGAAGACCGAGAACGGGCTGCTCGCCGAGGCGTCACGCTCGAGTCGCCTCGTCGATGGGCTTTATCCGACGATTCGCGACTGGCTTCGGGCGCGAGGCTTCTCAGGGCTTTCTTAGTTCCCGGTTGCACAATTCGGGCGTGAAGATCCTCGTCGTCGACGACGAACGCGCCGTCCGCGACTCGCTGCGCCGTGCCCTCGAGCTCCAGGGTTACGAGGTCGAGCTGGCAAGCGACGGAGCGGAGGCCCTCGCGCGCCTGGCCGAGAACGGCCAGCCGGACGCCGTCGTCCTCGACATCCTCATGCCCGGGATCGACGGCCTCGACGTCTGCCGGCAGCTCCGCCGGCGCGGCAACAGCATGCCCGTTCTCATGCTCACCGCCCGCGACGCCGTCGGCGATCGAGTCGAGGGCCTCGACGCCGGCGCCGACGACTACGTCGTCAAGCCGTTCGCGCTCGAGGAGCTGCTCGCCCGCCTCCGCGCCCTTTTGCGCCGGACCTCGCCGGCGGTCGACGGGGTACTTCGCTTTGCCGACCTCGAGCTCGACACGGGCACCCGAGAGGTGCGACGCGGCGGTGACCGGATCGAGCTGACGCGAACCGAGTTCAACCTGCTCGAGCTGTTCATGGTGAATCCCCGTCAGGTGCTGACGCGCTCGATCATCTTCGAGCGCGTCTGGGGCTACGACTTCGGATTCGCCTCCAACTCCCTCGACGTCTACATCGGGTATCTGCGCCGCAAGACAGAGGACGGTGGGAAGCCGCGCTTGATCCACACCGTGCGCGGGGTCGGATACGCACTGAGGGAATCATGAGCTTCCGGGTGCGCTTGACCTTTGTCGCCGCCGCGGCGGTCGCGCTCGCGGTCGTGCTCTCGTCGGTGGTCGTGTACGTCGTCGTTCGCGATCAGCTGCGGTCCGAGGTCGACCGAGCGCTCGAGGCGCGCGCCGTCCAGATCCAGCACATCCCACTGGGACGGCGCTTTCCGGACGTACCGGACCCGATTTTCGGCGGAGCGCCCGGCTACGTCCAGGTCGTGCGCGACGACGGGAGCGTGCTCCGGCCGCCGGGCGCCGACGTTCCCATTCCCGTCACTCAGCACGTCCTCGAGGTCGCCAGTGGAACCGAGCAACCGTTCTTTACCGACGCCACTCTCGTCGACACCCACGTGCGTGTGCTCACGTTCCCCTACCTGCCCGGAGTCGCGCTTCAGGTCGCTCGCCCGCTCACCGAGGTGGACAGCACGCTCGACCGGCTGAGGGCGTTCCTGATCCTGATCGCGCTCGCGGGCATCGGCCTGGCCGCAGCGCTGGGCCTGATCGTGTCGCGCGCCGCGATCGCGCCCGTCGCCCGGTTGACGAGGGCAACCGAGCGCGTGGCCGAGACCGGCGACCTCACCGAGCGGATCGACGCCCGTGGTCAGGACGAGCTGAGCCGGCTGGCCGGAAGCTTCAACGCCATGCTCGGCGCGCTCGAGGAGTCGACCAAGGCCCAGCGCCAGCTTGTCGCCGACGCGTCGCACGAGCTCCGGACGCCGCTCACGAGCCTGCGGACGAACTTCGAGGTGCTGATGAGCGACCGCGAGCTGGCGCCGGACGAGCGCCGGCAGCTGCTCGACGACGTTGTCGAGCAGATCGGCGAGATGACGACGCTGATCGCGGAGCTGATCGAGCTCGCACGCGGGGACCAGCTGCCCAGCGAGCCCGAGGACGTCCGCCTCGACCTCGTCGCGGAGGAGGCCGTCGAGCGTGTCCGCCGCGATCGGCCCGGCGTCACGTTCAAGACGGACTTGCGCGAGTCGGTTGTGCGAGGTGTGCCCTCGTCGCTCGAGCGGGCGATCGGGAACGTGCTGGACAACGCCGCGAAGTGGAGCCCGCCCGGCGGCGACGTCGACGTCAGCGTCGACGACGGAACCGTGACCGTGCGCGATCGCGGCCCCGGCATCGACGATGCCGACATGCCCTACGTCTTCGATCGTTTCTACCGGTCGCCGTCGGCGCGGACGATGCCGGGCTCGGGCCTCGGGCTCGCGATCGTCCGTCAGGTGGCCGAGGCCCACGGCGGCGATGTGGTCGCCGAACGCGCCGAGGGCGGCGGCACGCGTGTCACGCTCCGCCTGAACGGCGGCGTTTCGAACTCTTAGACAACTTTGTCGTGCGGCTTAGGCCGCGCTTAGGCGCGGCCGGTTTTCTCCGCTTCGTAACCGCGACCAAACGACAAAAGGAGGAAACACCATGCGACGTCACATGAGGAAGATCACGTTCGGAGCCGCCGCGCTAGTTGCGGTGGTCGGAGGCGGAGGGGCCATCGCTGCGACGCAGCTGACCCCGAAGCAGGAGAGCCAGGCGGTGCTCAACGATGCTGCGGACGAGCTCGGAGTCGAGCCGAGCGAGCTGACCGAAGCTCTCGAGAAGGCTCTCTCGAACAGGGTGGATGCGGCGGTCGCCGCCGGCCGCCTCACCGAGGCGCAGGGCGAGGCGATGAAGCAGCGGATCGCCTCTGGTGAGATCCCGGTCGTCGGGCTGGGCGGACGCGGCTTCGGCCACGGCGGCCTGCACCATCACGCGGGACTCGACGCGGCCGCTTCGTATCTCGGCATGACCGAGGCGAATGTGCGCACGGCGCTCGGCAACGGGCAGACACTCGCCGAGCTGGCGAAGGCCCGTGACAAGTCGGTCGACGGGCTCGTGGCGGCGATGACCAAGGCCGAGACCGCGAAGCTGAACGCGGCCGTGAAGGCAGGCCGACTGACCGACGCACAGCGCGATTCGATCGTCGCCGGGTTGAAAGACCGGATCACCGACATGGTCAACCGCGTGCCCGGGCCCCGGTCCGGGCGAGGCCTAGGAGGTCCGCTACCGATGGAGATGGGCTCGGCGGCCTGATTCTTAGGCAGCTCTTACGTTCGTCTTAGGAAGGGCTGCTTCCCTAAATACGATGAGCCGAAGGAACAAACTCGTCGCAGGGGGAGCAGCCCTTCTCGTGGCCGTTGCGGCCGGCGGCGCGATTGCCGCCACGAAGCTCACGCCGAGGCAGGAAAGCCAGGCGGTCATCAACGACGCCGCAAACCAGCTTGGCGTCCAACCGCGGGAGCTCACCAACGCGCTCAAGCAGGCGCTCAAGAACCGCGTGGACGACGCCGTCGGGGACGGCCGGCTGACGAAGGAGCAAGGCCAGAGAATGAAGGAGCGGATCGACGCAAACGAGCTGCCGCTCTTCGGACTGGGGCCCCAGCATCATCGCCATCATGGCCCAGGTCCCTTCCATGCGAAGTTCGAGGCCGCCGCGAAGTATCTCGGGATGACCGAGTCGGCGCTTCGCACTGCAATCACGAACGGAAAGACACTCGCGCAAGTCGCGCGCGATCGGGACAAGTCGGTGGACGGCTTGATCGACGCACTGGTCGACGACGCGGAGCAGCAGCTCGAGGACGACGTCAAAGCTGGGCGGCTGACCGAGGCTGAGAAGACCGAGATGCTTTCTGGCCTCCGGGAGCGGATCACGGCCATGGTGAACGGCCGCTTCCCGCCGCTCCGCCTCGGCCGGGGCTTCCGCCACGGCGAGCCCCGAGCGTACTTTCGCCCCTGACTCGTTCTAGAAGTACGCGCGCGAGAGCTGGGCGAGAAGCGAGTCCTCGGGTGAGGCGATGAACTCCGCCGCCCGGAGGATCGCCCTCGTGCCTTGCATGGCGTCGTCGTCGCTTGGATCTGCGAGTGCGACCACCGGCAGGCCCCGCACGAAACCGATCGGGAGCGTGCGGAGTGAGCGCGCGAAGTCGATCGGCAAGAGCCTTGCCGCGGCGGGATCGAGGGGCATGGTTCCGATGTCGAGGAAAGGAAGACCCCGCTGCTCGGCCACCAAGCGGATGACGTCGGTCGAGCTGACAAGGCCGTATTCGACCAAGATCTCGCCGAGGCGCTTGCCCTCGCTCCGCGCCCGGGCCAGCGCGAAGTCGACTTCGCTCGGGTCGAGCAGGCCCGCCTCCGAGAGCAGCGCGCCCAGCGGCTCAGGCCTCGCTTCGCGGACGCGCTCGGCGATGAGCTCGGCGAGGACGTTCTCGGACGGGTCGAACGGCGAGACGAGCATCAGCTCCGGCGAGATGTCACGCCGAGCGGCGGGCGTGGGTACTTCGACCAGCGTGCGCACGAGCTCTAGACGCGCGCGGAGGCCGCTGCCGAATTCCTGCCGAGGTGCCTCGGCCTCAATCTCGAGTGCTGCGCTCTGCCGCATGGTTGCTCGGATCGCACTGTATGCGGCGGCAACGGCGCGCTCGTCCCCCTTTCAGGCCTCTCGTAAAGGTTCCGTTTGGAAGGAAGAAAAAGGTGGCAGAACCCGTTATTACTGGTGAGAGCCGGCGCGCCGCGGCGACGCGTGTGCGCCCAGAACCTGAACCGACCTTCGGAGATGTGATGTTGACTGAACTTGCCCTGGGCAGGGATGCCCTAGATACAGATACGGCGGTCGCCGCCTTCCTCCAGCAGGCGCACGAGCGTGGCTTCGTGCGTGTGGATGAGATCGACGCGCTCCGGCAGGAGTTCGAGCTCGACGAGGAAGCCCTCGTCGCGCTCCGCGCTGCCCTGGAGGAAGCGGACGTCGAGATCGAGGAGGAGCCCGCGGCCGACCTCGACCTGACGCCCTCGACTCCGACCACCACCGACAGCCTGCAGCTCTTCCTGAACGGGATCGGGCAGTACGACCTGCTGACGGCCGACCAGGAGGTCGCGCTCGCGAAGCGCATCGAGCGCGGCGACCGCGCGGCCAAGGAGCAGATGGTGAACGCAAACCTGCGCCTAGTCGTCTCGCTTGCCAAGCGCTACCAGGGACACGGTGTGCCGCTCCTCGACCTGATCCAGGACGGCGTCATCGGCCTGAACCGTGCGGTCGAGAAGTTCGACTGGCGGAAGGGCTTCAAGTTCTCGACCTACGCGACTTGGTGGATTCGCCAGGCCTGTCAGCGGGCGGTCGCGAACCAGTCCGCGACGATTCGCGTGCCGGTGCACGTGCAGGAGCGGCGCCAAAAGCTCCGCCGAGCACGGCAGCGGCTCGAGGCGGCCGACGGCCGGACGCCGTCGACCGAGGAGCTGGCCGAGGCGGCGCAGCTGAAGCTCGAGCACGTCGAGGAGGCCCTTGGAGCGGTCGAGGCTTCGGTCTCGCTCAATCAGACGATCGGCGAGGGCGACGGTGAGTTCGGCGACCTGTTCGCCGACACCGAGGCCGACGACCCGGTCGAGCTCGCCGACATCTCGCTCGAGCACGAGCGGCTTCGGGAGGCGCTCGCCTCGCTCGACGAGCGGGAGCGGCGGGTGCTGGAGCTCCGCTTCGGTCTCGGCGAGGGTCGCGGCGAGCAGCGGAGCCTCGAGCAGATCGGCCGCGAGCTCGGACTCACGCGTGAGCGGATCCGCCAGCTCGAGGCGAGCGGCATGAAGCGGCTCGCGCAGCTGCTCGACCGCGAGCCGGCGCTCGTCTAACGCCGACCCGTAGGGAGACGGGGCGGGAAGAACCCCGCCCTGTCGTCCACCGTCGGTTGAGAGAGACGGCGTCTCCTGGTCAGTTTCGCCTTGGTCCGCCGAAGCTCAAATTTCCAACCGCGAATCCTCGAGGTCGAGGTCTCGCTCGACCCGGCGCATGACGTCGTCGCTGATGCGCCCCTCGCGGCGGAGGGCGACGATCGCGGCCCGCTCGGCCTCGAGCAGCTCGCGCCGTAGGCGCTGGTAGTCGGTCGACTGTCGCTCGATCGCCCCGTCGTCTTCTCCGTCGAACCGGGCTTGGAAGCGCGAGCGGCGGAAGTTGTAGAGGCCGCGGAGCCGCTCGGCGGTCTCCGGACGTACCCAGTCCTCGTCGAGGAGCTCTTCGAGCCGCTGAATTGCCGCCTCGGCGGCGTAGATTCGCGCCTTCGTGTCTTCCTTGGCCTCGAGCTCGTCCTCTTCGAGGTGAAAGCGACGGATCACCGCCGGCAGCGTCAGGCCCTGGACGACGAGCGTGCCGAGGATGACAGCGAAGGCGAGGAAGATGATCAGCTCGCGACCGGGGAACGGCGCTCCGGCGTCGGTCTGAAGCGGCAGGGCCAACGCGGCCGCCAGGGAGACGGCGCCGCGCATCCCCATCCAGCCGACGACCGCGGGCCGGGGACCCGTCGCGAGCACCCAGACGATCCGGACGACCATGACCGTCGCGGTGACCACAAGGGCGTCGACGATTAGGCTCGCCGTCGACCGGTCGCCGAGCGCGTCGAGGATCGGGCCGAGCTGCATTCCGATCAACGTGAACAAGAGGGCGTTGACGAGGAAGACGAGCGTCTCCCAGACCGCGAACGCCTGCATCCGCATCGCGGGCGTCGACAGCTCCGGGCTGCGCCAGCCCAGGTAGACCCCGATCGTGACGGCGGCGAGAACGCCGGAGACGCCGAGGGCCTGCGCTGGGATGTAGGCCAGGTACCCGCAGAGCAACGAGATCAGGGTCTCGGATGGGATGTTGTCGAGCCTGATTCGGATCAGCGCGACAACCCAGCCGACCCCGAGACCGACGGCAAGGCCGCCGACCACGCTCACGGCGAAGTCCAGACCGGCGTGCCACAGGGAGAAGCTGCCCGTGACGAGGGCGGTGACGGCCGTTGCGTACAGAACCAGAGCCGTGGCGTCGTTGACCAGGCTCTCGCCTTCGACGATCGTGACGATGCGGCGCGGGACGCCCAGGCGGCCGGCGATCGCGGTCGCGGCAATCGGATCGGTCGGCGCGACGATTGCGCCGAGGACGAAGGCGGCCGGCCAGCTCAGCCCGGTCGCGTAATGGGCGATCGTGGCGACGGCGAGCATCGTCGTGACTACGAGGCCCACGGCGAGGAGTCCGATTGGGCGCACATTCGCCCGCAGGTCGCGCAGTCCGGTGAAGAAGGCGGCGGAGTAGAGGAGCGGAGGGAGGACGCCGACGAGCACGACCTCCGGCGGCAGGGTGATCGTCGGAACTCCCGGGACGAAGCCGAGCGCAAGCCCACCGAGGACGAGCAGAATCGGATAGGGAACCCGCAGCGTCGGCGCGAGCGCCGTGAGCGCCGTGACCGCGGCCAGCAGGGCGAGAAGGACAAGCTCCTCGCGCCCGGAGAACTCCATCGAAAAAGGATACGAAGCACCTGTAGGCCGCATGGGCCCGCGGGTCAGCCGGAAACGACGGTTACGGCTCGACGGTCACGTACTGCCGGGCTGCGGGGACGATGAATACGATCGTCGTGAGACCGGTCGACACGTCCGGAAACGCGTCTGCGCCGAGCAACGCGATCTTGTTCGACTGCTAGGCGCGCCGACGGCGCAGGTGCTCGGCAGTGATCAGCGTCCCGGCGACCGTGAGGACGAGGACGAGCGCCGTCTTGCCCTCCAGCCTGGACTCGCCCGCCGCCCGCTCGCGCATCTCGACCGGGACCTCTCGATGCGGAGTCCTTCCTCGTGGAGGCGGAGCACGGCCTCGACTTCCGGCGCGCCGCTTGTGTAGGGCCGGGCCAGGATCGGGATCGCGCGCGCATTCACCGCATACATGCCGCTGGTGGCGTCGTGGAACGGAAGGTCGAGGACGATCTCCATCGACCTACGCAGGAGGCCGCTCCCGAGACGTCGCGCCGGGCTCGATTCGTAGCGGTCACGCGAGAAGCCGTTGCCGCCCGGGGTCGCGAACCTCGACCCGACCGCGACGTCGGCCGACCCCGCGCGAACTATTTCGAGCAGCCGCCGGAGTTCGCCGACCGGGTGCTGGCCGTCGGCGTCGAGCCGCCCGCAGTAGGCGTAGCCGCGTTCGGCTGCGTACCTGTAGCCGGCCGCGACCGCAGCGCGAAGGCCGCGATTCTCGCCGAACGAGAGAACTTCGGCGCCGTGCTCGCGGGCGACGTCGGCAGTCCGGTCGATCGACCCGTCGTCGACGACGAGCACGTCGGCGTTGGGGATCTCCTTGCGGAGCTCTACGAGGACGGCCGGCAGATTCCGCTCCTCGTTCCACGCTGGGATGAAGACGAGCGTGTCGCGGGCCTCGGCCACTGGGCGCAGAACCTATCCGAGCCGGCGGCCTTGCAGCCGCCAGCTCAGATGACGATGGGGCCAACCGAGTAAGCGGCCGTCGGAGGCGCGCTTACGATTCTCTGAATTCGAGGAACTCGATCAGTAGTTGGTTGATTTGCTGCGGCGCGTCCAGCTGCAGCCAGTGGCCGGCGTCTTCGATCCGCTCGTAGCGCCAAGGTCCCTCGACGTATTCGGCCGAGCCCCGCATCCCCTCTTCCGTCAGGTAGTCGTCGCTGCTGCTCCAGATGCCCATGGTCGGCGCGGCGACGGCCGGGAACGGCCGCGTGCGCTCGAGTTCCTGCTCAGGTTCGGCATTGGCGCGGTACCAGTTGAGCCCGGCGGTGAGTGCCCCCGGGCGAGAGAGATCGGCGATGTACCGCTCGCGGTCGCGGGCGTCTCCGAGCATCTCCCGGAAGAGCTTCCAGTCGTCCCGCTTGATCAGCGCCTCGGCCACACCGCGGAACTGGAAGAGGAGCTGGTACCAGCCCTTCTCCCGCTGGGCGATCGAGGGGCGCCGGAGGGTGTTCGGGTGCCCGACCGACATCACGACGAGCCGATCGACACGCGTCGGGACGTAGGCGGCGAGGGCCCAGGCTAGGCCGGCACCCCAGTCGTGGCCGACCACGTGGGCGCGCTCGATGCCGAGCACATCGAGGACGGCCACCATGTCGGCCACACTGCGGCGGATTGCGTATTCCTCGACGGCCTCCGGCCTGTCGGACTCGCCGAACCCGCGCAGGTCGGGCGCGACTACGCGCATACCGGCGGAGACGAGTGCAGGGATCTGATGCCTCCACAGCCGCGACGAGTCGGGAAAGCCGTGAAGGAGTAACACCGGGACGCCCTCGCCCTGGTCGAGCACGGCGAGCGTGACTCCGTCGCCTGCAACTTCGCGCATCGGCGCCTCTAAGAAGCGGTCGGCTCGTCGTCCGCCAGCGAGACGCTCCGCGGGGGGCGCACGAACGGGTCGATCTCTCTCGCCGTGAGCTCCGCCGGCCAGTCGCGCGGGTAGTCGCCGAGGCTCCACCGGTCGCCGCCGGGCACGCAGAGCTCGACCGAGATGCGCCCGCCTTCGATTCTGAGGAGGTTGTATGCCGGCTGGGGGAAGCCGCGCGTTCTGAGCGTTGCGGCAGTGCCGGAATGGACGATCAGCATTCCCGCGAGCGGCCAGACGTAGGGAACGTGCCGGTGTCCCGACAGGACGAGATCGACAGCGCACCGGCGCAGCAGGGCGAGCACGTCACCGGCGTCGAGCACTTGGTTGCGCTCGCGTCCGGTTCCCGGCACCGGCATCAGGTGATGGTGGCACACGAAGACGCGGAGGTCGCTCTCGTCGGCGAAGCCTTCCTCGATCCAGCCGTAGTGCTCGCGGCCGATCTCGCCCTCGTCGATGTCCGGCTTCGACGAATCGACGCCGATCAGCGCGACATCGAGGCCGCCGGACTCGAAGCGCAGCCGCGAGTCACGCGGCCCGAAGGTGTCCTCGTAGAGCACGTAGCCGACGTTGCGCGCGTCGTGGTTGCCCGGGACCCGCACGATCTGCGGCGCAGCGAGTGCGGCGAGCTCGCTCGCGGCGAGCGGATACTGGTCGGGATAGCCGTCGTCGGTGAGATCGCCCGCGATGACGACGAGATCGGGTTCTGCGGCGTTGATCTCGGCGATCGCCGTGTGCAACAGCTCCTCGCGGTAACGGGCACCGCCGACGTGGACGTCGGAGAGTTGTGCGATCAGCATCGGCCGACCTTAATCGGGCATCCGCACCGCCGTCGCCGGCCTCGCTAGGCCCTGACGCGGCCGCCCTCGAGCGGCAGCCCGACTTCGACCCAGTCGCGCTTGCCGCCGACATAGTGGCGGACGTTCCGATAGCCCAGCTCGCCCAGCCGCGTGCCGACTTGCACGGAGCTGTCGCAGGTCGAGCTGGCGCAATAGACGACGATCTCGGTGTTCGGGTCCGGAATCCGCCCGGGCCCGCGTTCGTCGACCCATTCGGGTGGGAGGTTGATCGCGCCCGGCAGGTGCGAGTGCGCGAATGACATCGGTGCGAGCGCGTCGATGAGTACGAATGCGTCGCCGCCTTCGATCTTTTGCCAGAGCTCTTCGCGGCTGATCTCTGGAAGTGCTTCGCCCACGCGGTTAGCTTGCCGGAAGACCATGCCTCCAAGTCGATCTGAGCTCCTGCGGTCACTGCACGTTCCCGGCGAGCCGCTCGTGCTGCCGAACGCCTGGGACGTCGCCTCCGCTCGCGCCGTCGTGGCCGCGGGGTTTCCCGTCGTTGCGACCACGAGCGCCGGCGTGGCCGCGGTCCTTGGCTACGAGGACCACGAAGGGGCGCCCGGCGAGGAGATGCTCGGCGCCGCCGCGCGGATCGCCAGTTCGGTGGACGTCCCGGTCACGGTCGACGCCGAGGCCGGCTACGGGCTCGAACCGGCGGAGCTCGCCGGTGAGCTCGAGCGCATCGGCGCCGCCGGCTGCAACCTCGAGGACACCGACCATGCCACGGGCGAGCTGCGCGCTGCGGGCGCACACGCAGAGTGGCTGCGGGCCCTTCGAGAAACCGCATCCGAGCTCGTGATCAACGCGAGAGTGGATGTCTTTCTGCTGCAGGCAGGCGACCTGGCGGACGCACTCGAGCGGGCGCAGGTCTACTTCGAGGCAGGCGCGGACTGCGTCTATCCGATCGGCCTGGTCGACTCGAGCGCGATCGGGGAGTTCGTCGCGCAGGCCGAGGGACCGGTGAACATCCTCGCGAGCCCACAAGCTCCACCGCTCGGTGAGCTCGCCGAGCTCGGCGTCGCTCGGGTCAGCTACGGCAGCCTCCTCTACCGGCAGACGATGGAACAGTTCACGAACTTGCTGACGGTCATGCCTCGCTGAATCGGATCCGCGCGTGGAGACGGCGCAGCGGCGCCGGCGCCCACCAGCTCCAGCGTCCGAGTAGCTGCAGCAACGAGGGAACGAGGAGTGCGCGGATGATCGAGGCATCGAGCAAGACGGCGAGTGCGGTCCCGAGACCCAGCACCTTGAGAATGACGATCTGGGACGTGACGAAGGCGCCGAACGCGATGCAGAAGAGCAGGGCGGCGGCCGTGACGATCCGCCCCGTGCGCTCGAGGCCGACGGCCACCGCCTCGGCGTCGGAGTAGCCGCCCGCGCGAGCCTCGCCGATCCGCGCGAGGAGGAAGACGCCGTAGTCGGTTGAGAGTCCGAAGACGACGGCGAACAGAAGCAGCAGCTGCGTCGCTTCGAGCCCGCCCTGGCTCGTGTAGCCGAGCAGCCATTCGAAGCGACCGTCCTGGAAGATCAGGACGAGAGCGCCCAGCATCGCGGCGAGCCCGAGAGCGTTCATCAGCAGCTGGGCCAGAGGCAGGATCACCGAGCCTGTCATCGTGAAGAGCACCCCGATCGTGACAGCGGCGACGATCAGGAGCATCAGCGGGAGGTGCTCGCCGAGGCTCTGCTCGAGGTCGAGGTAGTGGGCCGTCGTGCCGGTGACGAGGGCGCCGCCCTCTAGCCCGCGCAGGTCACGGGCGAGCTGCCGGCTCTCTTCGGCGAGCGCCGGCGCGGTCGAGATCACGTCGATCGCGTACGTCCCGCCGCCGAGCGCGTGTGGCGGCCGCACTGCCGCTGCGCCGGGCAGCTGCGAGGCTGCGTCGGCGACTCGTGCAGCCTCGCGCGCATCGCCCCTCAAGGCGAGGGTCACCGGCGTGTCACGGTAGGGCGGGAAATCCGCGCGAAGCGCGTCATCGACCTGGCGAGCGCTCGTCGACTGCGGCAGTACCTGGGCGTCGACCGACGTGAACTCGATCCCGAGGAATGGGATCCCGAGCGCAACCAGCAGCGTCGCCGTGGCCACGGCGATACGGCCGGGGATACGGGCGACCAGCTGCGTGAGGCGGTACCAGAAGCCTTCCTGTGCGGGGCTGGCGTCGCGCTCGGCGCGGCGAGCCAGGAACCCGGGAGTGAGGGAGTTGACGCGCGGGCCGAGCAGCGTGAGGACGGCGGGGAGGACGGTGAGAGCGATCGCCGCCGCGATCAGGGCGACGAAGAAGCCGGCGATCCCCATTGAGTAGAGGAAGCGTTGGGGAAAGACGAGCAGCGATGCGAGCGCGCCGGCGACCGTCAGGGCGCTGAAGAGCACCGTGCGGCCGGCGGTGGCCAGTGTCCGCCGCATCGCCTCCGATCCCGGGCCCGTGCGAGCGATCTCCTCGCGGTAACGCGAGATGATGAAGAGGCTGTAGTCGATCGCGAGCCCCAGTCCGAGCCCGATCGCGACGTTGAGGGCGAAGATCGAGACCGATGTCAGCTCACTCGCTACGCGCAGCATGAAGAAGGTGCCGACGATCGCGAGTGCACCGACAAGCAGTGGGAGCAATGCGGCTACGAGGCTGCGGAAGAAGAGCAGCGAGAGCAGGAAGAGGAGCGGGAAGGCATAGAGCTCAGCGGTCCGGAGATCCTGCTCCACTTGCGTATTCACCTGCCGTTGGGCGAGCGCCGGACCGCCGACGGTGACGCCGGGAGTGTCGGCCAGGGACTCGGCGATCCGTTCGGCCGCGTCCTGGCGGGCGTGGTCGTCGGTGGGCCTCAGTGCGACAGCGAGGTAGGTGGCGCCGCCGTCATTGGAGACGAAGTCGGCCGATCCGCTGTCGAGAGCGCTCGAGACCGAAGCGACGTCCGCGTCGATTTCGAGCCGGCGGGCAATCGCCGCGATCCGAGCACGTCCCTCAGCCGAGTGTATGTCGAGGCCTTCGACGAGGACGACGACTCCGGTCTCGCGGAAGCCTGCCGCCTCGAGACGCTTGTCGGCGACGACGCTCTCGGTTTCCGGATCGTCGGCACCGAACGGATCGAGTCGCTCAGCAACGCCGGCGCCGAGCCAGCCGGCAGCGATGAAGAGTACGAGGGCAACAAAGAGCAGCTGCGCTGCTCGCCGATCTGCGATTCGCGCCAGCCGATCGGTCATCGTTCCGCCTCCTTTGAGTTTCTGAAAGAAAGTATCTTTCAGATACCAAATCCGCTAGGATCTTGTCAAGTGATGAAGGCGAGCTACGGCCACTTCTGCCTTGCTGCACGAACGCTCGAAACGGTTGGCGACCGCTGGTCGCTGCTGATCGTCCGGGATCTGCTCGCGGGGCCTAGGCGTTTCGGCGACTTGCGGCGACTGCTCACGAATGTGACGCCGAAGTGGCTGACGATCCGCCTCCGCCAGCTCGAGAGCGCCGGAATCGTCAAGAGGGAGCAGCAGCCCGGCCGGCGAGAGGTTTGGTATGAGCTCACCGGAAAGGGCCGCGATCTGGAGCCGGTGCTCGAGGCGTTGATCGCCTGGGGGCACAAGCACGAGCGCCACCCCCTCGGCGAGGACGAGGCCGCGCATCCGGAGCACCTGATCGGCGGCGCCGCGGTCGCGCTCAACAACCGCGCTCCAAAGCCTTCGCGTCGCCGTGCGTGGCGCTTCGAGTTTGGCGATGGGGAGCGGTCACTCGCGTTGGTGTTCGACGGCGAGCGCTGGTCGGTCGCTGACAGAGATGTTCCGTCGGACGTGGTCGTGAGCACGACAGCGAGAGCGTGGGCTGACTTCATCACGCGGCCATTCGCGCGGCGCCGGCTCCCTTCTCGAGAGATCCGCGTCAGCGGCCCGGCCGACCGAGTCGCCGAGCTGGTCAAGACGTTCGGCGCGGCGCCCGGCGATCGCTAGGCGTTACGCTCCTTCGTCAGCTCCTGCAGAGGCGAGAATGGACGGCAGGTGAGCATGGACGAGCTCGTACGCGGCCGTGAGGCGTACGCGAGACGCGAGTGGCAAGACGCCTACCTGTCGCTGTCGCGCACAGACGCTGCGACGCCGTTGGGAGCGGAGGACCTCGTCCTTCTCGCAATCTCGGCCTCGATGATCGGCCGGATAGATGACCACTTGGCCCTCCTGGAGCGCGCGCACCACGCGTACGTCGAGGCCGGCGACAGGCTCCAGGCGGCTCGGGCCGCGTTCTGGATCGGGATGAACCTCGCGCTGCGAGGAGAGGTCGGGCCGGCGGGGGGCTGGTTCGGCCGCGCGCAGCGGCTAGTCGAGAGCGAGGGGCGGGACTGCGTCGAGCAGGGCTATCTGCTGGTACCGGTAGCGCTCCGGCACGAGGGGATGGGTGACTACGAGACTGCGTATGCCGTCGCAACCGACGCCGCCGGCATCGGTGAGCGCTTCGGCGACGCAGACCTCGTCGCAGTCGCTGCGCACTTCCAGGGCCTCATCCGGATCCAGCAGGGGCGCGTAGGAGATGGCCTGGCGCACCTGGACGATGCGATGGTCGCCGTCACGGCCGGCGAGGTGTCACCGTTCATGACCGGCGTCGTCTACTGCGGCGTGATCGCGGGCTGTGAAGCGGCGTTCGAGCCACGCCGTGCCCACGAGTGGACGAACGCGCTGACGCGGTGGTGCGAGCAGCAGCCGCAGATGGTGGCGTTCACGGGGCGTTGCCTCGCACACCGCGCCGGGATCATGCAGCTGCACGGCGCGTGGCGCGATGCGCTCGAAGAGGCGCGGCTGGCCCGGGAGCGCTGCGAGCAGGCGATGAATCGGCCGGCAACCGGGCAGGCCCTCTACCAGCAGGGGGAGCTCCTTCGCCTGCAGGGGGACTTCGCTGCAGCCCAGGAGGCGTACCGAGAGGCGAGCGGCTACGGGCGCGAACCGCAGCCCGGCCTGGCGCTGTTGCGTCTGGCTCGGGGGAACGTCGATGCGGCGGCGGCCGCAATCCGGCGTGTCCTCGGAGAGCGGACCGAGCCGATGCGGCGTGCCGGAGTTCTGCCGGCGTATGTGGAGATCATGCTCGCCGCCGGCGAGCTCGAGGAGGCTCAGACGGCATGTAGCGAGCTCGGTGAGATCGCCGCGCGCAGCGAGCGTCCCATGCTGGCCGCGACTGCCGGGTACGTCCGGGGAGCCGTCGAGCTTGCCGGGGGCGATGCGCTGGCTGCCCTTGCGGCGCTGCGTCACGCGTTGCAGGTCTGGGAGGAGCTCGAGGCGCCGTACGAGGCGGCATGCACGCGCGTGCTCGTGGGCTTGGCCTGCCGCGCGCTCGGAGACGACGACACCGCCGCGCTCGAGTTCGAAGCGGCCCGCGACGTCTTCGAGCGGCTGGGTGCGGCTCCCGACCTTGCTCGCGTCGACGCGCTCAGCGGGCCCGCCCCGCTCGGCGCTTCCCACGGGCTGAGTCCGCGCGAGCTGGAGGTACTGCGCCTGGTCGCCGCCGGGAAGAGCAACCGCGAGATTGCCTCGGCGCTCGTGATCAGCGAGCACACCGTCGCGCGGCACGTGCAGAACATCTTCGGCAAACTCAACGTGTCGTCGCGAACCGCGGCCGGCGCGTTCGCGTTCGAGCACGACCTGGTC
Organism: Gaiellaceae bacterium; assembly: GCA_035641605.1. Taxonomy (GTDB): domain Bacteria; phylum Actinomycetota; class Thermoleophilia; order Gaiellales; family Gaiellaceae; genus JACDAN01. The sequence goes on along the minus strand of DASQTZ010000131.1, from coordinate 9,237 downwards.
TAGCTAGCCCCCGCGTGGTCAGAAATGACCACGTACTCCTCATATGAAGTTGGTGGATCCGGGCGATGCGAGCCGGGTCGCTCCCTCCTAGCGTGCTCGTAGAGATCAACGAGCGAAAGGAGACGATCGTGGCCATCGCAATGATGGTGGACAACCCGGAGGGTTCGCAGGAGGTGTACGACAAGATCCGCGCCCTCATCGGGCTGGAGAAGCCTGCGGGCGGAATCTTCCACGTCGCCGGGCCGAGCCCGAACGGCGGCTGGCGCGTGATCGAGTTGTGGGAGTCGGAAGAGGAGGCGAACCGGTTCTTCCAGGAGCGGTTCATACCCGCGCTGCAAACGCTCGGCCTTTCCGGCCCGCCGCCCCCGCGTGAGTTCTGGCCCGTCCACAACGCCATGAAGTAGGGGGACCGAATGCGCAGCGAACATCCAGACGCCGAGCGCTTCGAGACCGTGATCATCGGCGGCGGCCAGGCCGGCCTCACGGCCGGGTATTACCTGGCGAAGCACGACCGTCCGTTCGTGATCCTTGATGCGGACGAACGGATCGGCGACACCTGGCGCGAGCGCTGGGACTCGCTTCGTCTCTTCACTCCCGCCCGTTTCAACGGGCTGCCGGGCCTGCCGTTCCCGGCACCCGCTTGGTCGTTCCCGACCAAGGACGAGCTGGCGGAGTACCTCGAGGCTTACGCCGTGCAGTTCGAGCTTCCGGTGCGAACGGGCATCAGCGTCGACGGGCTCACCAAGAGCGACGGCCGATTCGTCGTCTCCGCGGAGGAGCTTCGTTTCGAGGCGGAGAACGTGATCGTCGCGACCGGCGCGCATCGGCTTCCCAAGATTCCGGCCTTCGCCCCAGAGCTCGATCCGAGGATCCTGCAGCTGCACTCCTCGGAGTACCGGAACCCTTCGCAGTTGCAGAAGGGACCCGTCCTCCTGGTCGGCGCCGGCAACTCGGGGGCGGAGCTCGCAGCCGAGCTCTCGCGGACGCACCAAGTGCGGCTGGCCGGCCCGAAGACCGGCGAGATCCCTGTACGACACGGGAGCCTGCCGGCACGTTTCGGCTTTCGCGTATTCCGCTTCGTGGGCCATCGCGTACTGAGAGTCGACACACGGATCGGCCGCAAGCTGGGCCCCAAGCTGATCTCGAAGGGCGATCCCTTGATCCGGACGAAGCTGAAGGATCTCGCCGCCGCCGGCGTCGAACGCCTGCCCAGGGTTCTGGGCGTGCGGGACGGACGGCCCTTGCTCGAGGACGACAGTGTTCTCGACGTTTCGAACGTGGTCTGGTGCACAGGGTTCCGGACCGATTTCAGCTGGATCGATCTCCCCGTGCTCGGGGACGACGGAGAGCCGCTGCACTACCGCGGCGTCGTCGAATCCGAACCGGGCCTGTACTTCCTCGGCCTCGTGTTCCAATACTCGCTCTCGTCCGACGTCCTTCCGGGTCGCGGGCGCGATGCCGAGTACATCGCGAAGCACATCGCCCGCGCCGGTGAGAGACATGCCATCGCCGCCCACGCGGCGATGGCGACGGGCTGACGCGGCAGGGAGCCTCGCCGACATCATCGAGGCGGTGCGCGGGTAAGGGAAGAGCGATGTTCTTCCGTCAGATCCTGCATTCCGACCTCGGCTGCGCCTCATACGTCCTCGCCTCTGGCGGCGAGGCCGCGGTCGTCGACCCGAAGTGGGCGATCGAGGAGTACCTCGCGCTCGCCGCAGAGGAGGGTTTCGAGCTCGCGCACATCCTCGAGACGCACAACCACGCCGATCACCTTTCGGGTCGCGGCCGTCTCGTGGAGGCCACCGGGTCGGAGATTCATGTTCCGGACGGCGCGGAGGTCGACTACGAGCACGAGCCGCTCGCGGACGGCGACGCCCTGGAACTCGGCGACGTCCGCATCGTCGGCCTTGCCACGCCGGGCCACCGGCCCGAGCACACCTCCTACCTCGTGGAGGACCGCGGCCGCGCCGACGAGACCTGGCTCGTCCTCACCGGCGACTCGCTCTTCATCGACGACGTCGCGCGCCCGGATCTCGCCGTCGAGGCGGAGGAGGGCGCACGCGCGCTCCATGCCTCCCTGCGTACGCTCGTGAAGCTCGACGATTTCGTGGAGGTCTGGCCGGCTCACATCGGCGGCTCCCTCTGCGGCGGCGTGGCGATGAGCAAGAAGCCGGAATCGACGATCGGCTTCGAGCGCCGGTTCAACCGCTTCCTGCGCATCGAGGACGAGGACGAGTTCGTCCAAACGCTGATGAGCGAGGTCCGGCCGCAGCCACCGAACTTCCAGCGGATCGTCGAGCTCAATCGCGGACCGCTCGTGACGGCGGCACCGCCTGTCGAGCCGCTGGCCCCGGCGCGTGCTCAGGCTCTCCTCGGCGAAGGCGCCCTGCTACTCGACGGGCGGACGCCGCGCGAATACGACGCCGTTTACGTCGAGGGCTCGATCAACGTGACGATGGTCGAGGCCGCGGTCGGTACCCGCGCCGCCTGGATCGCCGAGCCCGACACGCCGATCGTCGTGCTCGGGCCCGGGGAAACCGAGGCCCACCGGCTGGTCGAACTGCTCGCAGCGGTGGGGTTCCGCGAGCTGCGCGGGTTCGTCGACGGCGGCATCGGTGCGTGGCAGGAAGCGGATCTACCCGTCGAGACGGCGACGGCGATCGACCCGGCCACGCTGGCCGACCAGATCCGTGCGAACGAGGCCGTCCTGCTCGACGTCCGCGAGGACGACGAGTGGGAGGAGGGCCACGTCCCAGGCTCGATCCACGTGCCCTACCACGACCTTCGTGACGGGCTCCCGAACGACGTCGGTGCAGCCGCCGACGGCAAGCCGATTGCCGTTGCCTGCTCGGCCGGCAACCGGAGCTCGATCGCCGCAGGCCTGCTGCGCCGGGCGGGCATCGAGAACGTCGAGCACGTCGTCGACGGCGGCGTTCCCGACCTCGAGCAGGAAGGCATCGAGCTGGAGAAGGGGTAGGCCCATGCCGCCGCGGGTAGCCCCGATGCTCGCGCGCCTGGAGCGCCGGCTTCCCGCCGACGGCTACCTCTACGAGCCCAAGTGGGACGGTTTCCGCGGCCTCGCCTTCCGCGCCGGGCAGGAGCTCGATCTCCGGAGCCGCAACCAGCGTCCCCTCGCGCGCTACTTCCCAGAGCTCGTCGAAGCGCTGCTGGCGGTCCCGACGGAGACATTCGTCCTCGACGGCGAGATCGTCGTGGTCTCGGAGGCGGGGCCGGACTTTCCGGCTCTGCTCGCGCGCCTGCATCCAGCCGCAGCCCGGGTGGAGCGCCTGAGCAGGGAGACGCCCGCGCTCTTCATTGCGTTCGACGTGATCTCGCTGGAGGACGACGACCTGCGCGGCAGGCCCTTCCGCGAGCGGCGTCTCCTGCTCGAGCGGCTGCTCTCCGACGCCAGCCCCCCGGTCTACCTCACGCCTCTTACGGAGGATCGGGAGGAGGCTGAACGCTGGCTCGCCGCCCACCACGGCCCCGGCGTCGACGGCGTCGTCGCCAAGCACCAAGAGCTGCGCTACGAGGAGGGGGAACGCCGCATGGTCAAGGTCAAACGTGAACGCATGGCCGACTGCATCGTCGCGGGCGCGCGGTGGTACATCGACCAGCCGCTGCCGAGCTCGCTGCTGCTCGGTTTGTACGACGAACGCGGCGAGCTGCGCCACGTCGGCATTGCCTCGTCCTTCACGGCGGCGGCCCGGCGCCGCCTCGTCGAAGAGCTCGAGCCGTATGTCGTGCCGCTCGAAGGGCACCCGTGGGAGCACGGGTTCCTCCTCGGCGGCAACCCGACCGGGCGGCTGGCGGGCGCCGCCGGGCGCTGGTCGCCTGAGGAGATGGAGCAGGACTGGACACCGCTCGCGCCTGAGCTCGTGTGCGAGGTTCAGTTCGACCAGCTCGACGAATACCGCTTCCGCTACCCGGCGCGGTTTCGCCGCTGGCGTCCGGATCGCGACCCGCGCTCCTGCACGCTCGAGCAGCTGGAGACGCCGCCGGTGAATCTCGCCGAGCTGTTGGCGCAGTGAGCCCGCTCGAGATCGAGGGCCGGCGCGTCGCCGTGACGAACCTGGACAAAGTGCTCTGGCCGCAGTCGGGACTGACCAAAGGCGACCTGCTCGAGTACTACATCGAGCTCGCGCCGACGCTTCTGCCGCACCTCCGCGGGCGGCCGCTGACGCTCCGGCGCTTCCCGGATGGCGTCGACGGCGTCAGCTGGCACCAGAACGAATGCCGGGGCGAGCCTGAGTGGCTGACCGTCTTCGACACGAAAGGACGCGGGGGACGGAGCCTTCGGTTTTGTGTGGTCGACGATCTGCCGTCGCTCCTCTGGGTCGCGAATCAGGCGGCGATCGAGCTACACCCCTTTCTGTGGCACGTCCAAGCGCCGCGGCGGCCAACACAGCTTGTCTTCGATCTCGACCCCGGCCCACCCGCCGACGTCGCCGACTGCGCGAGGGTGGCGCTCGCTCTCCGCGACCTGCTCTCTGAGCTCGACCTCGGCGCCCTCGTCAAGACCTCGGGCTCGCTTGGACTGCACGTTCACGTCCCACTCGGATCGCCGCATGAAGGAGAGAAGACGAAGGAGCTCGCGCGGGACGTCTCGCGGGCGCTGAGCCACAGCCGTCCCGATGAGGTCGTAGCGGAGATGAGCAGGACTCGTCGTGCCGGCAAGGTCTACGTCGACTGGCTCCAAAACGATCCAAGCCGCCAGACCGTGGCGCCCTACTCGCTCCGCGGTCTGGCGTGGCCGACCGTCGCCACGCCGGTTACCTGGGAGGAGGTCGAGGAGGCGGCCGCGACCGCTGACAGCGGGCGTTTGACCTTCCTCAACTCGGATATCGCCGCTCGAATCGAGCGCTTCGGCGATCTCTTCGAACCGCTGATTTGACACGGCGTGTCCACTCGCCGCGGATCGCAAGCGATTGCCTAGGATGAGGCTCGTGCGCGAGCCGTCCGCCGCCGCCGCCTCCAGCTCCGCAGAGATCGAGGGTCAGCTCGAGCAGCACCGCCGCGAGCTGACCGCCTACTGCTACCGGATGCTCGCCTCCCCCTTCGAGGCGGAGGACGCCGTGCAGGAGACCTTCCTGCGCGCATGGAGGGGCTTCGACCGCTTCGAGGGCCGCGCCGCGCTGCGATCGTGGCTCTATCGGATCGCTACGAACGTCTGCCTCGACATGCTGAACGGTCGCGAGCGCCGCGCTCGCCCGATGGATCTCGGGCCGGCCCGAGAGCCGATCGAGGCGAATCTGAACGCCTTGCCCGAAACAACCTGGCTCCAGCCCGCTCCCGACGGACTGGTGGTGCCCGAAGGTGACCCGGCGGAGGTGGCCGTCGCGCGCGAGACGGTCAAGCTCGCATTCGTCGCCGCCCTCCAGCACCTACCGCCCCGGCAGCGAGCCGTGCTGATCCTCTGCGAGGTGCTCCGGTGGCAGGCGAGCGAGGTCGCGGAGCTACTGAGCACGAGCGTGGCGTCTGTCAACAGCGCCCTCCAGCGTGCCCGCGCGACGCTCGAGGCGAGCGACGTGAACGAGGCGGACACGCCGTCGTCGGTCGACGGAGCCGACGCCGAGCTGCTCGCCCGTTACGTCGCGGCGTTCGAAGCCTACGACATGGAGGCGCTGACCTCGCTGATCCGGGAGGACGCGGTCCAGTCGATGCCGCCGTATGACCTCTGGCTTCGGGGCCGCGACGACATCTTCGCCTGGTGGCTCGGCCCCGGTATCGGCTGTCGCGGCTCGCGGGTGATTCCGACGCTGTCGGCGAACGGCGCGCCGGCCTTCGGCCAGTACAAGCCGAGCGACACCGGCCAGGGCTACGACCCCTGGGCGCTCCAGGTGCTCGAGATCTCAGACGGCCGGATCGCGGAGCTCACGTTCTTCCTGGACACCGAGACGCTCTTCCCGCTCTTCGGGCTGCCCCTCCGACTCGACACCTGAGCCCGGCAACACCTCCGCAAGCCCCATGAAGGCGACAAGGTCCAGCAACTCGGTCGACGCATGTCGCAGGGCGAGCGTGGAGCCCTGCCGCCGCGCGGCAAGCTGGAGCCGACAGAGGGCCTCGACCGTCACGCAATCGGCGCGACAGCTCTGTACGTCGCAGACGACAGTGCCGGCACCGCTCGCGCTCAGCACGGCGCCGAAACGCTCGCAGAGGCCGGGCAGGTCGGCGCGGGTGATGGGACCGTCTATGGCGAGCGTGATCGTTTCCGGCGCCGAGGTGCCCATCAGAACCAAGACCGTTACGCCGCGAAAAACTCATCGGTGCGACACCGATGAGTTCTCTGTCACGAGGCCGTCTAACCCTTCGAGATCGATGACCGACCGGGAAAGGAACCTTCGATGACCATCTTGGATAGCCGAACGCGGTGGTTCGCACTCCTCATTCTCTGCCTCGGCGACCTGATGATCGTCCTCGACGTGACGATCGTCGGTGTGGCGCTGCCTTCGATCAGGAACGACCTCGGCTTCTCGGAAAGCGAGCTGGCGTGGGTCGTGAACGCGTACCTCATCGTCTTCGGCGGCTTCCTGCTCCTTGGCGGGCGGTTGGGGGACCTCTTCGGCCACCGGCGGCTCTTCTTGGCCGGCATCAGCCTCTTCACCCTGGCCTCGCTCGCCTGCGGGCTTGCCAACTCGCAGGAGGTTTTGGTCGGGGCTCGGGCGATCCAGGGGCTCGGAGGCGCGATCGTCTCCGCCGTCGCGCTTTCGCTGATGATGATGCTCTTCACCGAGCCGGGCGAGCGGGCGAAGGCGATGGGCATCTTCGGCTTCGTCGCCTCCGGCGGCGGCTCGCTCGGCGTGCTGCTCGGGGGAATCCTGACGGACGTCCTCGACTGGCACTGGATCTTCCTCGTCAACGTTCCGATCGGCGTCGCGGTCGTCGTGCTCTCGCTGCGGATCATTCCGGGGGAGCGCGCCGCGGCCGTCGCGCAGCGCCTCGACGTCGCCGGCGCGATCACGGTCACGGTCTCGTTGATGATTGCCGTCTACGCGATCGTGAACGGGAACGAAGTTGGCTGGATGACCCTGCGGACGCTCGGGCTGCTCGGCGTCGCCGCAGCCCTGTTCGCAATCTTCCTCGCGATCGAGGCGACGGTCTCCTCCCCGCTGATGCCGCTCGGCCTCTTCCGGCTCCGCAACCTGTCGTTCTCAAGCATCGTCGGCGTCCTCTGGGCCGCGGCGATGTTCGCGTGGTTCTTCCTCTCGGCGCTCTACCTGCAGCTCGTGCTGGGCTACAGCCCGCTCGAGGTCGGGCTTGCGTTCCTCCCGGGCAACCTGGTCATGGGAGTGCTCTCGGTCGCGGTGTCCGCGCGGCTGGTCATGCGCTACGGGGTCAGGCTGCCGCTCGCGGCCGGGCTGGGCTTCGCCGCAGTCGGGCTCCTGCTCTTCGCACGCGCGCCGGTCGACGGCAACTTCGTGGTCGACGTGCTGCCGAGCATGATTTTCCTCGGCATCGGCGCCGGCATCGCCTTCAACCCGGTGCTGTTCGCAGCGATGAGCGACGTCCAGCCGACGGAAGCCGGGCTCGCCTCGGGGATCGTCAACACGGCCTTCATGATGGGCGGCGCGCTCGGGCTCGCGGTCCTCGCCAGCCTCGCAGCCTCCCGCACCGAGACCCTCACCGCGGACGGGGACGGTCCGCTCGTCGCCCTCACCGGCGGCTACCACGCCGCGTTCCTCGTCGGTGCGCTCTTCGCCGCCGCTGCGGCTGTCATCGGCGCCGCCTTCCTCCGCACGCGCGGCGCGCCGGAACACGCGGGCGAGGAAGCAATTGGCGCCCCGGCCGTCGCAGAGGCCGACTACTGAGCGACGCGTTTTGGGAGTTCGAGCGCGCAGGGTGGCATCGAGCCGCCCCGCGCTACGTAGAGTGCTGGACGGACACCCGGCTCTTCGTCGAGCCTCTGCTCGACGCGGCGGATGTCCGTACCGGCTCTCGACTGTTGGACGTGGCCTGCGGGCCGGGGTTCGTCTCGGAGACCGCCTCCGCGCGCGGGGCCGAGCCGATCGGTCTCGACGTCGCCCCGGCGATGGTCGAGGAAGCGCGGCGTCGCTGCCCCGAGCTCACGTTCGTCGAAGGCGATGCCCAGCGACTCCCGTTTCCGGACGCCTCCTTCGACGTCGTGACCACGAACTTCGGGATCCTGCACCTCTCTCGTCCGGAGACAGCGCTCGCCGAGGCGCGCCGCGTCCTCGTTCCCGGCGGCGGGATCGCGTTCACCGCCTGGGTAGCGGAGGACAATGCGGTGGCGGAGATCGTCGAGGGTGCGATCTCCTCGCACGCCGCCCCCGTGGAGCTACCGGAGGGCCCGCCCTTCTACCGCTTCGGTGATCCCGAGGAATGCCGGCGCGTGCTCTTCGAAGCCGGCTTCGAGGCCGACTCGATCGGGATCGAGACGGTCCGCGTGCTCTGGCGGGTGCAGGACGCCGAGCTGCTTTTCGAGGCGGAGCTGCATGCCGGCTGCCGCACGGCGGCGGTGTTGGCCGCGCAAGCACCGGAGCGGTTGGAGGCGATTCGCACGGCCATGGCCGACGGCGTTCGGCGCTACGCCGAGGGCGACGGTTTCGAGTTGCCGATCGCCGCGAACGTGGCCTCCGCACGGACCCCCGACTGATCGACGCGGCACTACAGTCATCGTCGTGACCTTGACCGAAGCGGAGATCGCGCGGCGTGCCGGCACGACTCGAGAGCGGGTCGGAAAGCTCGTCGAGCTCGGAATCATCGGCCAGGGCGAGGCGGGCGAGCCGTTTCGCAGCGGCGACCCGCTCCGCGTCCAACTGGTCGAGGAGCTCGAGGCCTTCGGAATCCCACCGGAGAGTGTCGCGACGGCCCTCACCGAGGGTGTGCTCACCCTGTCCTACCTCGACCGATTCCCCGAGCCGTCTCCCCGCGTCGGCCAGACGCATGCCGAGGTCTGCGACGAGCTCGGCATTCCCTTCGAGTTGCTCGGTCGAATCTATGCGGGCTTCGGCCTGCGGGTTCCGCGGCCTGACGAAGCCGTGCGGGAGGACGACTTGCAGGTCATCTCCGGGCTCCCGCTCCTGTTCACGTCCGGCCTCGGCGAGGGTGAGGTCCTCCGCGCGGCGAGGGTCTGGGGAGAGGGCCCGCGGCGCGTGGCCCAGCACCAGGTCTATTCCTTTCACGAGCTGATCGAGGAGCCGTTCCGGCGGCAGGGGCTCTCGGACGACCAAGCTCTCGACGCCGCGCTCTCGCAGGTCGGCGTCCAGCTGATTCCCT
>DASQTZ010000130.1:0-2817 GCA_035641605.1 Gaiellaceae bacterium | reverse complement strand
TGGCAGGCAACCGGGCGCTACGGGATCCCCGAGCTCTTCAAGCTCACGGATCGGAACAACCGGCTCTTCGTGCTGCCGATGACACACGAGGAGACGATCACCTTCCACGCGCGCGAGATCCGGTCCTACCGCGATCTCCCGCAGCTGCTCTACCACATCCAGACCAAGGATCGGGACGAGCCGCGGCCGCGCGCCGGGCTAATCCGTGGGCGGGAGTTCATCATGAAGGACTCCTACAGCTTCGACCGAGACGAGGAAGGACTCGACCGCAGCTTCCAGCTCCATGCGGACGCATACGACCGGATCTTCGAGCGGTGCGGCCTCGAGGTGGTCGCCGTCGAAGCCGAGTCCGGGATGATGGGCGGCAGCGAGAGCCGCGACTACCTTGCGCCTGCCGAGACGGGCGAGAACACGCTCGTCACCTGCGAACGGGGCGACTATGCAGCCGATCTCGAGATTGCCCGTGGAGTCCCTAGAAAACCGGACTTTCCTCCCGCTCTCGACGCACCCGAGGAGGTGGCGACACCGGGGCTGGGCACGATCGAGGAGATCTCGAACCTTCTCGGCGTCGACCCGGCGGCGACTGCGAAGGCGATGCCTCACGTCCGCGCCGACGGGACGTTCGTCCTTGCCATGATCCGGGGGGACGATCGTCTCGAAGAGGCGAAGGCAGCGGGTGTCATCGGCGGCGGGGCGCGGCCTGCGACCGGCGATGAGATTCGGTCTGCCCTTGGAGCGGAGCCTGGCTCAGTCGGCCCGGTGGGGGCCGCGGTGGAGATCGTCGCAGACGACGCCCTCCGCGAGGGGCAGTACGTAGTCGGGGCGAACCGGGACGGCTGGCATCTGCGCGGCGTCCAGGCGGGACGCGACTACGAGGCGCGTTTCGGCGATCTCCGTCAGGCCCTGGAGAGCGACGCCTGCCCGAAGTGCGGCGGCGCGCTTCGCTTCCAGACCGCGATCGAGGTCGGCCACATCTTCAAGCTCGGGACGTTCTACTCGGTTCCGCTGGGCGCGACGTTCTTGGACGAGGACGGGAAGGAGAAGCCGCTGATCATGGGCAGCTACGGCGTCGGCGTGACGAGGACGATGGCCGCGGTTGCGGAGCAGCGACGTGACGAGCAAGGGCTGATGTGGCCTGCCGCCGTCGCTCCGTACGACGTGCACGTGGTCGCTCTGCCCGGCCTCGAGGAGAAGGCCGAGGAGGTTGCAGACGCACTGGAAAACGCCGGCCTCTCTGTCTTGCTCGACGACCGCGACCAGCGAGCGGGGGAGAAGTTCGCCGACGCCGACCTGATCGGCTGTCCAACGCGCGTCACCGTCGGGAAGAAAACGCTCGAGGACGGAGCCGTCGATGTTTACGAGCGAGCGACGAGCGAGGAGCGGCGCGTTGCCGCCGCAGAAATCGGCCAGATCAGGTAAGTATGGTGCCCTAGTGGCTCGCCGCCGACGCTTCAGCACGGAGCCTTTCGGTCCGACGCTCGAGCGCCTCATGCAGGAATCGGGCGTCACGTACCGCGGGCTTGCCGATCAAACGAAGCTCTCCGCCGGCTACCTCAATCATCTCGTCCACGGGAACCGTCCGGTGCCTTCCGACGAGATCGTCCGCCGGCTGGCGAAAGCGCTGAAGGTCGAGCCGGAGCACTTCCGCGAGTATCGGCTCCGCCTGATCACCCAGAAGCTCGAGCAGATGCCCGAGCTGATCGACCGGCTCTACCGCCGCCTCGAGCGCTGACTGCCTCCGGGCAGCGGCGGCGGTCCCTGCTTTTCCTCGGCCTCGACCTCCTTCCGGCGCCGCGCGAGGTCCTTCACCTCCGCGATGAAGCGCGCCGTGTGCTCTTCGAGGTCGTTCGAGACGAATTGACCCGGCGGCTTTGCCGCCGACTTGTCCGCTTTGTCCTGCCTCTTGGGCGAGTTCTCAGGTTTTTCCACAGGGGTGTGGATATCGTCGGTGCAGGCAACGCGGCTGTCCTGGCGGTGTCCCAGAAGCTGCTTTCCAGAGGGTGTGGACAACCGGAGAAAAAATGAAGACCTCGATTTCAAGACGCCCACAGGGTGCGACCCTTGCGCACAGATCCGTGATTCGTGCGCTGTTTGCTCGAATTCCGTCGGCGCGGCGAGGCGGCGTCACCGAGGCGCTATCGTAGAGTCCACGGGGCGTGGCGCAGCCTGGTTAGCGCGCTAGTCTGGGGGACTAGAGGTCCCCGGTTCAAATCCGGGCGCCCCGATAGAGAAAAGGCCCTGTTGAGAGGGCCTTTTCGGTAGAGAGTCCACTACGTGCTGCGGAATTGCAGCGGCAGCTAGACGGCAGAACCCCTAGTTTTCCGCCGCCTCCCGCTCCTGACGAGCATCGAACGCGTAGAGCAGAGTGCGCTCGAGGTCGACGGCATCGGGCAGCAGGTGCCCATACATGCGGTCGATCTGCGCCCGTACTGGTTCCCATCCTCCGCGCGAGCGTGAAACAGGGAGACGCCCGCGGCGATCGAGAATGGCGCGTACGTGTGCCGAAGCGCGTAGGGCGAGCGGTGCTCGACGCCGGCCGCCCTCATACCGGGGGCCCACTCCTCCCGGCGCCAGGTGTTCAGGTTCAGGTAGCCGCCTCGGACGCCCGAGAACAGGAGCAGCGTGTCGAGACGTGGGGGGAGGCTGTCGAGCGCGTCTAGGACACGCTGGCGCAGCGGGACGGCTCGCAGAGAGCCGGCCTGCTTCCCGTAGTGCTTCACCTTCCCGTCGGTATAGACCCGGCGAACGTGCAGAACGCCAACGCGTCGACGTCGCGCCGCTCGAGCGCAAGCCGCTCTGAGCAGCGAAGGCCGGTGC
>DASQTZ010000129.1:0-2472 GCA_035641605.1 Gaiellaceae bacterium | reverse complement strand
TCGACCGCCAGCTCCTCGTCCACGAGCGAGTCTGGATCGGCGCGGGATCGCCCAGCCATATGGCGACGCTTTCGCCGACCGACCTCGTCAGGCTCTCGAAGGCGGAGCAGATGGACGCTGTCGCAGAGGCCGCCTAACATTCGGCCAGGGAAACCGGAGGAGGCGCATGATCGCTACCGACAAGATCTGGATGAACGGCGAGCTCGTGGACTGGGGCGACGCCAAGGTTCACGTTGGGGCCCACGGGCTGCACTACGGCACCGGCGTGTTCGAGGGCATCCGCTGCTACGACACCCCGAGCGGCCCGGCCGTCTTCCGCCTGACCGACCACGTCAGGCGCCTCGACGCGTCCGCCAAGCTCCTCTACATGGACCTCCCGTACTCGGTCGAGGAGATCCGAGACGCCTGCCTCCAGTTGATCGGTGTCAACGGGCTCCCCGAGTGCTACCTGCGGCCGTTCGCCTTCTACGGCTACGGCGAGCTCGGCGTCTCCACGGCGGGGAACCCCGTCGACGTCGTGATCATGAGCTGGCCGTGGGGCGCCTACCTCGGTGACGACGGAATGAAGAACGGCATCCGGTGCAAGATCTCGAGCTGGAAGCGCGTCGGCGCGAACACGATCCCGCACGCCGCCAAGGCGACCGGCATCTACCTGAACTCGATGCTGGCGGTGATCGAGGCGAACCGGGCCGGCTACGACGAGGCGATCCTCCTCACCGACGACGGCTACATCGCGGACGGCTCGGGCGAGAACGTTTTCGTCGTCAAGGACGGGAAGATCACGACGCCGCCGCTCTCCACGTCGATCCTGCCCGGGATCACGCGCAACTCCATCATCCAGATCGCCCAGGACCTCGGGTACACGGTCGAGGAGACGCACCTGATCCGCACCGATCTCTACCTCGCGGACGAGATCTTCATGACCGGCACTGCCGCCGAGGTGACGCCGATCCGCTCGGTCGACGACCAGGAGGTCGGGCCGCCCGGCGAGGTCACGCTCAAGCTGCAGAAGGCCTATCTCGACACGGTGCGCGGCGGCAGCGAGCGCTGGTCGCACTGGCTCGAGTACGCCTCGATCCCTTCTCAGGCACCCACTCCGGCGCAAGCGTGACCCAGGCCACGCGCCGGGTGCCGCTCGCGCGGCCCTGGATCGACGAGCGGGAAGAGGAGCTCGTCCTCGAGGTGCTGCGCTCGGGCCGGCTCTCCCTCGGCCCCACGATCGACCGGTTCGAGGAGCTGATCGCAGAGCGGGTCGGTGCGCCGTACGCGGCGGCCGTGTCGAGCGGGACGGCGGGGCTGCACATGCTCGTTCGAGCGGCCGGGATCGGTGAGGGCGACGAGGTGGTCACATCCACGCTGTCCTTTGCAGCCTCGGCGAACTGTTTCCTCTTCGAGGGCGCGACGCCGGTCTTCGCAGACGTCGACCGGCGCACGTGGAATCTCGACCCGGCCGCCGTAGAGGCGGCGATCACCGAGCGGACGAAGGGCATCGTCGTCGTCGACATGTTCGGCTACCCCTGCGAGCTCGACGAGCTGACAGCGATCGCCGAGCGCCATGGGCTCACGCTGATCGAAGACTCGGCCGAGGCGCTCGGGGCCGAGTACAAGGGGAGCCCGATCGGGTCGCACGGACCGCCCGCGGTGTTCGGCTTCTATCCGAACAAGCAGCTTGCGACCGGTGAGGGCGGCGTCGTCGTCACGCACGACGAGAAGACGTGGAAGCTCGTCCGCTCGCTTCGGAACCAGGGCCGCTCCTACGAAGGCGGCGGCTGGTTCAACCACGTGCGCGTCGGGTTCAACTACCGCTGGACCGACGTGCAGGCCGCGATCGGCATCGCCCAGCTGGAGAAGCTCGACCGCGCGCTGGCGCTGCGCGCGGAAGTCGCCGCGCGGTATGCCGAGCTGCTCGGGGGCGTCGACGGCGTCGAGCTGGCGCCGGCGGACGACGCCGATCACACGCGCTCCTGGTTCGTCTACGTCCTCGTGCTCGCGCCGGAGATCGACCGGGCGCGTGTGATGGCGGATCTCCGCGAGCGTGGGGTGGACGTGGCCGAGTACGTCCCGTGCATCCATCTCCAGACGTACATGCGGGAGCAGTTCGAGTTCGGCGAGGGGCTCTGTCCGGTCGCCGAGGACATCGCCAGTCGGACGTTCGCGCTGCCGTTCTTCCCGCAGATCGAGCCCGGTGACCAGGAGTACGTGGTCGAGGCTCTCCGCTCGACGCTCGCGTAATCGATAATCGCGGCATGGCGAACGGCGGGAACCGGATGGTCTTCCTCGGGTTCGGGAAGTACGCCCGCGCCGACAAGATCTACGCGCTCGAGCCGCTGACGGGAGACGATCGCGGCGGCGGTCGCCGGACCCGCGTCTGGATCGAGGGCGTGCCGGACCCGATCATCGCCGGACGCACGGAGCGGACGATCCTGCACGAGATGGGCCAGGAGGCCGCGGCGAACACGCAGATCATCGACA
>DASQTZ010000128.1:0-11466 GCA_035641605.1 Gaiellaceae bacterium | reverse complement strand
GCACGTACGCTCAGCAGCTCGGACTCGTCAGTTGCGGTGCGCCAACCCGCGGTTGACGGATCAACCCCGAGTACGACGGGAATCATGGAAGGCCCCCTCAGACCCGTGATTGGAATTACCTCGTACGAGGAACCCGTGGCCTGGGGCGCCTGGAACGTCGAGGCCGTGCTCGTACCGTCCGCGTATGTTCGCGCGGTCGAGCGCGCGGGCGGGCGGGCATTTGTCGTTCCCCCGGCCGAGGAGGGCCTCGAGGAGACGCTCGCCGCCCTCGATGGGCTCGTCTTCTCGGGCGGCGGCGACATCGATCCCGACGCCTACGGCGCCGCGGCTCACCACGCGACGGGAGGAGTGAACAGGAAGCGAGACGAGGCCGAGCTCGCACTCCTCCGTGCCGCCCTCGAGCGGGACATGCCGGTCCTCGCCGTCTGTCGCGGCAGCCAGGTCTTGAACGTCGGGCTCGGCGGCGACCTCGTGCAGCACCTGCCCGAAGTCGTCGGGGACGACCGCCATCGGCACACTCCGGGCGAGTTTGCCGACCACGACGTGCGGGTCGAGCCGGCGAGTCGTGTAGGCGGGATCCTCGGCGAGCGCGCGCCGGTGAAGTCCCATCACCATCAGGCGTTCGGCCGGCTCGGCGGCGGCCTCCGCGAGGCGGCATGGGCCGACGACGGCACGGTGGAGGCAATCGAGGACCCCGCCCGCCGCTTCGCCGTCGGCGTTCTCTGGCATGCCGAGGAGGGCGACGATCTGGCCCTGTTCGAGGCGCTGGTCGAGGAAGCGCGGCGCTACCGCGCCGGCTAGTTCGGAATAGACAGCACGATCTTTCCGAACTGCTCGCCGGACTCCATGCGCTCGTGAGCGGCGCGAGCGTCTGCGAGCGGGAAGACGGAATCGACCACCGGCTTCGCCTTCCCCGACGCGACGAGCTGGTAGGCCCCCTCGAAGTCGGCCTTCGTGCCCATCGTCGAGCCGAGGATGGTCAGCTGCTTCCACCAGACCCGGTGCAGCGCCGCCTTCGGGTTCGGCCCGGTCGTTGCGCCGCAAATCGCCACGCGGCCTTGCGCCCGAACCGCCTGAAGCGACGTTTGCCAGGTCGCCTCGCCGACATGCTCCACGACGACGTCGACGCCGGCGCCGTCGGTTGCCTCCTTGACTGCTTCGAGGACGTCGCCTGTCGTGTGGTTGACGATCACGTCGGCGCCGAGTCCGCGGGCCCGTTCCAGCTTGGCGTCGCTCGACGAGGTTGCGACCACACGTGCGCCTAGCGCCTTGCCGATCACGAGTGTTGCCGAGCCGATCCCGCTGCCGGCGCCCCACGCAAGCACCCACTCGCCTTCCTTGAGCCCGGCGCGCGTCACGAGCATCCGGTAGACGGTCTCGAAGACGAGCGGGAAGGCCGCGGCCTCCTCGAAGCTCAGACCGTCCGGGATCGGATAGACGTTCGAGCCCGGAATCGCGATCTGCTCGGCGTGGGTGCCGTCCGTGTGCTCGCCGATGACGGTGATCTTGTCGCCGTGCTCGAGCCCGGGATTGATCACCACCCTCCGGCCGGACTCGTCCACACCGGCCCCGTCGGCGCCCAGGATCCGCGGCTTCGGCACCGATGGCAGCCCTCGGCGCACCCACAGGTCGAGACGGTTGAGCGACGCCGCCCGAAGCTGGATCACGACGTCGTCCGGGCCTGGCTCCGGGTCGGGCGCGTCCTCGTAGCGGAGCACCTCCGGGCCGCCGTCTTCGTGGATTCGGATTGCCTTCACGGCGGAGGAACACTAGGCACACTGAGGGACATGACGGCCCGGGAGCTGGAGCTGCTGGCCGGGGAGCTCGGGATCGATGCGATCGGCACGACCCCCGCCGAGCCGTACGAGAACACGGAGCGGCAGATCCTCGAGCGCCGCGCCCAGGGCCTCTTTGCCGACCTGCGCTTCACGATGGCCCAGCCCGAGGTCTCCTGCCACCCGGAAACCTTGCTTCCGGGCGCTCGCACCGTCGTCTCGGCCGCGCTCTGTTACTACGCCGACGGTCCGCAACCGGCGCCCGGCGAGGGCCGCATGCCGCGGTACACGTGGTACGACGCGTACGCCGAGCTGCGCCAGAAGCTCGACGCGCTGGGCGGGCGGCTCGGCGCCGAGTACCGCGTCCTCGTGGACGCCAATCAGCACGTCGATCGGGAAGCAGCGGCGCGATCTGGCGTCGGCTTCTACGGCAAGAACACGCTCTTGATCACGCGCAGGCACGGCTCGTGGGTCGTGCTCGGCACGCTCGTCACGACCGCCGAGCTCGAGCCGACGCCGCCGCTCGACCTTGACTGCGGCTCGTGCCGGCTCTGCATCGATGCGTGTCCGACCGGCGCGCTCGACGAGCCGGGCACCGTGGACGCCAATCGCTGCCTCTCCTACTGGACGCAGTCGAAGCACTCGATTCCCGAGGCATATCGCGCCGAGCTCGACGACCGCGTCTACGGCTGCGACATCTGCCAGGACGTCTGCCCCTGGAACCGCGGGGTCGAGAAGCGCCGCGCCGGTGATCCCCTGCCGGCGCACGCCGAGCCAATCGTTTCCCTCGTCGACTGGCTCGAAGCCGAGGACGCGGACCTGCGACTCCGCTACGAGCGGCTGTTCGTCCCCCGCAACGATCCTCGGTATCTCCGCCGAAACGCGCTGGTCGCGCTCGGCAACAACGGCCGCCCCGAGGATCGTCATCTCGCCGAGCGCTACGCGGAATCGGACGACTCAATGCTCCAACAGCACGCCGAGTGGGCCTTGACCCGCCTCGACGAGCGTCGCAATTCCTGACGCGTGAAACGGGCGGTAGCCGAGATCTGGACGGGCTGGGTGCGGCTGCTCGCTGTGCTCTTCGCCGCGCTCGAGATCGGCGTGTTCAATATCCCGGAGGGCTACCAGAGGTGGGCCTGGGCGCTGACGGTGTCTTTTTCCGTCGGCGCGGTCGTCCTCCTCGTACTCGCCTATCGGGCGTCGCGCTCGGCGTGGCACACGATCGGCTTCGCGGCGCTCGCCTTCGACGCCGCCGTCGCTTATGGCTATGTCTTCGTCTACGCGTTCGAACCGGGAACGATGCGCGAGGTCATTTTCGTTCCGCTCGTCGAAGCTGCCGTCAGGTACGGCGTGCTCGGCGGGATCGCGATGCCGGCCTTCTCAGCAGGCACGCTGGCGCTCTACGAGTGGTCGCGAGCGACTCGCTTCGACGGGGTCGAGTACGACTTGGACAACGTCACCTTTCCGGTCGGCATTCAGCTCATCGTCGGCGTGGTCGTCGGGTCGCTTGTGAATCGCCTCCGCGCAGAGCGCAAGAGCGCCTCGGCCCGAGCTGCCGAGGCGGAGGCGCTCCGCGACGAGCTCGGCCGCCGCGCCGACATCCTCGACGCAACGAATCGTTGCGCGCGGGCGCTCTCATCCTCGCTCGAGCTCGGGCAGTCCTTCGCCGCCTTCATCCGCGAGCTTCGGGGGCTGGTGCCGTTCGACCGCACCGCGATCGTGCTCGTCGAGGACGGCCAACTCCGTGTCTTCGCAACCGCGGGGGCGGCCGCCGAGACGGTCTTTCCGCCGGGCACCGTGCTCCCGATCGCCGGTTCGGTGATGACGGAGATCCTGTCGGGCCACACGCTGTACCGCGAGGACATGAGCGACCGGCGCTTCGCCGAAGAGGGAGAGTTTCTCTCGCTCGGGCTCCGGTCGCGGCTGCTGGCGCCGCTGCTGAGCGGACCCGAGACGATCGGCGCGCTCGCGGTCGTGCGGCGCGAGCCGTCGGCTTTCTCTCCCGACGAGGTCGAGCTCCTCAGCCTGCTGGGCCGGCTCGCGGGCAGCGCCGTCCAGAACATTCGCGCCTACGAGTCCGAGCGGACGACGGCGGAGGAGCTTCGGCGCCTGTCCGCGCTCCGCGCCGACTTCGTCTCGCTCGTCTCACACGAGCTGCGCAGTCCGATGGCTTCGGTGATCGGCTCCGCCCAGACCCTGAAGCTGCGCTGGCGCGAGCTCACGCCGGATCAGCGCGAATCGTTCCTCGCGCTGATCGCCCATGAGACCTCCCGGCTCGCCGACCTGATCGGAGACGTGCTCGATACGTCTCGCATAGAGGCAGGGACGTTCAGCTACTTCTTCGACGACGTCGACCTGGCCGACCTCGTTCGCGACGTGGCCGCCGCTGCTGAGCACGGCCAGGATGAGGTACCCGTACGTGCCGTCGTCCGCGAGCCGCTGCCGCACGTGCGAGGCGATCGCAACCGGCTCCGCCAGATCCTGGTGAACCTGATCGACAACGCAGTCAAGTACTCGAGCCCGGGTGATGAGGTTCACGTGGAGGCGCAGAGCTCGAACAGCCGCGTCGTGATCGCGGTGCGTGACGAGGGACCGGGCATCCCCGCGGAGCACCAGAAGGTCGTCTTCGAGAAGTTCGGGCGAATCCAGACCGGTCAGACCGCGAAACCGGGGACCGGGCTGGGTCTTTTCATCGCTCGCTCGATCGCCGAGGCGCACGGCGGTTCCCTGGAAGTCCGCTCACATCCCGAGCAGAGCGGCGCCACCTTCACGTTGTCGCTGCCGGTCTAGGTGTCGACTAGGCGACGCCGACCCGAAGAGGGCATGCCGGCTTCGCCGGCGTGCCCGTCTAGGTGTCTAGCGGGCTGCAGCGGTCACGCGCGAGAGATTGAGCTCGCGGGCGAGCTCCTTCGCGCGGGTGGCGACGCGCTTGCGCAGATCGGGCGGCTCGAGGACGACTGCCTCGCCGCGGTACGACAGGATCTCGCCGACCAGCCACTCCTCGCCGGCAGGGGTCTCCCGCAAGGCTGAACCGTCGGCGAGCGGCGTCGCGCCCCGCTCGACTTCCCAGCGGGCGACTTCCGGCGAGTACCAGATGCGAAAGGTCTGCGTGCCCCCGAACCGGTGGGGATCGAACTCGGGCCGCCGCTCGAAGCGCTCGCGCAGCTTCTTGGCGCTGCGGATCCGGTCGAGGCGGAAGCTTCGCGAGGCCTCGTTCTTCAGATCGAAGGCGTGGAGATACCAGTTCGGTAGCTCGCGCTCGAGCTGATACGGCTCGACGATCCTCGACATCGGCTGCTTCTCGCCCTCCTTGAGGTACTCGATCTCGACCAGGCGACGGGACTGAATCGCGTCGCTGAAGGTACTGACGAGGTCTTCCTCCGCTCGCGGGACGTCCGGTTGGGGCGTCTGGGCGAGTTCGAACTCGCCGAACGTCTCCTCCAGCTTGCGGCGGACACGCGCGAGCGGCGTGTGGGCGTCGGCGGCGATCATCGGCCCGACGAACTCCAGCGCGAGCCGGATCGCGCGTGCCTCGAGCGGGGTCAGCCGCGGCGGGGCGCGGAACGTGTCGCCGAAGAGCTCCTTGTCGACGTGGACGTGGTCGCCGCGCAGCTCCGCATAGACCGCGTAGCAGCCACCGCCGAAGTTGACGAGGTTGAGCAGGGACAGATGCTCCTCGAGCGACTCCGGCGCGAGCCGGAAGCGCTCGGCGAGCTCCCGCGCCGGGATCTCGGCCTCGTTGCCCTCGCCGCAGGCGTCGAGCAAGTACGCGAGGAGCGCTTGTAACAACCCGAACCGCTCGGGCGCCACGGGGGAGCCCGGCCGCTCCGGCAGCTCGACCTCGTCTCGCGCCACCGCCCGCGCGAGCTTCGGCGGGTCGCCCTCATGGCGCTTGCGGACATTCTGCAGCGCGGTCTTGACCGTCCTCCGCAGATCCGGCGGCGACTGCGGCACGGCGCGGCCGTCCTGGCGCAGAATCCAGCGCGCCAACGCCGCCAGGCTGGCGTAGTCCGTGACGAAGACTCCGTCTTCGATCCGTCCCGCTCGTCCGTAGACCCGCTCGACCCACCAGGCGGTGTCGCCGGCGACATCGATCCGCGCCTCGCCGGCGATGTCGCCGATCTGCCAGTTTGCGCGGCCGCGGTACGACTCGACGTCGAAGTCCTCGGGCAGTCGGAAGTCACGCTCGCGACGCGTCGCGAGCCGGATGTCGCCGCGGATCCTGGAGACCCGGAACGTGCGGATCGCCTCGCGATCGTGGTCCCGCCCGATGACGTACCAGCGGCCGCCGTCGAGCAAGAGCGCGTAGGGATCGACTGTCCGCTCGCGCTCCTCGTCGCGCATGATCGCCCGGTAGTTGAACTTGATCGTGCGCTGCTTCGAGATCGCGTTCTCGAGCTTCGCGAGCCGGCCGGGAGTCTCCGGGGAATAGTCCACGTCGCGGATCTCGACGCGGTCGGCCGTTTCCGTCGGCGGGTGCTCGAAGCCGGGACGACCGAGTGCCAGGTTCTGGAGCGCAAGCCGTAGCGGCTCGGCGTATGCGAAGTTGCCCTCGAGTAGGTAGAGCCCGGTCTGCAACGCTGCGAGCTCCTCGTCCTCGAGGCTCAGCTCCCGCAGGAAGTAGCGCTCCTTGCGCAGCGTGTAAAGCTCTTCGCCGGTGAATTCGTCGCGCTGCGAGTCGAGCGGGACGCCCAGGGCGAGCAGCTCGGCGCGGTCGGAGTAAAAGCGGCGCGCGAACGCCTCGTCGGACATCTCCGAGTAGCCCTCGACGTTGCCCTTTACGTCCCGTGCGGTGAGCGGCCGCCGCTCTGCCATCAGGAAGGCGACGAGCGAGAGCTGGCGAATCAGCTTGTCCGTGTCGTGCGACATGGGGGGAGACCTATTCTGTCCGATCGCCAATCGTTGCCGTTTCCGGCAACCCGAGCCGGCACTTTGTGACACCGGCCGGAAAGCGTTATGCTCCCAGCGCCCAGAGGCTCCAGAGGCCGTTAATTCCTGGTTAACAGACCTTTGCTGCCGCTTAATCGAGGAGCTGCTACATAAGTATGGACGCTCAGAAGCTCGAGATTCAGAACCGCATGTATCAGTACTCACGGGCGATTTACCGCTCGATCAAGGATTTGATCGACCCGTACGTCCCGGCCGACATGCAGGCCGACTACCGACGGGCCGTGCTTGCCGCGTGCGAGGACACGATGGAGCGGCTTGCCCGCGACCCGCTCTATTTCCCGAAACCCGACCGGGCGCTCTTCCAGGACATCCGCCGCTACTTCCCGATCACGGCTCAGGCGCAAGTTGCCTGGGTGGTCGAGGAGGGCGTCGGTGCGGCCGTGGCCTTCATCTCGGAACAGATCGAGGCCGGCGCCTTCGACGGCGGTGCGCCGCGGTGCCGGGCGACGACCCGGAAGGGCAAACCCTGTCAGCGCACGCCGCTGCCCGAGCGGGACTACTGCCCCTCACACCAGCACCTGGAAACCGCCGCCGCAGCCTAGGCCGTTACGCGGCGCGCATACGCATTGCCGTACCCGGCGTCCGCTGCGCGTGAAGCTGCGGCCTGCGCCGCGGAGAGCGATTCGTATAGGCCGCTAAAGACGACGAAGTAGCCGGGATGCAGGCTCGCGTAGCGCGAGGAGTCGAGGACGCCGACCTGCGGTAGGCCGGCTTCGAGCGCTTGACGAGCCTTGGCGAGGGCGGCGTCTCGCTTGGCCGACGTGGGTAGCGACGCGAGCACGAGCGTCCAGCCGCTTCTTCCGCGGGGCCACTCGATCAGACGCCGGCGCGGCGGCGGGGGTGGAGTCGTCCTCGGCCGGGTCGTCGTCGGCACAGTCGGCGCCGGCGGTGGCGTCGGTTGGATCGTCGCGACGGTTGTCGGGAGTGGGGAGGTGTCGCCGATCAGCGTCTCACTCGCCGCACTCTGGGCATCCCGCGTCCAGACGATCGCGGCGGAGGCCGCGATGACCGCGATGACGAGGGCTGCAAGCGAGGGCCAGATCCAGTCACCCGGGTACCAGGAGACGCGGCGACGCCAACCCTCGGACAGCGCCGGCACAAGGCCCGGCGTCCGTAGCCTCAACCCGCACTCGAGGCAGTACTCCTGCAGCGGCTCGGTTGCGGTGCCGCAACGAGGACAAGGACGACCGTGCTCGCTCGGCATCAGACTTCCGCCGGCTCCTTCGTGGCCGGCTCGGCCTGCGTGTCGGCCGGCGGCTCCTCCTGCCGCGGGATCTCGACAGCACTGCCGCAGCTCCCGCAGAACTTGACGTCAGCCGGCAACGGCGTTCCGCACCGGGCGCAGGCAACGACGGGCCGAGCGCCGACCGCGCGTCCACAGTTGGCGCAGAAGTGCGCGCCCCACGCGAGCGGAGCCCCACACGCGCACCGCAGGCCCCGGCGGGAGGCCGACAGCAGCGAGTCGAGCTCCTCGAGCCGCTGGTCGACGGCAAGGAGGTCGGCGCAGCGCTCGGTTACCAGCTCCACGCGGAACCGGTCGCGTCTGAACATCTCGAACACGAGCCCGCCGAGATCGCGAACGCGCTCTTCTCGCTCGCGTAGCAGCGCGCGCTGCTCACGTTTGAGCACCGCGGGATGTGAAGCACGTCGCGGCGCCTCGCCTGCGGCGGTGCGCGCGCGTCGGCCTCGGCCGAACGGCCACAGACCTGCCATCAGGGACCGAATCTAGCTGAGAGCGCCTACGGCCGACCGGTGGCGGCACGGCGACCGACGCCGAAAAGGTACGCGACGAGGAGAATGACCCCAACCGCGCCGACGATCCAGCCGAACGGGAGAAGAAACGAGAGGACGACCCCGGCGACGATGAGGCCGATCGCGGCGCCAATCATGGCGCTGTCCTTCCCATCGCGGTCGCCTTGAAACTAGAGGTCGACGACGACGACGCGCTCTTCGGTGAGCTCGCGCACTGTGTACGCCGGGCCCTCGCGGGTGTTCCCGGAATCCTTGACGCCTCCGTAGGGCATCTGATCGGCGCGGAAGGTGGGCGCCTCGTTGACCGTGACGCCGCCGAACTCGAGTTCCTGTGCGGCGCGAAACGCCGTCTGGAGGCTCGACGTGAAGATCCCCGCCTGGAGGCCGTACTTCGTGCCGTTCGCAAGCTCGAGCGCCTCGTCGAGGGAGTCGTAGGGATTGACCGTCACGAGCGGCCCGAAGACCTCCTCGCAGGAGACCTTGAGCTCCGGACCGGAGTTCGCGATTACGGTCGGCCGGATGAGCTCGCCGTCGAGCTCGCCGCCCGCCACGATCTCGGCACCGCCGCGACGCGCCTCCTCGATCCACTCGAGGATCCGGTCGCGCGCGTCCTCGTCGATCACGGGGCCGACGTCGGTGTCGTCGTCGGCCGGGTCGCCGAGGACGAGGTCATCGACCTTCGGGAGTAGGCGCTCGACGTACTCGTCGTAGACCGAACGCTGGATGTAGATCCGCTGGATCGAGATGCAGCTCTGGCCGGCAAAGGAGAACCCGTGCTGGGCAGTCGCGGCCGCCGCCGCTTCAATGTCGGCATCGGCTTCGACGATCAGCGGCGTCGCGTTGCCGAGCTCGAGGTTGACGCGCTTGCGCGGCGCGCGCTCGCGCAGCTTCCAGCCCACCGCGCTCGAGCCCGTGAACGTGATCACCTTCACTCGCTCGTCCTCGACCAGGGCATCGCCGATCTCGGAGGCCGGCCCGACGACGACGTTGAGCCAGCCCGCGGGCAGCCCCGCCTCGGCCTCGAGCTCGGCGAGGAGGAGTGCCGACAGCGGCGTCTGGCTCGCCGGCTTCAGCACGACCGCACAACCGGAGGCGAGCGCGGGGGCGATCTTGTGGGCAACGAGGTTAAGCGGGAAATTGAAGGGGCTGATCGCGCCGACGACGCCGAGCGGCCTCCGCAGGGTGAAGGCGAGCTTGCCCTCCCCGGCCTGCGAGGCGTCCATCGGGACCATCTCGCCGACGAGCTTCCGCGCCTCGACGGCCGAGAAGGTGTAGGTGGACATGGCGCGGGAGGCCTCGATCTTGGCAGCCTTCAGCGGCTTCCCGGCCTCGTCGGAGATCAACCCTGCGACCTCCTCGTGCCGGCGCCCCAGAGCGCCTGCGACGCGGACGAGGATCTCGGCGCGCTTGTGCGCCGGCAGCGGCTCGCGCATCGCCGCCTCGGCGGCGTCGATTGCGCGGCGAGTCTCGTCGGCGCCGGCCTTCGGCACCCGCCCGACGACCTCGCCCGAGTAGGGAGAGCGCACCTCCTGCCACTCGCCGGTCTCGACCCACTCACCACCGATCAGCAGGCGCTTCTCAGTCGCGGTGATCGCCACGGAGCCAGTCTAGTGGGACACTTGAGCCGTGCAGATCCCGGATGTTCAGTACGCGCGAAGCGGGGACTTGAGCATTGCCTACCAAGTCGTCGGGGAGGGTCCGATCGACCTCGTTTTCTTCCGCGGCACCACGGGTGACCTGCTCTCGACGTGGGATCAGCCCTTGCTCGCGCGTCACGTCGAAGGACTCGCAGCCTGCTCTCGTGTCCTCATGCTTGACAAGCGCGGGACGGGGCTCTCGGACCGTGTTCGGGAGGCGCCCACGCTCGAAGCCAGGATGGACGACGTGCGCGCGGTGATGGATGCCGTTGGCTCGGAGCGCGCAGCGATCTGGAGCGCCCACGATGGGAGCCGCATGGCCATCCTGTTCGCCGCCACATACCCGGAGCGGACGGCGGGCCTGGTGCTCTTCGGTCCGTCGCTGAAGGGATCGCGTTCAGCTGCATACCCATGGGCGCCGTCAGAGGAGGAGTGGCGGCGGCACTTGGCCGAGGTTCGCGAGGGGTGGGGACGCCGGGATTACTTCGAGAGGTTGCTTCGGGAGTGGGTGCCCTCGATGACGGACGACGAGGCGTTCACAAACTGGTTCGTCGGGCACATGCGTCGCAGCCTCAGCCCAGGTGCCGCTCTTTCCTTCTTCCGCGCGATGAAGGACGCCGACGTGAACGACGTCGTCTCGTCCGTGCGTGTACCGACGCTCATCCTCTTCCGGCCGAGCGAGCGTGCGGAGGCCGAATTCGTCAGCGAGCGGATCCGTGGGTCGGAGCTTGTCGAGCTGCCCGGGCTCGAAGACATCTACACCTGGGTCGACGACGAGGCGCACGAGCGAACGCGGCGGGAGACGGAGCGCTTCGTCGCCAGGCTCGGACGGGCGGTCGAGCCCGAGCGCGTGCTCGCCACTGTGCTCTTCACCGACATCGTGGACTCGACGCCGCGCACGGCTGAGCTCGGAGACCGAGCCTGGCGGGAGCTGCTCGAGCGCCACAACGCGATTGTCCGCGGCCGGCTCCATGAGTTCCGGGGCGTGGAGATCGACACCGCCGGCGATGGATTCCTCGCGTCCTTCGACGGCCCAGGCCGGGCGATCAGCTGCGCGTGCGCGATCGTCGACGAGGTCCGCTCCCTCGGGCTCGATGTCCGAGCGGGCCTGCACACGGGCGAGTTCGAGCGGTTGGAGACGAAGCTCGCGGGCCTCGGCGTCGCCGTCGGCGCGCGGGTGGCCGCGTTCGCTCAACCCGGCGAGGTGCTGGTGTCGAGCACGGTCAAGGACCTGGTGGCCGGCTCCGGGCTCGAGTTCGAGGAGCGCGGCACGCATGAGCTCAAGGGCGTCCCAGGGGAGTGGCGGTTGTACGCAGTCGCGAGCGCTGACGCGAACGTCTAGAAAACTGGGT
>DASQTZ010000127.1:0-27626 GCA_035641605.1 Gaiellaceae bacterium | reverse complement strand
TCGCCCCGCACTCACGGACGATCGAGACCGTTGACCCTTTCCTGACGCTCGAGGGGTTGCGGCTGATCTGGGCGCAGAACGTGTAGGGGCGGCGCGAGCCGCCCCTACAACGGGATCTAGGCGCGAGGCTCTGTTTGTGGCGGCGCCGCGGCGATCGTGCGATCGGCACGCCGGTGGTAGTGCTCGCCCCACAGGCCGCCAATCGTCCCGCCCACGAACATCGCGGCGATGGCGGCGACGCCGCTGATGATCGCGGCGGTCGTCAGCGCGTCGGACTCGAACCACTGCGGTAGCTCGACGTTGCGGAAGACGTCGTACTCGCTGTCTACCCATGCCCCGAGGCCGGCGAGGATCCCGGCAAACACGAGGGTCCAGATGCCCGTGGCGAAGCCGTTGCGGGCTCCGTCGTAGCGCGCCATCCGGCCGGCGGCCCAGCCGCCGATCAGATAGGCGACGAAGAGCACGGCAACGCCGCCGATCATGCTCCACGTCGACAGATCCTGAGCGTCCTCCTCGAGGCCGGTCTGATAGCCGACGGCTCCGACGGCCGCGCCGACCAGGCCGGCGAGGATCAACGTCGTCGACAGCGCGGTCAGCATGCCCACGAGGCTCGCGGGAATGTCGACGCCGCCGAAGCGCTCGCGGGCCGCCGCGATCCCGGAATACGGGTCAGTGACGGTCTGACGCTCTGTTTTCGTCTCCACAGGGCGCGCCCCGTCGACCTTCTCGTCGACTCGGGTCCGCTCCCGGGTTGTCCGGTCCGGTGTAGTTGCCATTACGTACCTCCTTTTCAGGCGCGTGATGGCCGTACCCGTTATCCGCCCCCGTAAATCGAGATGGGCAGATCCAGTTCGACTTCTGCTGCAGGAGCGTTTTGCCGCTCGAGCCGCGCGAGCACGAAGGCGGCTCCCGGGACGGCGGCGCACAGACGTTCCTCGACTTCGCCGAGGGTTTGCAACTGGGTCAGCTCCTGCTTGAACTGGCGCGGGAAGCGGCCACGGCCGAGGTACCAGCCGTAGAACTTCTTCAGGAAGCTCGTTGCGCGCTGCTCGCCCAGCTCCCGAGCCGTTTCCCGGACGAAGAGCAGGAGCTCGGCGGCGACCTCCACGCGAGAGGGCTCGGCGTCAGAGTCGCCGACGATCTCCCGGATCGCCCATGGGTTCCCCTGCGCGGCGCGTCCGACCATGACGGCGGCGGCGCCCGTCGTCGCCAGGACGGTCTCCGCTCGCGCGCGCGACGTGATGTCTCCGGAAGCGACTACCGGGACATCCACCAGCTCGACGAGCTCGGCGGTCAGTGAGTGGTCGGCCTCGCCCGTGTACATCTGTCGCGCCGAGCGGGGGTGGAGCGTGAGGGACGCAGCTCCGGCGTCGACCAGTCGCGGGCCCAGGTCGAGGCAGGTACGTGCCCCGTTTTCGAGGCCACGGCGCATCTTCACCGTTACGGGGACGGAGACCGCATCGACAACGGTTCTGACGATCGCCGTCGCGCGCGCAGGGTCGTCGAGCAAGGTGGCGCCGGCTCCAGTCTTCGTCACCTTCTTCACCGGGCAGCCGAAGTTGATGTCGACGAGGTCGGCGCCGGCTGCCTCGACCATTCGAGCCGCTTCGGCCATCGTCGCCGAGTTGGAGCCGAAGATCTGAACGGCGAGCGGATGCTCGTCCGAGGCGATTCGCAGATAGCCGAGCGTGCGTTCGTTGCGGTGCTCGAGCCCCGCGCAGCTGACCATCTCGGAGCAGACGAGTCCGGCGCCGAATCGCCGCCCCTGACGCCGAAAGGCCTGCACGCTCACGCCTGCCATCGGCGCCAGGACGACGCGAGTCGGGATCGGGACCGGCCCGATCCGCCACGAGGAGGAAAGATCTACCTGCACAGAGCGGAAAAGCGTAGCCAAGTGAGTTTGACGTTATCCGGCGCCGCAGGTACCATGCCGCCCCCGCGAGGGCCGATGTGTCGGCCCGCGCGTTTTTCTTTAGGCATCGAGGAGGCCCTGTCGTGAAGGAAGTGATCCTCACTCCGGAGGGTTACAAGAAGTTGAAGGAAGAGATCGCGCACCTCTCCACCGAGAGACGGCGCGAGATCGCCGATCGCATCCGCATCGCTCGTGAGTTCGGCGACATCACCGAGAACGCCGAGTACGACCACGCGAAGAACGAGCAGGCGATGCTCGAGCACCGGATCGCCCAGCTCGAGGAGCGGCTCCTGTCGGCGCGCGTGATCGACAAGAAGGAGATCTCGAAGGACGTCGTCAGCGTCGGCTCGCACGTCCGCCTTCGGGACGTCGCCGCCAAGGAAACGGTCGAGTACCACATCGTCGGCTCGGCGGAGGCCAACCCGGCGGAGCAGAAGCTCTCGAACGAGTCTCCGGTCGGCAAGGCGATCCTCGGCAAGAAGAAGGGCGAGACCGTCGAGGTCGCGACGCCACGCGGCGCGAAGCTGAAGTACAAGATCCTCGAGATCAAAGCCGCCTAGTTTTTCGCTGAAAGTCTCCCGACTTTCAGCGATTTCCTTCTCAGGGAACCGCAGCGGGCATGCTCGTCGGCTGGCTGATCTGGGGCTAGCCCCCGTAGACTCGCCCGCCATGAGCGGGTTGCCGAAGCGGTTCCCTGACCGCGTCGAGATTGCATCCGTGCGCGCCGAGGCGGAGCCGCTGGAGGCCGGCGCCGAGGCCGCCGAAACCCGCCGCCTGGCCGGCCGGGTGATGGCTCGGCGGGACATGGGGAAGCTCGTCTTCCTCGACCTCGT
Organism: Gaiellaceae bacterium; assembly: GCA_035641605.1. GTDB lineage: Bacteria > Actinomycetota > Thermoleophilia > Gaiellales > Gaiellaceae > JACDAN01. Next base: position 24,881 of record DASQTZ010000127.1, on the reverse strand, counting down.
CGACCGCTCGGGGCGGATTCAGCTCCTCTGTGCCGCCGAGCGCACGGGGCCGGTCGACGTCGACCTCGGCGACATCGTCGGCGTGACGGGACGTCCGGCTCGCACGAAGCGGGGAGAAGCGTCGCTGGCGGTCGACGAGCTCTTGCTCCTGGCGAAGATCAAACGACCGCTGCCTGACACGTTCCACGGGCTCCAGGACACCGAAACGCGGTACCGGCAGCGATATCTCGATCTGCTGATGAACGAGGAGACGCGGACCGACTTCCAGCTTCGGACGCGGATGGTGACGGCGATCAGGCGCACCCTCGACGACTGGGGGTTCGTCGAGGTCGAGACGCCGATCCTCCAACCCCGGTACGGGGGCGCTTTCGCCGAGCCGTTCGTGACCCACTCGAACGAGCTCGACACCGACCTGTACCTCCGGATCGCGACTGAGCTCTACCTGAAACGGCTGATCGTCGGCGGGCTCGACCGCGTCTACGAGCTGGGCAAGGACTTTCGCAACGAGAGCGTCTCCTACAAGCACCAGCCGGAGTTCACGATGGTCGAGTGGTACGAGGCGTACGCCGACTACCGAGACACGATGGAGCGGATCGAGCAGCTCGTGGCCGCCGTCGCCGAGGATGCGATCGGGACGACCGAGGTGAGCTTCCGTGGCCATCAAGTCGACCTCGCTGGGCCCTGGCGGCGAGTGAAGCTCGTGGACGCGCTCGAGGCGCAAGGTCTGTGGAGCCGCGACGAGGCGGAGCTACGAGCTCGACTGGCCGAACGTGACGTCGACACCTCGGCCGACCGGAGCTGGGCGCAGCTCGTCGACCACGCGCTGAGCTCGTTCGTCGAGCCGGCGCTGATCGAGCCGACGATCCTCCACGACTACCCCGTCGAGCTTTCGCCCTTCGCCCGGGCTACCGAAGACGACCCTTCGATCGTCGAGCGCTTCGAGTACTTCGTCGGCGGAATGGAGCTCGGCAACGCGTTTACCGAAATCAACGACGCGGACGAACAGGCGGCCCGGTTCGCGCAGCAGGCGGCCGAGGCAGGGGGTGAGCCGGGAGACCCGGACTACGTCGAGGCGCTCGCTTACGGGATGCCCCCGACCGGGGGCCTCGGCCTGGGGATCGACCGCCTGGGGATGGTGCTCACCGGGCGCGAGACGATCAGGGACGTGATGCTGTTTCCGGCTCTGCGCGCGAAGGAGTAGCCCAGTCTCTCCTTCGAGCGTCCCTCGAACGGGCCAATAGTCAACGAACGCACCGTCCGATTACTGAGGTGTGCCGAGGGGTCTTCGCCGCACACTCATCCTTGCCGTGCTTGCCGGCGCCCTCGGGCTCTGCGCCTCGGCCTCCGTCGGAGCCGATAGCGGCGCCTGGGCCGGCCGTGTCGGCGTTGCGGGCCATCTGATGTGGTACGCCGACCAGGAGACGGAGATGCGCCGCCTCCACGCCGGGGGCGTCGACTGGACGCGCGAAGACTTCCTCTGGGAGACGATCGAGCCCAGCAAGGGCTCGTTCAACTGGTCGTGGCCGGACAAGTTGATGACGTCCTCCTCGCGTACAGGCGTCAACGTGCTCGCCATCCTCGACTACTCAGCCAAGTGGGCGAGCTCCGGGCCGAACAGCGAGGCGACATACCCCCCGCGCGACAACGCCGAGTTTGCCGCCTACGCGACGGCAATCGTTCGGCGCTACGGCCCCGGTGGAAGCTTCTGGAGCGGCCATCCGGAATTGACCCCTCGGCCGCTCACCGCCGTCGAGGTCTGGAACGAGCCGTGGGGGCACTGGGACTGGAAGCCGAATCCCGATCCCGCCGCATACGCAGCTCTCGCCCGCGCCACCGCCGAAGCCGTCAAGGCGGCGAACCCCGGCATGAAGGTGCTGATCGCCGGCGATCTCCTCCAGGCGCGCACCGACGGCAAGATCGTCTCCTGGCTGGCCAACGTCCTCGCGGCTGATCCGGGCCTGAAGGGCCTGGTCGATGCGTACAGCGTCCATCCCTATCCATACCCGCGCGAGCTGGGTCCCTATGACGAGCGTGCGGATGCGCGCTGGGACTTCCGGCGCCTCGAGTTGATCCACCAGGTCGACCCCTCGCATCCGCTCTGGATCACCGAGGTCGGCTGGAGCACGGCCCCGGGCGTCTCCGACGCCGTTTCCGACGCGCAGCAGGCCACCTTCGTCCGGGGCGCGGTCCAGCGCGCGCTCGGAGAGTGGGGCGGATTCGTGGAGCGGATCTTCGTCTACTCCTGGGACCGCTCGAACGGCACATCCGGAGATCGCGAAGGCAACTTCGGCCTCAGGCGCGCCGACGGCTCGACGAAACCTGCTTGGGACGCGCTTTCCTCCTTGCTCGCTTCGACGGCGTCCGCGGCGCTCCCGGCGCCGCCCCCGCCGCCCGCAAAGCCTCCGCCTCCTCCCGCGCCCTCCTTCAGCCTGACGGTAAGCCCGAGTCGCGTCTCGGCCGGGCGAGGCGGCCCGGCGGACTTCCTGCTTCGCGTCGACGGCTCGAGCGGGCCGGTGGCCGTTCGTATCTCCGGCATGCCGCGCGGTGCGCGCGCGACGGGGAGCGGCGAGCTCAGCGCGGCCTCGCCGGCCACCGTCTTCATCCAGCTCGGACGAGACGTCCGTCCGGGCATCTATCGGCTGACGTTCCGCGGCACGTGGGGCAGCTCGACGCAGTCGGCGACGGCGACGCTCGTCGTCACCAAGCGACCCCAGCCCATGTCGCTCTTCCGCCTCCTCGGCGTGCACAGCACCTGGAACCTGCTCACAGCGCGCGCCTAACATCCGCCGCATGCAGCCGGTGATCCTCGCCGGCGGCTTCGGCACTCGCATCAGCGAGGAGAGCGCTGTCCGTCCGAAGCCGATGGTCGAGATCGGCGGCAAGCCGATCCTCTGGCACGTCGTTCGATCTCGCGCGACGGGAGATGACCACCCATCACTCCGGAGCCGAGCAGCGGCGCAGGGACAAGAAGGCTCCGTTTCCGGGCCTTTCCGATAGTGGGGGGTATTATCCGGCGATGACACGGCCCGGCGGTGAAGCGGCCGAGCCGGTGGGCGCGCCCGCTGCGGCTCTACCGCAGGAACTGGCCCGGGCTCTTTTCGAGGCGTATCTCGCGAAACGCTACGGCGGCGGTTCCGCGCAGGCAGGTGCGTCTGACCCTGCGTCGCGCGTCCGGCGCTGGGGGCGGCGTGTCGTGCCGCAGCGTTTCCGGCTCCGCATGCGCGTGGCCGCAACGGCGCTCGCGGCACGGCCGGCTCGTGGCCGAGCGGAGCGCATCGGTGCGAACACTGCGGTGCGTCTTCACCTCGGAAGCGGCCCCGTCCGCAAACCCGGCTGGGTCAACGTCGACCTGCTGGGCGATCGCGTCGACCTGGCCTGGAACCTCCTCAAGCCGCTCCCGTTCGGCGAAGGGACGGTGGACGCCATTTTTCATGAGCACCTCCTCGAGCATCTTTCGCTGGAGGAGGGCTACAACCTCACGTGCGAGTCGTATCGCGTCCTGCGACCGGCGGGAGTCCTCCGGATCGGTGTTCCCGACTGCGGCGCGCCCCACATCGCGTGGCCCGACGCGCCGACCCGCCTGCTTGCGCTTCAGGAGTTCTTCGCCGAGGCGGGGCACCGAACGATGTACGACACGGAGACGCTCAGTCTCGTCTTGAAAGCCGCTGGATTTTCGACTGTGGAGCAGAGGCCGTTCGGCGATAGTCGGCTCGAGCCGGCGCCGGACGGCGAGCACCGCCGCATCGGCTCGTTGTACGTCGAGTCGGTCAAGTAGCCGCCATCAGGAAAGGCTGGCGGCTTGTTCCCGGCGTAGCTCGTCGATCAGACGGCCGTCGGGGATCTCGACGTCGTCGTAGGTGAGCACGGCGTCCCTTGCGACGTCCCGGCGCAGGCGGCAGCCTTCGGCGAGCCCCATCGGCAGCAGCTGCTCGGCCGTCGCGACATCGGCGTTCTCGGCGAGGCCGTAGGTCAGGTAGCCGCCGAGCGAGTCGATCTCCTGCCCGGCCTCGAGATCGACCTTGGCCGTCGCGACCACTTCGACGAGCGGTGGTCCGAGCGGGGCGATCGCGGCGTCCTCGAAGAGCACAGCTCTCGCGACGGTGATCGGCACCTCGAAGTGACAGAGGTGCCACGGCGTGTAGAAGCAATAGAGCGGCCCCTCACCGAGCTTGTAGAGGTTGAGGTAGTGCTGCTGCCTCGGATTGTCGTGGCTCCCGAGCACGAACACGCCGGGACTGGGGACGGCGCCGACCACGTAGTCGACGATTCCCGGACCGTCGGCGAGCTCGTCGAGCGGGAAGAGCTCGCGCGACGCGTCGATGTGCGTACCTGTCTCGACTGTGGGCCCGTGCATCCCCCGCCGGGCGACTCGCATGCCCGTCGCGTTGGCGACGATCGCCTGCTCGAACGAGATCTTCGTTCCGTCGGCGAAGGAGGTGACCATGCGGGGGTTCTGGCCCCACTGCCTGGCGAAGCCCTCCTGCGTCGTCGGGTTGCGGTAGGGGTCGTGGAGGCCCTTGATGTTTCCGCACAGGACGGGTTTGACCCCGATCGTCTTGACGAAGCGGTAAAGGTTCAGCTGCACGCCCGGCTGGTCGCCGTCGGCATTCGTGTAGACCACCCCGGCCGCGTCGGCCTTCTGGCGCAGGATCGGGCCGACCGTGCCGTCGAGCTCGGCGTTCATCAGGATCACGTGCTTGCCGTGCTCGATTGCGGTCGAGACGGCGCGCGCGCCGTGTTCGACTGCGCCGGTGACCTCGATCAAGGCCTCGACCTGCGGGTGGCGGGCAAGCAGCAGCGGATCGTGCGTGACGGCGTAGCGGTCCGCGCCGAGCGCTTCCTCGAGCCCGGCCTCGTCCGTGATCTCGACGACGTCCTCGGCACCTGCCTCCGCGTAGGCGCGATGTGCCTTTTCGATATTCCTGTTCGCGATCGCCACGAGCCGCATGCCCGGGACGGCGTTCAGGATCTGAAGGGCGATGCCGCGGCCCATGAAACCGGCGCCGACCATCGCGACGCGGATCGGATTTCCGGAGCGTCGGCGTTCTTCGAGCGCGGTGTCGACGATGATCATCGCTCGAAGTCAGGCCAGTTGGCGTCCTTCTCGGACAGGAACGCGTTCGAGGGATCCGGCCAGTCGACGCCGAACGCCGGGTCGTTCCAGCGGATGCCGCCCTCAGCCGACGGGGTGTAGAACTCGGTCACGAGGTAGTGGACCTCGCAATCCGGGACGAGCGTCTGGAAGCCGTGCGCGAACCCCTCGGGCACGTAGAGCGCGCGCCGGTTGTCGGCGGTCAGGTCGACGCCGATCCACTCCTTGAAGGTCGGCGAGTCCTCGCGGAGATCGATGATCACGTCGTAGATCGCGCCCTGGGTCGCGCGGACGACTTTGACCTCGGCGTGCGGCGGATGCTGGAAGTGCATGCCCCGCAGCGTCCCCTGGCGCGGGTTCCAGGAGAGGTTCGCCTGGACGAGCCGGTTCAAGAGGCCTTGCTCGGCGAACTCGTTCGCGCACCAGCTGCGCGCGAAGAAGCCGCGCTCGTCCTCCCGCCGCTCGAGGTCGATCACGAAGGCACCGCCGAGCTTGGTCTCTTCGAACCTCATGCGGCCTCCCGCCAGCGGAGCGACTGATCAAGGTCGCCGCGCTCGAGGAGCCCGCGCAGTCGCTTGAGCCGCGTGAAGCGGTCGCTCTCGAACACCTCGAGCGTCAGTCCGGCGGCACAGTAGGCGGCGGCCAGCTCCTCGGCGCCGGCACGGGCGGTCCACGTCAGCTCGAGCTCCGGGAAAGCCCGCCTGAGCTTGTCGAAGTTCACGCGGTAGCTGCGCGGATCGGGGTCGCCGGAGCCCGCGTACTCGACCTCGGAGCCCGCGACCACCTCCTCGACGATGTCCCCGAGCTCGCGCACCTGGTAGTTCTCGCTCTCCCGGCCGACGTTGAAGGCTTCGCCGCGCACGACGTCTTCCGGCGCCTCGAGCGCGGCGAGGCTCGCTCTCGCGATGTCCTCGACGTGAATCAGCGGCCGCCAGGGCGTGCCGTCGCTCATGATCTTGACCTTTCCGGTCGTGTGGGCCCAGCCGACGAGGTTGTTGAGGACGAGGTCGACGCGGAGCCGGGCCGAGACGCCGTATGCCGTGGCGTTGCGCATCGAGACCGTGGCGAAGTCGGGTCCGGCGAGGTCGGCGAGCGCCTCCTCCGAGCGCACCTTCGACTCGGAGTACACGGTCAGGGGCTTCAGCGGCGCGCTCTCGTCCACCGTCTCGTCGGAGGAGGTGCCGTACATGCTGCAGGACGACGAGAACACGAAACGCCGGACACCTGCCTCCCGGGACGCACGGGCGAGAGAAACGGTGGCTTCGTAGTTGATCTCGCGTGTGAGCTCGGGGCTGAAGTCGCCGAGCGGATCGTTCGAGAGCGCCGCGAGGTGGACGACCGCATCGAAGCCTTCGAGCTGGCCGGGTCGGACGTCGCGCACGTCGAGCAGTAGCGCGGCAATCGCCGGCGCGCGCGCTGAGGCGAGATCGCAGTCCCGGTAGAGCAGCGTGTCGAGGCCGACGACGTCGTGACCGGCAGTCTCGAGCAGCGGCCCGCAGACCGAGCCGATGTAGCCGTGGTGTCCGGTGAGCAGGATCTTCATCAGTTCTCAGCTGTGGAGCTGCCTCGCGCGTTCGAGCGCCTCCATCGTTCCGATGTCGAAGAACTCACCCGGAAAGACTACGGCGCGCACGCTGCCCCTCCTCGCGACGCGGTCGAGGAGCTCACCGAGCTCCGCGAAGCGATCGAGCTCGTCGAGCGCCGGGCGCCGAAGCGCGGCGATGCCCCAGATCAGGTTGCCGGGCGGACTCGCGGCCTTGACGCGCACTCCTTTTACGGCGTCGTCCTGCGGCCCTAGCACGGCGATGAGCCGCGCGAAGCCGTCGAGAGGCTCCCACAGCGAGTCCGGAAGCCGACGAGGACGACATCCTCGCGATCGAGCCCCTGCAGGCCGGCGGCGACGGACGAGGCGGCCGTGTCCGGAGGGGCCTCGACGACGTTGAGGCCGAGGTGCTGCGCTTGGTCGACGACGTCCTACTTCTCCGGCCGGGTGACGACTCGGATCTCCTCGGCGCCTCCGGCGCGCAGGCGCTCGACCAGGTAGTCGAAGACCGGGCGGCCGCCGATTTCGAGCAGCTCTTTCGAGCCCTCGAGCGGCTGGAGCCTCGTGGCGTGGCCGGCCGCTGGCACGACTCCGACGATCCGCGTCAACTGCTAACGGGAGATGAGCCGCTTCAGCCAGCCTTCGTCGACGTCGCGGTGCCGGCGTGGCGGAGCCCGGAACAGGCGGGCCGCGAGCTCCTCAGACAGGGCCTCGACGCGTTCGGCCGTCTCGCGGTAGACCCTGTGCGAGCGTCCGTACGGGTCGCCGAGCTGACTGAGCTCGAGGAGCTGCGGATGGTCGCTCCGCCCCTCGTGGGCGAGGGCGATCGCCTCGCGCGCCCGCTCGAGCGGATCGTTTGCCCGCGGCTCGACCTGCCGCAGGAACTCGATGAGCTCCGGGAGCGTGAACGTCCGCTCCGGACGCGCTCCACCGTCGACGACGGCGGCTGCGACGTGGGTCCGTTCGAAGCCCAACACGAGGTCGGCGGCGGCGAGGTCCGTCTCGCTGAAGTGCCGGCACCGGTGCGCGCTGAGGTCGAGCCCCATCGCCGTCGCGGATTCGATTGCCTCAGGGAGCGCAGGAACAGGCCCGAGCGAGAGCGTTCCGCCCGACAAGACCTCGACGGGAAGCCCCTGGGTGAGATCTCGAAGCAGGACCTCGGCAAGAGGACTCCGAAAACGATTCCCGGTGCACAGGACGACGAGCCGGAAGGTGGTGTTCGCGGTCATGGTTGCTTGCTGCCCACGGGCGAGCGGGCGGCGAGGACCCGGGCGAATCGCAATCTATAGTAGGAAGCGAGGCCTGCCCGGTGCCGGCGTGCGCCGAATCGTTCGCTGAGCAGGCGGAAACGCCCATGTCTAACGTCCAGACGAGCATCGCTCCCGCCCTTCCCGACTACTTTCGGGTCATCCGGCGCCGCAAGTGGATCATCGTGGCGTGCGTCGTCCTGCTCCCGCTGGTCGTCTTCATGCTCTCCTCGCGTCAGCAGGAGATCTTCGAGGGGTCGTCCGAGGTCTACCTCAGCCCGCAGAACCTGGCTCAGGCACTCACGAACACGGGCGACTCGAGCTTCTTCCAGGACGCGGAGCGCTTCGCCGAGACTCAGGCCGACCTGGCCTCCGTCCCCGAGGTCGCCGGGCGCGTCTGCAGGAACGTTGCGTGGCCGGAGTGCGCCCCGCTCGCGCTGCTCGCGAACTCGGAGGTAGAGGCGAAGCCGAACGTCGACCTGCTCGAGTTCCGGGTCCGCAACGCTGACCGGGAGCTCGCGGCGACGCTGGCGACCGAGTATGCGCGGCAGTTCAGGATCTACCGCCGCGAAATCGATACCGAGGCGCTGAAAAACGCGCTTGTAAAACTCGAGGAGCGAATCAAGCAACTGGAGCAAACCCGAGGCGGCACGAGCTCCCAGCTCTACGCGAGCCTCGTCGACAAGGAACAGGAGCTCCGGCTGCTCGAGGCCCTCCAGACCTCGAATGCGTTCGTCGTCCGGCCCTCGACCGCTGCGGTCCAGGTGCAGCCGAAGACGACCAGGAATGTGATCCTCGCGATCATGTTCGGCCTCGCGTTCGGGCTGCTCTTCGCATTCCTGTGGGAGGCGCTGGACACGCGTCTGCGCTCGGCCGACGAGATCACCGAGCGGATGCGCATGCCGCTCCTCGGCCGTATTCCGCGCCCGGCCCGCTCCGTCCAGCGCGCCAACCGCCTGACGATGCTCGAGGATCCGAACAGCGTTCAGGCCGAGGCCTTCCGGATGCTCCGGACGAACATCGATTTCGTCAATCTCGAGCGCGGTGCGCGGACGATCATGGTCACGAGCGCGCTCGAGCAAGAGGGCAAATCGACGACGGTCGCGAACCTGGCCGTCGCGATGGCGAAGGCCGGGCGCCACGTCGTGCTCGTCGACCTCGACCTACGGCGTCCGTTCGTCGGCCGTTTCTTCCGCCTGGAGGGCAGGCCGGGCATCACCGACGTCGTCCTCGGCGATGCGACGCTCGAGGACGCTCTCGCGAGACTCCCCGTCCAGCGCGGTGAGGGAGAGACCCTGCTCGACGGCGTCAACGGCGGCCGTGCCGAGGGTGTGCTGGAGGTGCTCCCGTCCGGCCCGACTCCGCCGAACACGGGCGAGTTCGTCGGCACGCGGTCGCTGGCCCGCATCCTCGATGCCCTGAGGGACCGCGGGGACGTCGTCCTGATCGATGCCCCGCCCGTCCTGCATGTCGGCGACGCGATGGCCCTGAGCGCCGTCGTCGACGCGATGCTGGTCGTCGCGAGGCTCCGGGTGGTTCGCCGCTCGACTGTCGACGAGCTCGTCCGGCTGCTCGAGACGACCCCGGCCACGAAGCTCGGCTTCGTGATCACCGACGCCGACCTGGGCGAGGACTACGGGGTCTCGTACTACTACAAGTACCGGCCACAGGCTCAGCCGCGTGGCGCGAGACTCGCGCGGCGACTGCGCGAGGGCGCGTCGCGGCGCTGAGCCGAGCGGCGAGGGCGAAGCGGTGAGGGTCGCCGTCGCCCACGAATGGCTCGTCCGTTACGCGGGCTCGGAGCGCGTCGTCGCCGAGGTGCTCGCCGTCTTTCCGGGTGCGCGCTTGCTGACGACCCTGCTGGAGCCCGGCGCCGTGCCGCCGGACCTTCGGGCCGCCGAGTCGTCCTTCCTCCAACGGCTCCCGGGCGCACCCTCGCACCACGAGTGGCTATTGCCGCTGATGCCGCTCGCGTGGCGGCTGCGCTCCCCGGTCGAGGATGTCGACGCCGTCGTCTCTTCGAGTCATGCCTGCGCGAAGGCCGTCCGGGTCGGGCACGGGATCCCGCACGTCTGCTACTGCCACACGCCGATGCGCTACGCGTGGAACTTCGAGGCCGAGTCCCAGCGCTTCCCGCTCGCGCTGCGGCCCGCCGCCCGCGCCCTGATGGCCTGGTTCAGAGGGTGGGACCGAACGACCGCCGCGCGCGTCGACCAATTCGTCGCCAACTCGACGGCGGTCGCCGAGCGGATCAGGCGCTTCTACGGCCGAGCGGCCGAGGTCGTGCATCCGCCGGTGGACACGGAGTTCTACAGCCGCGGCGGCGAGCGGGAGGACTCCTTCCTCTACGTCGGACGGCTCGTCAGCTACAAGCGCCTCGACCTTGCGCTCGAGGCCTTTCGCGGGCTCGGTGAGCGGCTGCTGGTCGTCGGTGACGGACATCTGCGCAAGGCGCTCGAGCGGCGCGCACCCGCCAACGTCGAGTTCCTCGGGGAGGTGCCCGCCGAGCAGCTGCGAGCTTTGTATCGCCGGGCCAGGGCGCTCGTCTACCCGGCCGTCGAGGACTTCGGGATCGTGATGGCCGAGGCGCAGGCGTGCGGCACACCTGTCATCGCGCCAACTGCGGGCGGCGCGGTGGACATCGTGCGAGACGGGGCGACGGGCTGGCTGTTCGAGCGACACGACGTCGACGCCGTGCGCGACGCGGTCAGGCGGGCGGCTGCAGAAGAGCTGGACGCAGGTGAGATCCGGCGGAACGCCGAGCGCTTTGCCTCTGAGCGCTTCCGGCGCGAGATTCGGGACACGATCGAGCGGGCCGTGCACGGGCCCGGCTCTCGCGAGGCGGTATCCGCGGGGAGCGCGGCATGAACCGCGCCGCCGCTGCCGTCGACCGGCGGGCCGCTCCGGCGTGGCCGGCGCTTGGTGCCTTGGGCGCGTGCGCCATCATTGGTGCGGCTCTGGTCGCGATCGGACCGATCGTCGGCCTCGCCGTCGTGGGGCTCCTCGGCATCCTGCTCCTGATCCGCAGGCCTGGGATTGGACTTGCCGTCCTGCTTGTCTCCACCATCGTGTTCGAGAACGATCCCTTCGGCTTCTTGCCGATCACCGCGAAGTTCTACGAGGGGCCGCCGTCGATCAACGAGGTCGTGATGGCCACAGCCATGGTCGGCGTGCTCCTCGACCTCGGCATCCGCCACCGCGTGCCGATCCTTCCTGAGCCCTTCACGCTCCCGCTCGCCCTGCTCGGGCTCGCGTTCGTCGCCGGGACGGTGAACGGCCACTTTCAGCAGGGCGACTTTTCCGAGGTCTTCTGGGTGATCAGGCCGATCGGCTACATGGTCCTGGTCTCGTTCCTGGTCGTGAACCTCCTCGGCGACCGCAGGAAGGTTTGGCTCTTCGCGGCCGGCGCGGCCCTCCTTGCCGCCTTCAAGGGCATCGAGGGCATGGTTTTCTGGGTGATCGGCAGCGGGCGCCCACTCGAGGAAGGCGGTGCGTTCGCTGGCACCGTCCTGACCTACTACGAGCCGACGGCGAACTTCCTCATGCTGCTCTTTCTCCTCGCCGGGGCGGGCGCTTTGATGATGCGTGTGCCGCTCCCGCTTTGGATCAAGCTCACGTCGCCCGTCGTCCTGGGCGCGCTCGTTCTCGCGTTCAGGAGGAACTTCTGGATCGCGCTCGTCCTGGGGATCGTCATGACGATCATGCTGACGAGCGGGATTCGCGGTCGCCGGCTCGTCTTCCCGACGATGATCGTCTTGTTGGCGTCGATCTGGATCGCGATCGCCGCCGGCGGCGTGAGCTACGTGCAAGGCCCGCTCGTCGAGCGGGCGCAGACGCTCGCGCCGACGAAGCTCGACGCACGGAAGCAGGACGCCTACCGACTTCAGGAGGTGAAGAACGTCCTGCTCGAGATCAAGAACCATCCGATCGCCGGGCTCGGGCTCGGGGTCCCCTGGAGCGCGGTGGACAACCCGTTGCCGGAAGAGCACGACGGCGGCCGCTTCTATACCCACGTCGTCGTCCTCCATTACTGGCTCAAGTTCGGCCTGCTCGGCCTCGCCGCGTACCTCTGGCTGATGGCCGTCGCGATCCTCACTGCGATCCGGATCTGGCGCTTCTCGGACGGCGACTGGTTCAAGGTCGCCGGACTGGCGACCGCGACGGGGCTTGTCGGCCTGATGGTCGCGGAGACCACCGGCTCGTACACCGGCGTCGACTATCGCTTCAGCGTGATCATGGGAGCGGTGATCGGCTGGCTCGCGGCCGCCCGGATGCATGCGATCCCAAGCAGGACTCTCGCTTCGGCGCCCACCCCGGCGGACCCGGCCGGGTGACGAGACCGCGCCGGATTCTCTTCGTCCATCAGTTCCTCGGCTCCTTCGGCGGGGCCGAGCGCTACGTGGAGCTACTGCTGCCGGCGCTTCGCGAGCGAGGGGTCGAGCCCGCGATCGTGCTGTTCGGCACCCGAACGCTGGACGGCACGGGACACCTGTCCCGCGTGGAGGCCTTTGCGCCGATCCGTACCGAGCCCGGAGCGACGACTCCATGGGGGCTGCGCCGGGCGCTCCGGGAGGCTGAGCCCGATCTGCTCCATTGGAACATGCCCGAGCCGTTCCTCTACCGCGGCGGTCTCCTGGCCGCTTTGCCGTGGGGCGTGCCGTCGGTGCTGACCGACCACCTGCCGATGATGCGCAACGGGCTCCACTATGAGCTCGTCCGCGGCCTGGTCAACCGACGCCTGTCCGGGATCATCCTGGTGAGCGAGTCTGCGGAGGCGGAAGCGCGAAGCCACTGGCGCCACCTTCCGCCGCTCGCGGTCGTCCGCAACGGCGTGAAGGTTACGGAGGCCAGGTTGCGGACGCCCCCGGAGGACGAGCCGGTGCGGTTGTTGTTCGTCGGCCGCCTCGAGCGGCAAAAGGGCCCCGCGGCCGCACTCGCCGCCCTGGCGGCCCTTCGGGACAGCGGTGTCCCGGCGCGCCTCCGCTTCGTCGGCGCGGGCAGCCTGGCGCCGTCGCTCGAGCGAGAAGCGGGCGAGCTTGCGCTCCTCGACGCCGTCGAGTTCGTCGGCTTCGTCGCCGATCCGGCGCCGCAGCTACTCGACGCTCATGTCCTGCTTGCGCCCGGCGAGTTCGAGGGCCTGCCGCTCGCCCCGATCGAGGCGCTCGCGTCCGGGCTCCCCGTCCTCGCGTCCGACATTCCGCCGCACCGGGAGCTCGCGCGAGAGTGCGCCGCGCTCCGCGTCGTTCCGGTCGGCGCAAGCGGCGACGCGTGGGCGGCCGAGGTCCAACGGATGCTGCCGGGGCTCGAGTCTCTGAGCGAGACCGCAATCACGGCCGGCGAGCTCTTCTCAGTCGACCGAATGGCGGACGGGACCGTCGCGGCGTACGAACGTTTTTTCCGCCCGGACTAAGAGGCTCTAAGCTCGTTCCCCACGGCGACCGTGGTACCACTCCTCGACACGCTCACGGCGCCGCCGGCGCGTGTGCGCGGTCACGAGTCGCTCGAGTGCCCGCGAGCGGCGTGCGTCCTGCAGCCAACGCCGGCGTTCCCGAAGCGCGGTTGGAAGCTCGCGATAGACGCGCGACCAAGCTCGGAGCAGCGACGCGTCTCGTAGCAGGGCGAGCTTGAGCGCCGTCCGAGCGGCGCTTCTGCCGAGAAAGGGGACCGCGCGCCTCCACCGCATCAGCTTCAGGTGGCTGTAGAGGCCGTTGTGGAGCTCCTCCGCAGCCCAGCGGCGCCAGCTTCCGCGGCCGAGGTGCCACACGTGAGCCTCCAGGTCCTCGAGCACGCGCCAGCCGGCGAGCCGGGCCCGCCAGCACAGCTCAGTGTCCTCCCAGGTGAGGAAGAAGTGCGGCTCGAAGCCGCCGAGCTCGTCCCAGGCGCTCCGGCGAACCATCATCGAGCAACCCGGCACCGCCGCCACGTCGCGGTAGGGCTGCTCGGCAGGCTCGACCCCTTTGTAGACGGGCAACGTGACCGGCGAGACGATCCCGGCGTCGGCGTGCTCCAACATGCGGTTGACGAGTTGTGCAAGCCACTCGGGCGTGACCCACACGTCTGCGTTCATGAACACCAGGAACTCGCCCTTGGCGAGCTCCGCTGCCTGGTTGCACGCCGCCCCGAAGCCCACGCTCGGGGCGTTTTCGATCAGGTTCAATCGGTTGCCGCGCGCGCGAAGGAGCTCGAGTGTCGTGTCGGTCGAGCCGTTGTCGATCACGATCAGCTCTCGGGGCTCGTAGGTCGTCGCGTCGAGCCTCTCCAGGTACTCGGGCAGGAACCGCTCGTCGTTGTACGTGACGAGGGCGATCGAGACGAGTGGCCGGTCGGTCATATGAGTCTTGGACGATGCCGGAACGCGACCACTCCGCGGTAGTAGTGCCAGAGGTAGACCCACGGGACGATCGCGGCGGCGGGAATTAGCAGCAGCGCCGAACCGGGGGTCAGCCTGCGGTTCCAGGCGAGCGCGACGGCGTTCGCGGCCAAGCCGAGGGCGGCGGCTACCGCGCCGGCCACGGCCACCGCGGTCCAGCCCACGACGAATCCGAGGACGGCGACGACTACGGCGCATACGAACAGCCACGCGGCCGCGTGGCGCGCCCAGCGCAGCGGGGCCGGCCCGGCTCTTCGGAGGCGGACGAGACGGCGAAACCGATCTCCGTGCTCGCGGCTCAGCAGGGGATCGAAGTAGTAGCGGCGAGCGTCGCGAACGGGAGACCAGAACGAGCCGGGAAGCGGAGGATGCTCGGCTCGGAGCTCGGGATCGAACTCGAGTCGCTTCCCGGCCCGCTGAAGCCGTAGGTAGAGGTCGACGTCTTCGCGAAAGTGCAGCTTGCGCCTGGGGTCGTAGAAACGCTCGTCGAAGCCGCCCACGCTTCGCAACACCTCGGTCCGGAAGACGACGTTGCCGGCGACGTGCTGGTCGTCGCCTCCGTGCACCTCGGCGACGTGCGTGAACGGCGTCGGCCGGCCCGCCACGCCGGCGTCGAGCCGTCCCTCGACCCCATCGGGAGCCTCCGGCGAGCTCGCGATCGTCTCGAGCCGCTCGAGCCAGCCCGGGCCGGGGAGCTCGTCCGCGTCGAGGAACGCGACCCACGGTGTGCGGACGAGCTCGAGTGCGCGGTTTCGCGCCGCGCCCGGTCCGGCGTTGGCGCCGGCGCGGACGACCTCGAGCTCGATTCCCTCCGGAACGTGCGGCCGCAGGCTGGGCTCGAGCGGTTCGGGCGAGGCGTCGTCGGAGACGAGCAGCGTGAGCGGCGGTTCGCCCGGCACCTGGGCCGCGAGCGCCTCGATCAGGCGGCGGACCCGATCCGGATGCCCGTACGCCGGCACCACGACGCTGACGAGGCGCGTCACCGACGGCGATGCTAGATGGTGCATCAGTGGCCGGCGAGCTCGCGGTGGAGATCGACGAGCGGACGAGCCGTGAACGCCCAGTCGTAGCGCTCCTCGACGAGCCTGCGGCCGCGCTCCGACAACGACGCTGCGAGGTCGTCGTCCCGAATCACGCGGATCGCAAGCTCGGCCAGGTCGGCGGGCGTCTCGCCCACGAGCACGTGGGTGCCGCGTTCGAGCTCCAGCCCTGCAATTCCCAGCGGCGTCGAGACGACGGGGGTGCCGGCCGCCAACGCCTCCAGCACCTTCAAGCGGGATCCGCCGCCCGCCCGCAGCGGAACCACGACCGCGCGCGCCGCGTGCAGGTGCGAGACCGGATCTGCGACCTCGGCGGTGAGCTCGACGCGGGGCGCCGCCAGTCGGAGGAGCTCGGCGCCGGGCTCCCGGCCGACGAGCCGCACGGAGGCTTCGGGAACCTTCACGGCCACTCGCGGCAGAATCTGCTCGGCCAGCTCTTGCGCCGCGAGCACGTTGGGGCGGTAGCCGTAGTGGCCGACGTAGACGAGCGCTGCACCCGGCAGCGGCGTTCGGTACTCGACGGCCGCCGTGTCGACACCATTCGGAACGACGACGACCCTCTTCGCGCCCCAACGTTCGAAGACCTCGGCGTCGTGGTCGCTCGGAACGCTCACGGCCGCGACGCGTCCCGCCGCCCAGCGTTCGAAGCGTTCGGTCTTCCGGGACTCCCAGGCCCAGCGCAGGCGACGCACGTGCCGCTCGCTCTGCGCCAGCGAGCCGAGAACCTCGGTCTCGACGTTCTGGGCGCTCAGGATCACGGGCGCGTCCGAGCGAAGCGCCGCCGGGACCAGATAGGGGAACTCGGCCTGGACGGTGTCCACGCGCGCCTGGGCTGCGAACTCGCCGAGTGCGGGGGAGGCGAGCTTTACCGCCATGTAGGGGCGGCGCAGCGCGGTGGCCAGCGTCGTGTAGCGGCCGGCCTCGTGAGGGACCCCCCGCAAGGAGAACGCCTCCGCCGCCGCGTCCGGCACCGGCCCGAGCGCGACCAGGTCGACCTCCGCCACGCGTGCAAGCTCGCGCGCGAGGTGTAAGACGCGCTGACGCCCGCCCGACGTCGGGGGCAGCGGCGTCTCCCCGGCGAGGACGAGGACCTTCACGCTCGGCGTAGGAGCAGTGCGAAGTCGGAACGTGGGACGGCGCCCGTGAGCAGGACGGCGACCGCGTAGGCGACGGCGCCGACGGCGACCTGCGCGAGCGGCGGCAGCGCATAGGTGAGCCCAAGAACGCCCGCCAGCAGCCCCGCGGCCGCGAGCGCCCGCGCTAGGTCCCGCAGCGGCCAGCCCAGACGCAGGGACCGGATCGCCAGGAGCGAGAGGCAGACCACGAACACCTCGGTCGCCACCGTCGCGGCCGCCGCACCCATGTACGAGAAGGGGGGAATCAACGTTGCGTTCAGGACGACGTTGAGCGCGAGCGCTGCGCCGGCGACGTACACGAGCTGCCGCTGGCGGTGGGTTGCGATCAGCGTCGTCTGCACGATCGTCCCCACGAAGGCGAACCCAGCGGCCACCGCGAGCAGCGCGAGTGCGTCTCCGGCGCCGCCGTACCGGTCGAAGCCGGGGAGCGCCGGAAGTGCGCGTGGCGCGGTCATGGCGCCGAGGACGGCAACCCCGAGCCCAGCGACCGTCATCAATTGGACGGCGCGGGCGAACCGGCGCCGGAGTATCTCAGGATCCTGGACCGCGCTCCGCGCAATCACGGGCTGGAAGACGCCGACAACGAGCGCCGGGATGAGCAGGAGCGTGTCGAAGAACTTGTAGGCCGCGCCGTACTGACCTACGTCGGCGGCAGGTTTGAGCCGGGCGAGCACAACCATGTCGATGCGGAAGTAGAGCGCGATCAATATGGTCGCGAGTGCGAGCGGCGCCGCACCACGCAGCAGGCTGGGCCAGCCCTCGATTCGCGGTCGCCACGAGAAGCGCGCGATCCGCGACACGCAGACGAGCAGCACCAGACCGTTGACGAACTTGGCTCCGACGTAGAGCCACAGAAGCGCGAATACGCCGGCGTCCGCCGCAGCCAGCAGGATGACGCCCACGAGCGTGACGACACCTTCCAGGACGTCCGCAAACGAGGTCCATCCGAGCCGCAAACGGACGCCCAGCGAGTTTCGGAACGTGTCGAGCGCGACTGCCGGAAGCACGAACCCGGCGATGAGCGCCGCCTCGGCGCGGTTCTCGCCGTAGCCCCCGAACACGAGCCCCGCCGCGAGCGCGACGTAGGCCGCGCCTGCCAGGGCGAACCGCAGGTAGGCGACGTTGGGTACGAGCGTGGGCTCGTCCTCTGGCCGCTGCGAAAGGTCGCGGGTGACGACGGGATCGAACGAGAAGGCGGGTAGAAGTCGGAAGAGCGCCGCGAACGCGATCGCGAAGGTGTAGACGCCGAGGAGCGCAGGCTCGAGATACGCGGCGGCGATCGCGAAGGCGACGAACTGCAGCGCGAGCGTGACGGCCCGGCCGGTGAAGACGACGGCGAGGCTGCGGGCAACGGGACGCCCGAGGTCGTCCCCCGACATCAGCGAGCCCGCCTCCATCGTCTACGGTCTCGCCAGCCGGAGGCGCAGGCGGCGTAGCCGCTCCTCGACGGCACGCGGCGTATGCGTCGCCACTCCGCGGGCGGCGCGGTTGACGAGGTTCAGGGCCGACAGCGCCCGCTCGCCGGTCCCGGTCCCACGGAGCCAGATCGGCACTTCGTCGTGTTCCAGCCGGACGAGCACGTCGTTTCCGAACAGAAGACGGGGCAGAAGCTCCGTGTACGCATCGCGGCGGACACGTGTCCAGCCGAACCGGTCCCACGGCTTGGGTGCGGCGGTGTAGTGCAGGACCCGCACGGCGTGGCCGTCGAGCGCAACGGCGAGGCCGTCCGGGGCGACTACGCGTGCCCGATAGATCGCAGGCGGGATCGCCATCTCGTCAGGGAGATCGACGACGTCGCCAGGCTCCACCTCGCTCATCAATAGGGCATTGAGCGCGTCCTGGTCGAGATCCCAGACCGGGTGGGCGGCATCGGACGCCAGGGGCTGGTCGTGCAATCTCTCCGTCGCCTCCCACCACCGGCGCAGCAGCCAACCGGCGAGCGGTTCGCCCAGCGCGACCAGCCCGGCATTGACGTAGAGCCGCGGGCGGATCGGCTTGCGAAGCTCGAAGAGCTCCGACCACGCTTCGAAGACCCGCTCGAGCTGCTCCGGGTGGTCGCGGTAGGCGCAGAGCTTCCCCGTTGCGGCCTGCTCCACGAGCGGCGCGAGTGAACGGGTGACAATGATGTCGCTGTCGACGAGGACGGCGACGCCGCCGCGGTGCAGCTCATGGACGAACGGCTTCAACAGCGTCGGGTGGGCAACCGCGACGGCCGGCGCCCGCTCGAGCCGCGAATGGGGCTCGAGCCTCGCCCGCTGCTCGTCCGAGAGGCCGGTGTCGAGGAACACGAGCTCCCCCTCATTGCCGGTCAGACGCAGGGAGTTGAGGAGAGCGACGGCGCCGGGGAAGAACGGTGCGTTCGCAACGGTGTAGTAGGTGACCTCGGTCAAGTCGCCGCCTTTTGCCATCCTGCGAAATCGAGCGTCAGAAAGAACGCTGCGAGCAGCGAGAGTGACGGAGCCAGCTCGAAGAGCTCCTCGGCCGGCAGCCCGGCAGCGTCCCAGGGCGCACCGGCCGCGAAGAGCACGAGTGTGGCCACGAGCAGCCTCGTCGCAAGTACTGACGAGCCGAGGAGCGGCCAGAAGTGGACGAGGAAGAGCACCGCCGGGATTCCGTACGCAGCCAGGACGACATCGTCCGGGCGCTTCGCTCCTCGGAGGTCAGCCAGGAAGCCGAGGTTGTGCCCGACGCTCTCGTGGATCGCGAACCGCTCGTCGATCGGCAGGTAGCCGATGCCGGCGACGAGCAGGGGTCGAACCTGCCGGGAGTCGAGCAGCAGCGCGGCGGCCAAACACAGCGTCGCCGTCGCCAGCAGCACGTAGCTGGTGACGAGGTCGGCGGCCAGTCCGGCAGCGGCGAGGAGGGCCGGGCGGCTCAGGACGGCGTCTCCCGCAGGAGCATCAGCGCCGCGACAGCGATCAGCGCCGCCGCCGTCGGCTCGAGGATCTCCTCGGGAACCATCAGCGCGCGGTAGGGGCCGACGGGCTCATCGCCGTTCCACTGCGCCGCCTCCAGCACCTGCGCGGCGACGGCAGCGCCGCCCGCGGCAAGCAGGAGGAGCTGGGGCGTTCCGGGCCCGGCCCGGACGACGACGTAGAGGCCGGCGAGC
Source organism: Gaiellaceae bacterium (assembly GCA_035641605.1). Taxonomy (GTDB): domain Bacteria; phylum Actinomycetota; class Thermoleophilia; order Gaiellales; family Gaiellaceae; genus JACDAN01. The sequence continues at coordinate 5,344 of DASQTZ010000127.1, read as the reverse complement.
GCGCTCGCGATCAGCAGCGGTGCGAACAGGAGCTGCCAATCGACGGCGGTTTCGCCCTCGACACGCTCGTGGAGCTTGAGGCCTTCGTCGAGGCCGAGGTAGACGAGCGCCGCCGCAAGGCCGGTCCAGACGAAACGCCCATGCCCCGCTTCGAGCATCCGCCCGGCCGCGTACAGCGAGAGCGCCGCGAGCAGCCAGATCCCAGCGCTGACCGCAGCCGCGACGTTGTACTCGCCGTCGAGGTAGAAGAGGCCGAGCACGCCCTCGGGCGCGGGCGCGCCCTCGGCCTCGACTGGTCCCTGGAGCGCCTGAGCAGCTCCGGCCGCTCCGGTCACCGCCAGCACAACCGCAAGGGCAACGCCGACGGTCGTCGGCTCAACCGAGCGGAGCAGGCGGCCGACTCGCACGGGCACTGCCGTTACGCCGTCCAATCCCTGCATCTTGTCGAATGCCCGTGACGAGCTACGTGATCTCACGGGGGAGCCGCATGAGCTCGCGCCCCTGCCGGGTCGCGTCGTACCGCTGCCCACCCGCGCCCCCGCCCTGTGGCCCCGAGCCTCGGGCGCCGCTCCGGGTCCGACACGAGTTCGACGAGGGGTACGCCCGAGTTCGGTCGCGTTTGTGCGGATCGACGACGAGGCCTGCACGGCCGTGATTCGAGCAGCTTCGGGATCGCTCCGACGCCGGTCGAGACGACGCACGTTCCGCAGGCCATCGCCTCGAGCCCTTCGCGCGGCGGACGCTCGATCGGCGACATGACGTCCTGCTCGACGTCTCTGTACCGAGCAGCGGTTCGAGCCCAGTCAGCAGATCCTCGCCCCCCTTCTGCGAAGCGGCCGCCGACGAATAGGATCCTGGACCGCTGACGGGGCTCCCGCTTCGCCGGGCAGGAAAACGGCGGTGTCGAGGCTGCTGGGCGTCGAGGTCGGCCTCAGCGAGCAGCGGGCGCGTCGCAGGCCCAGCCGGGCCGAAAGGCCCAGTTCGCCGAGCGAGCGAAAGACCGCATCGACGTCCTCGAGCCCGGCTAGGCCGAGACGGATCGCGTCCTCGACGCGCGGGTGGCCCATCATGGCGGAGCCGGCCCCGCCTTCGTTTACGAAGAGCGCGTGGGAGCCGCACGACCGGAGTGTGCTACGCGGGAGGCGCGACCGCGGAGCGCTCCGTGTGCTCAATGACCTCGCGAAGGATCTCGTTGAGCGAGATCGTGGGCCGCCAGTCGATCGCAGCTTGGATCTTCTCGATCGACGGCATTCGCTGGAACATTTCCTCGACGCCGTGCCCGTAGACCTCCTGGTACGGCACGAAGACGATCTCCGAGGCGCTCGCCGTCGACTCGAGGACGCGCTGGGCGAGCTCGAGGATCGTGATCAGCTCGGTCGAGCCGACGTTGAAGATCTCACCCGCGGCCGCCGGCTCGCCCATCAGGCCGATCAGGCCGCGAACCGTGTCCTGGACATGGCAGAAGCACCGGGTCTGCGAGCCGTCCCCGTGCACTTCGAGGGGCCGGCCGGCCAGCGCCGCCTGCACGAAGCGCGGGATCACGTTTCCGTACTTGCCGCTCTGGCGAGGGCCGACGGTGTTGAAGAGGCGCGCAATGACGCACTGAAGGCCGTCCTCCTCATGCCGAGCGAGCCCCAGGAACTCGTCCATCGCCTTCGAGTCGGCGTAGGCCCAGCGCTTCGCCGTCGTCGGGCCGTAGATCCGCCGGGCGTCCTCGCGCAGTGGGAGGTTCTCCGCCTCGTGATCGCCGTAGACCTCTGAGCTCGACGCGATCAGAACCGGTTTTTCGAACCGGCTCGCGTACTCGAGAAGATTTTCAGTGCCGCGGACGTTCGTGAGCAGTGTGTGCCCCGGCCGCTCGACGATCAGCCTGACGCCGACGGCGGCGGCCAGGTGGAAGACGACGTCGCTCTTGTGCACGAGCTCGCTGACCACGGACGGCGAGAGCACTGATTCGACGGCCAGGTGGAAGTAAGGGTTCTGGGCGAGATGGAAGACATTCGCTTCCGATCCCGTCGAGAGATCGTCCAAGGCATAGACCTCCCATCCCTGCTCGAGCAAGGACTCGACGAGATGGGAGCCGATGAATCCCGCCCCACCAGTCACGAGCGCCGTCCTCCCCGCCACGCCGTCTGAGCCTAAATGTTTCTACGAAATCCTGCGTCTTTCCGTGAATTCACTCGATTGAGTGATGCCTGGAAGTATCCGGAAGCCTTGCGATTGCGTTGTGACGACGACAAAATGAGACCTAGCGGCCCCGGGGAAGCTCGTTGGGACAACGGAGGGACTAAATGACGGCACGGCTGCGGCGCGTGCTCGGATTCGTAATCGTCTTGTCGCTTGCGCTCGCTTGCGCCGGCCCAGCCCTGGCGGTCTCTCCCCAGAGGATCTATAAGGATCTAGCAGATAACGGCAAGCTTGACGGCAAGTACACGCGCGCGGACATCGCCCGGGCGTTCAACCTCGAACGCGTCGTGCGCACCGACCAGCGTGAGCCGGCGCAGGCAGAGGCGGACGCGACACCCGCCCGAAGGCCCGTCGCGACCGAGACGCGCTCGGGCCGGAGGATTCCTTTTACCGGTCTCGATCTCGCGCTGCTCACCGTCGGCGGCGGACCGTTGCTCCTGATTGGGATCGGACTCCGCCGCCGGCTCTCACCAGCTGCCCGTACCGCGGGCGCGGCGAGGAGCTAGATGCGGCCGACAGCAACAACCGCTGCACCGCCTCGCGCTGTTCCCACCCCCGCACCGGTCGGCGAAGTCGGAGGTCGCGAGCAGCTAGCGGCTCGGCTGAAGCTCCGCCCCGACGCAGCCTGGGCGCTCGCGGGCTTCTCGCTGGACGTTTCCCTGCTGGCCGCGGCGGGGCTCGCAGCCGCGCTGGGCTCGCGCGCCGCCGGGATCGAGGCGCCGCCGGTCGGCTGGGTGGCGCTCTTCGCGGTCTTCGTGCTCACCACCTTCGCGGCGCGCGGGATGTACCGACCGAGGCTTCGTGCCGAGCTGTTGGAGGATCTCCGCGTCGTCGTCGCCGCGACCTCGCTCGCCGCGATGGCCGTCCTCACGCTGCGCGAGCTCACTACCGAACCGCCCGACCTGGCGCCGCAGATGATCCGTCCCTGGGCTTTCGCGATGGTTTACCTCGCGGCTGGCCGGGTGGCGCTGCACTGGTCGCAGACCCAGGCTCGACGGAACGGCGAGGCGCTCCGGCCGACGCTGATCGTCGGCGCGGGCCGGATCGGGCGGCTGACGGCGAAGCGCCTCCTCGAGCAGCCTGAGCTCGGCCTCCGGCCGATCGGCTTCCTCGACAAGGAGCCGATGGACGTCGAGGGAGGCGGGGCCGTCCTGCCCGTGCTCGGGGCCAGCTGGGACCTGGACCGCGTGGTCGAGAAGCACGACGTCCGGCAGGTGATCGTGACGTTCTCGACGGCGCCCGACGAGGTCTTGCTTCGGCTCTTCCGGCGCTGCGAGGAGCTCGGCGTCACCGTGGCCTTCGTCCCTCGGCTGTTCGAGAAGGTCACCGGCCGACTGACCGTCGACTATCTCGGCGCGCTGCCTCTGCTCGCGGCCAGGGCGCCGAATCCGCGCGGCGTTCAGTTCGCCGTCAAGTACGCCGTCGACCGGGCGCTGGCCGCCCTGCTCCTGGTGCTGGCCGCTCCGTTCATGGTCGTCGCCTCGATCGGGATCTTGGTGACGCTCGGGCGCCCGATCTTCTTCCGTCAGGCGCGTGTCGGACGGGACGGCCGCCAGTTCGAGATGCTCAAGTTCCGGACGATGCGTACGCCCGACTGGGACGGCGACCGCGCCGAGCTCGAGCTGCCCCCCGATACGGCTCCGGGCGGAGTCGAGGGAGCAGACCGGCGTACGACCTTCGGGGCGTTTCTGCGGCGGATGTCGATCGACGAGCTGCCGCAGCTCGTCAACGTCCTCCGGGGAGACATGAGCCTGATCGGTCCGAGGCCCGAGCGGCCGCAGTTCGTGGGGCTGTTCGAGCAGAGCGTCTACCGCTACGGCGAGCGCCACCGCGTCAAGTCCGGGATCACCGGATGGGCCCAGGTAAACGGCCTCCGCGGCAAGACTTCGCTGGCTGACCGTGTCGAGTGGGATAACTACTACATCGAGAACTGGTCGCTCTGGCTCGACTTCAAGATCGCCCTCCGCACCGCAGTAGCTGTCCTTCGCTCCTCCCGACAGGTCGAGTAGTCGCAAGGCTGCTCGGCATCTGTCCTTCCCCCAGCTCGTGCGCACCCTTTCGGGGCGCACGAGCTTTTTTCACTAAACCGTTGCGACCTCGACGCCGAAAGGTCTTACGACGATGACGTTACGACCTCGTAAAGAGTTTTCGTATGGGCGGCCGAGCACGACGTGGGCGCCGACCGCTGAGCTACGATGGGCCGACCTTCGATCTGCGGTCGGCCGTCCCGGCCGCCAGGTGGAATCGTCGCGGAAGGGGGATTCGAGGGTTGTTTGAACGCTTCACCGAGCGGGCTCGCCAGGTCGTCGTTCTCGCGCAGGACGAGGCGCGCGCGCTGAAGCACAACTACATCGGCACCGAGCACATCCTGCTGGGCCTGCTGCGCGAGGAGGAAGGTCTCGCCGCGAGGGTGCTGGAGTCGCTCGACATCACCGTCGAGGAGGTCCGCGCGCAGGTCGCGCGGATCGTCGGCCAGGGCGACGAGGTCACGACCGGGCAGATCCCGTTCACCCCGCGCGCGAAGAAGGTTCTCGAGCTCGCGCTGCGCGAAGCCCTCTCGCTGGGCCACAACTACATCGGCACCGAGCACATCCTGCTCGGCCTCGTCCGCGAGAACGAGGGCGTCGCCGCGCGCATCCTGCTCGACTTCGACGCCGACGCCGAGAAGATCCGCAACGAGATCATCCGCATGCTCTCCGGCCCCGGCCGGCGCCAGCAGGGCGGCGGCGCCGCCGGCGAGAAGGCCAAGAGCTCGAAGCTCCTCGACCAGTTTGGACGCAACCTGACCAAGCTCGCCGCCGAGGCGAAGCTGGATCCGGTCGTCGGCCGCCAGACCGAGATCGAGCGCGTGATGCAGATCCTGTCACGCCGCACGAAGAACAATCCCGTGCTGATCGGCGAGCCCGGGGTCGGCAAGACCGCCGTCGTCGAGGGCCTCGCCGCGCGGATCTCCTCCAACCAGGTGCCCGAGCTCCTGAAGGGCAAGCAGATCTACACGCTCGACCTCGCCGCCCTTGTCGCCGGCTCGAAGTACCGCGGTGAGTTCGAGGAGCGCCTGAAGAAGGTGATGAAGGAGATCACCCAGCGCGGCGACATCATCCTGTTCATCGACGAGCTCCACAACCTCGTCGGCGCCGGCGCCGCCGAGGGCGCGATC
>DASQTZ010000126.1:0-31311 GCA_035641605.1 Gaiellaceae bacterium | reverse complement strand
CGCCCGAAAACTTCGAGACCCACCAACTCCACCGTCAGCGTCATCCAACGACCGCCCGGGCCGCCGTCAGCGCCTCCACGTGCTCACGCACGTCGTGGACGCGCAGGATCGTCGCTCCGCGCTCGTAGGCGGCCACCGCAGCGGCGATGCTCGCCGACAGCGGGCCGGTCCTCGCCTTCGGATCGCCGAGGACCTTGCCGAGCGAGCTCTTGCGCGAGAAGCCGAGCACGATCGGCCGCCCGAGGGCGACGAGCTCGTCCAGGCGCCGGATCAGCTCGAAGTTGTGCTCGACCGTCTTCCCGAAACCGATGCCGGGGTCGAGGCAGATGTTCTCCTCGGCGATCCCTTCGGCGACTGCGAAGCGCAGCCGCTCTTCCAGGAAGCTCTTCACCTCCGAGACGACATCCTCGTACCGAGGATCGTGCTGCATCGTGCGCGGCTCGCCCAGCATGTGCATCAGGCAGAGGTAAGAACCGGATTCGGCGACGACGCCCGCCAGCTTGGGATCGCCGCGCAGCGCCGTGACGTCGTTGACGAGCTCGGCGCCGAGAGTGACAGCCCGCCGCGCGACCTCTGCCTTCGCCGTGTCGATCGAGACCGGCAGCTCGCCGGCGACCCTTTCGAGCACCGGCAGGACGCGGCCCAACTCCTCGTGCGCGGAGACCGACTCGGCCCCGGGGCGAGTCGACTCGCCGCCGACGTCGACGACGGCTGCACCCTCCGCCACCATACGGCGTGCGGTCGAGATCGCGTCTTCGGGGCGAAGGTTGACGCCGCCGTCGGAGAAGGAGTCCGGCGTGACGTTGACGATGCCCATGACCGATGGGCGCAGAAAGCGCTCTTCGACCGGCCTCACGGCCAGAACGCTAGTCGGAGGCGCTAGGACTTGGCCGGGTCTGGCGGGGGCGGCTGCATCATCGCCCCGGGCACCGGGAACGGCTTCGGCTTCGGCGCGGGGCGACGCTCCTTCGGCTCTTCCGTCTCTGGAGCCGTGACCGGCGCCTCGTCCACGAAGACTTCTTCTTCGGTGGCGCCCTCGAGCAGGCGCAGGAACTGATCCTTGTCGATCGTCTCGCGCTCGATCAGGATCGCCGAGAGTCGGTGCAGCTCGTCCATGTGTTCTCTGAGCACGGCAAGCGCGCGCTCGTGCGCCTCTTCGATCACGCGCCGAATCTCCTCGTCGATCTCGCGTGCGACCTCTTCGGAGTAATCGGGCTCGGCGCTCATCTCGCGGCCGAGGAAGGGCAGGTCGTGGTTGCGGCCGAGCACGCGCGGACCGAGCTTCTCGCTCATCCCGAAGCGCATGATCATCTGCTTCGCAGTCGAGGTGACCTTCTCCAAATCGTTGGCCGCGCCCGTCGTCACCTCGTTGAAGACGAGCTCCTCCGCGGCGCGCCCGCCGAGCGTGGCGGCGAGCTGATCCATCAGCGTGGACTTGCGCGTCAGGTAGCGATCCTCGCGCGGGAGCGAGATCGTGTAGCCGAGCGCCTGGCCGCGGCTGATCACCGAGATCTTGTGGACGTCGGTGTCCTGGTCGAGATGGTGGCCGACGAGTGCGTGGCCCATCTCGTGGTAGGCCGTGACCTTCCGCTCCTCCTCCGAGAGCAGGCGCGTCTTCTTCTCGGGGCCGGCGATCACGCGCATGATCCCCTCCTCGAGCTCCTCCTGCTCGATCGTCTTCTTGCCGCGGCGCGCGGCGAGCAGCGCCGCCTCATTGACGAGGTTGGCGAGATCTGCGCCGGTGAAGCCGGGCGTCCCCGCGGCCAGGGTGTCGAGCTCGACCTCGGATGCGATCGGCTTCCCCTTGACGTGCACCTCGAGGATCTTCTTGCGGCCGTTCCGGTCGGGCCGGTCGACCACGATCTGCCGGTCGAAGCGCCCGGGCCGCAGCAGCGCCGGATCGAGGATGTCCGGCCTGTTCGTGGCGGCAATCAGGATGATGTTGTCCTTCAGCTCGAACCCGTCCATCTCGACGAGGAGCTGGTTCAGCGTCTGCTCGCGCTCGTCATGGCCCCCACCGAGCCCGGCGCCGCGGTGGCGGCCAACAGCGTCGATCTCGTCCATGAAGACGATGCACGGAGCCGCCTGCTTGGCCTGCTCGAAGAGATCGCGGACGCGGCTGGCGCCCACGCCGACGAACATCTCGACGAAGTCGGAGCCGGAGATCGAGAAGAACGGGACGCCGGCCTCCCCTGCGACTGCGCGCGCGAGCAGCGTCTTACCCGTGCCGGGGGGCCCGTAGAGCAGCACGCCCTTCGGGATCCGCGCCCCAAGCGCCTGGAACTTCTTGGGGTTCTCGAGGAATTCCTTGATCTCGTGCAGCTCCTCGACCGCCTCGTCCACGCCGGCGACGTCCTTGAAGCCGATCTTGGGCGAGTCGGGTGTCATCCGCTTCGCGCGGCTCTTGCCGAAGCTCATCACCTTCGAGCCGCCGCCCTGCACCTGGTTCATCAAGAAGATCCAGAAGCCGAACAGGAGCACGAATGGGAGCAGTGAGGTGAGGAGCGACCACCAGGGCGAGCCGCCTACGGCCTTCGAGTCGAACGCGACGTCCTTCAAGCGGAGCTGACGCTCGAAATCACGGAGCGACTCGGGACTCGGGTAGGCGACCTTGTACTTCTCGCCCTTGTCCTCGCCGGCGTCGGGCTTCAGCTCGACCGTCAGCTCCTGCTTGGTCGGGTTGGCGACGATCTTGTCGAACTGACCCGGGTTGTCTTGGACGCGCTGCTGCAGCTGCGAGTAGAGAACCTTCTCCTTCGGCTCCTCCCGCATCAGCGTCTGGCTCGCCAAGTAGACGAGCAGCACGATGACGATCAGCGGAAAGAGGGCAGAGCGAAAAAAGCGGTTCATAACGCGTCTATCGACCAGGGTAGCAATGTCCTTACCCCCCGCCCCTGCCCCAAACGGGTCGGATTAGCTCGTCTCGTCGCCCAAAACGCCGACGTAACGGAGGTTTCGATAGCGCTCCGCGAAGTCGAGCCCGTAGCCGACGACGAAGCGATTCGGGATCTCGAAGCCGATGTACCGCACCGGCACGTCGATCTCGCGGCGGTCGGGCTTCGTCAGCAGCGCACAGACCTCGAGCGTCGCCGGGTTGCGCGCTCTGAGGTTGCGCATCAAATAGGAAAGCGTCAACCCGGAGTCGATGATGTCCTCGACGACGAGGACGTGCCGGTCCTCGATTGCCGTGTCGAGGTCCTTGAGGATCCTGACCACGCCCGACGAGTCGGTGGACGCGCCGTAGCTCGAGATCGCCATGAAGTCGACTTCGCAGTGGACGTCGATCGAGCGCATCAGGTCGGCCATGAAGAACACGGCTCCCTTGAGGACGCCGATCAGCAGCAGGTCGCGGCCGGCGTAGTCCGCCGAGATTTCTGCGCCCAGCTCGGCCACGCGCTCCCGCAGTGCGTCTTCCTCGATCAGGATCTCCGCCACTCCCTGCTCCACCTGCGTCTCGGTCATCCGACGCGCTCCGCGGTCACACCCGCAGCCTCGACGAGTCCCGGCACGGCCACGACTTCGTCTCCGCGCACGACGAGCGGCCAAGCCTCCCGCTCGGACCGGGGCACCTTCGCGTCCACGAACACATCCTGAACTTTCTTTTTCCGGCTCGCGAGCCGGTCTCCGGCTCGCCACCCGCGAACCTGCAGGCCCGGAAGCGCGGACGAGATGCGCCACGGGCCCCAGCGAACTTCTCCGGTCAACTGGACGGGACCCTTCTCAAGCCAGACACGATCATATTCCCGAACGGCTTGAAGGCCGCCTCCGAGGTCGACGCGCCCCGAGCCTTCCGCGCTGGCGAGCAGGGCGTCGAGCCGGTTCGGCCTCCCTTCGGCGAGGGCGAGCAGGTTTTGCTCGGCGCGTTCGTCGAGTTCCCTGAGCAGCGGGACGATCCGCTCGCGGATGAGCCCGCGCTTCGTATCCGGGTTCGAGGTGTCGACGCGGAACGGCATTCCAACCGCACGGCAGTACGCCCCGGCCTCCTCCCGCCAGACAGTCAGGAGCGGCCGGACGACACCGTCTTCGCGTTTGACCTTGATCCCGCCCGGACGGCCGCTCGAGACGAGTCTGTAGAGCACGGTCTCGACCTGGTCGGAGGCGGTATGGCCGGTCGCCCGCAGCCGGTCGGTCGCAAATGAGTACCGCAGCTCGCGAAGCTCCACCTCGGTCGTGCCCGGGGCGTCGACGACCTCCGCCCCAAGGCGATCGCGGCAGAACCGCGCATCCTCGTCGGACTCCGCTCCGCGAAGGCCGTGGTTCACGTGCAGCGCTGAAACCTGGTAACCGAGCTCGCGCAGTACGTGCCATAGGCACGTCGAGTCCGGCCCGCCCGACACCAGGCAGACGACATCACCGCCGGGAGCGATGAGCTCCCGCGCACGAATGTGTTCCTCGACTCGCCGCCGAAGGGCCGCGGCATCCATGCCCCTATTGTCGCGTGCGCCGCTCGAGTGCCGAAGCCAGCATCAGGACCGCCCACCGGGCAATCCAGGCGACGGCGCCCCAGACGAGGAGCCTTCGGATCACGCGTAGACCGGGTCGCGGATCCAGGCTTCTAGCCGTTCGATCGCCAGTTCGAGCTGGTCGGCGTAGAGGACGTGCGGCTCCGCGTAGGGGATCAAAGGCATCTTCGCCCCGGGACCGCGTCCGTCGGCGCCGGCGACTACGAAGGCAATGGGCAGCGAGTGGCAGACGACCAGAACCGTCGACTCCGGCCGCTCGAGCACGATTCGGAAGCCGCGGACATAGCGAGACGCGATCGCAAGCCTTGTCTCGCCGCCTCCCGGTGGAGCGTCCTCGGGGCCGTGCGTCGCCGCCCAGGCTCGGTAGTCGGCGAGCGCCCGGCCTTCGAACTCGCCGTAGAACGGGTCGTTCAATTCAGGGACCACGAGGCGAGGGACGTCAGGGCCGCCCAGGACGAGGTCGGCCGTCTCGGTCGTTCGGGGAAAGTCGGTGACGATGCAGAGGCCGATCGGCTCGCCGGCCAGCCGTTCTCCGAGCTGCCGCGCCTGCTGCCGCCCGAGCTCCGTCAAACCGCACGCCACGAAGGGATCGCCGTTGACGAGCGCCTTCGCGCTGAACTCGCTCTCGCCGTGACGGACGAATAGGGCCCGTTCCATCCGAGGCACTAGAAGAGGAGGCTCCGGTAGGAGCCCACGCGCTCCATCCCGACTCGCTCGTAGAGCCGGATCGCGGCCGGATTGTCCGCGCGCACGAACAGGCAGACGCGCGGCACACGCTCGAGCAGCAGTCGGATCAGGTCGACGAGGCCGCGCGTGCCGTAGCCCTCGTTCCGCACCTCGGGATCGACCCAAACCTGCTGCAGCTGGACGGCGTGCGGCGTCCAGGCAGACGCCTCGGCCTTGAAGAGGATCGTCCCGTTCTCGATCCAGACCCAGGAGCGGCGGTCGTCGATCTGCTGCCGGGTCCGCCGCCGGAATCCCTCGGCGTCCATCCTGAGTGGGTCGACCCCGATCTCGCCCTCGTGCGTCGCCGCGCACGCCGGCAACAGGAGCTCGAGATCATCGTGAGTGGCTTCCCGCAGCGCGGAGCCGCCGGAGTCCGGCCCCTGGTCGATCGCGAACACGGGTTGACCCGGACGATCTTCGCGCGGCGGCGCAACGTGTGGGCTCGCTGCTTCCCAGAGTGCCGTCACCGCGCGCTCGTCTCCGATGATCATCCGTGCGCGGGAGCTCAGGACCTCCTCGGCGAAAGCCCCGGCGCCCGGCCCCGAAGGGACGACGTTGGCGCCGAAGTGGCAGAGCGAAATGACGCGCCCGCCGTCGACCGTGGCCAACATACGTCCCAATCCTCGCCTGGCCGCCTCGTCCAGGAAGACGCGCTCGACGGGCTCCGCCGAGCAAAACTCGAGCATTTGCTCGAGCGAGGGTTGCTCGAGGCGTGCCATTGCCGACTCTTATCAGTTGGCAGACAACTAGGGTCCGCCTTCATGCCGATCCACGTGCGTGCCGAGCCCGGCGATTACGCCGAGGCCTGCCTGCTGCCGGGCGATCCGCTGCGGGCGAAGTACATCGCCGAGACGTTCTTCGACGACCCGGTCCAGCGGAACGCCGAGCGAGGCATGCTGGGATACACCGGCACGTTCGAAGGAAAGCCGGTCTCCGTCCAGGCAACCGGAATGGGCTGCCCATCCGCCGCGATCGTCGTCGAGGAGCTCGTCCAGCTCGGCGTGAAGCGGCTGCTGCGGGTTGGAACCTGCGGCGGGCTGCAGCCGGACATGAGCCTCGGCGATCTGATCGTGGCGATCTCGGCTGTAGCCGCGGACCGGACGGTCGAGAAGCTCGTCGGCTTCGAGCCACACGTCCCTACCGCCGACTTCGGTCTCGTCCACGGCGCCGTCCATGCCGCCAAGGAGCTCGGCAAGCCGGTCCGCGTCGGCCCGATCGTCTCCAGCGACCTGTTCTACAACCCCGACGACGGCCAGTACGAGCGCTGGTCGGCGCGAGGCATTCTCGCCGTGGAGATGGAGGCGTCGGTGCTCTTCACGCTCGGCGCGCTGCGAAAGCTGCAGGCCGGCTGCCTGCTGACGGTCAGCGACGTCGTCGTCGAGGGCGACTTCGTGCGGATCTCCGATGAGGAGATGCGCGCCGCCGTCGATCAAATGACGGAGCTTGCGCTGCGCACGATCACAGCGGAGAAGCACTGAAGACGGTCTTCCTCGTCAACCCGGCGTCGGCGAACGAGAAGACGGGTAAACGGTGGCCGCAGATTGCGCGTGCGGCTCATGCCGCCGGCCTGCGCGGCGAGGCGATCTTCTCCGAGCGCGCCGGGCAACTGGGAGAGCTCGCGCGCCAGGCCGCCGACGACGGCGCATCCTTGCTCGTCGTCGTCGGCGGCGACGGCACCGTCCACGAGGTCGTGAACGGGATCGCCGGGCGCGAAGGCGTGGAGCTGGCGCTGATCCCGCGCGGGACCGGCTGGGACTTCGCGCGCACGCACGCGATCCCGAAGCGGCTCGGCGGCGCTGTTCGCATCGCCACCGACGGGATCGCGCGCCCGTTCGATCTCGGCCGCGTGAGCTACCAGGCCGGCGGCAACCAGGCGACCGCCTGGTTCGCGAACATGGCCAGCGTCGGCATGAGCGGTGCGGTCGCGGCGAAGGCGAACTCGACGACGAAGGCGCTCGGCGCCAAGACCTCGTACCTCCTCGCGCTCGGAGTGGTGTTCGTGCGCTGGAAGAACGTCCACCTTCGTGTGCGGGTCGACGACGAGGAGCGGGATGCCTTGATGGAGGACACCATCGTGGCGGTCGGGCGGTACCTCGCCGGCGGAATGATGATCACGCCGGACGCCGAGCCCGACGACGGGTTGTTCGACGTCCTCCTGATCGGAGACGTCACGAAAACCGAGCTCGTGCGCGTGATGCCGAAGATCTATCGCGGAACGCACCTCCCGCATCCGAAGGGTGAGGTGCTCCGCGGCCGCACGGTCTCGATCGACGCAGACGACCCGTTGCCGCTTCAACTCGACGGCGAGCAGCCGGGAACGACGCCGGTGCGGCTCGAGATCGAGCCGGCCGCGATCCGGCTAAGAGTCCCTAGCTAGTCGGCTTCTTGCGAGCAGTCGAGCGCGCAGCGGGACGCTTCGGCGTCGTGGCTCTGCTGCGCGTCGTGGGCGTCGATCGCTTGGGCTTGGAGAGCTCCTCCACCTGCTTCTCCAGCTTTGCCACGCGCTTCTCGAGCGCGTCCAGCCCGCGCACCTTCTTCTGGACGTCGTCCAGACGCTCGCGCATCCCCCCGACGGTGTCGAGCACCCGCGACGTCGTCGGCGAGCCGGCGACCCGGGAGAGCGCTTCCTCACCGACGTCGCTCAGCCGGCTGAGCAGGTCCTTCTGGCTCTTCCGCTGCGCCATCGCGCCAACCTTACCCGCTTAAGACGCTTTCGAAATCACATCCCAGTGGATCGACAGGTCATTTCAGACGGACGGCACGCGAAGCCCGCCGTCCTGAAGGCGGCGCCGCAAGCGGCGCCTAAGCCCCAATCGAAACCGGTGTGCCGGCCGGCGCGAGCCGCCAGATGCGCTGAATCGCCTCGTTCGAGACGCGGATGCAACCGTTCGACACCCGGAGGCCGAGCAACGAGGGGCGATTCGTTCCGTGGATCGCCACCGGACCGCCTTGGGGCCAGCCCGTGAGCACCTCGGAGAAGGCCGAGATGCCGATCGCGGCCCATCCATAGGGTCCGTTCGGATCGTCGCGGAAGCGCTGGTTGACGTAGAAGCTCCCAATCGGTGTCGGTGTCGCGGGCGCGCCGATCGCCGTCGTAGTCGTGAGTGCCACTCGGCCGCGGACGTACACGGCGAGCTTGCGGGCGGACAGCTCGATGACGATCCGGCTGCGCACGAGCCGAAGATTGACGCTTCGTGCGCGCACGTATCCGGTGGACCCGTTGGGCTTCAGCGGGACGAGGACGCGGTACCACGCGGCCTTGCAGCGCGACCCGAGCACGGCCTCGACCCCGGCGAACACGGTCGGCACGCCATTCGGATTCAGCGCTCCGAAACGGGCGAACGCGCGTCCGCCCGGCTTGCGGTAGATCCGAACGAGCCCTCTCGCGTCCACCGCGTAGCTCTCAACGGGCGAGGCAAGCGCCTTAATCGATCCCGCCGTGCAGCTTTTTGACGTCCGGCCTGGAGGTGAAGCTTGTATCGAAGGTGTAAAGCCGAGCGAAAGCGCCAACAAACCGACAGGCGCAGCCGTCCGAAGGAATGAAGGACTCGTCACGGAAAACCTCATCGTCAGAAAGGTGGCATTTAAGCGGCACCGGCTTCTAGCCGAATGAGATGAAGATGAACATGCTACGAAGAACACGATCACACCGGCATCACGAGGTCACCACCCACGTGATCCGACAGCGGGCCGGCGTGCCCTACGAGGTGGAGCAACGAGTGTGCAGCGAGTGCCGAACGGTCCTCGCTGAGCGCCAGCTCCGCCGCGCAGCGGCTTAAGACGGCCGCACCGGCAAAGCCGGCACGGCCTCTTCTGGTCGGCACCGCCTAGTCGGTGCCTTAAAACGGACTCAGCTCGCTGACGAGCGCCGCGAGCGTCTCGCCGGCGCCCCCATCGATCTTGACGACGGCCCGCTCGTCAAAGGTCGTCGGCCCCTTGTTCACGATCGCAACCTGTCCGCCGGCCCGAACGGTTGCGTCGGGGAGCATCGAGACCGGCCAGACCTCGAGCCCGGAGCCGACGACAAGCAGCAGACCGGCCGAGCGTGCGAGCTCATGCGCCCGGTCGATCGCCTGCTCGGGCAGCAGCTCGCCGAAGAACACGACGTCGGGCTTCAGGACCTCGTCACAGGCGGCACACCGAGGGTCGCCCGCTTCCTCCAGCAGCCGCAACACTTCCTCCAGGCCGTAACGCGAACCGCAGCGCCGACAGCTCGAGGTTCTGATCGATCCGTGCACCTCGATCACTTCACGGCTGCCCGCCCGCTCGTGCAGCAGGTCGATGTTCTGGGTGACGACGGCCCGCACGCGGCCTGCCCGCTCGAGCTCGGCCAGCGCGAGGTGGCCGGCGTTCGGTTGCGCCTCTGTGAGCGCCCGGAAGCGAAGGGCGTAGAAGCGCCAGACCTTGACCGGATCGACGCGAAAGGCGTCGATCGTTGCGTACTCCTGGGGGTCGTAGCGGGCCCAGATCCCGGTCGGCGAACGGAAGTCCGGAATCCCGCTCTCGGTCGAGATCCCGGCACCGGTAAGGACGACGGCGGGGCCGCGTTCACGAACGAGCTCGGCGAGCCGTTCGACGCTCATCCTTAGAGTCTCCCCATCGACGGCTTCGGCTTCCACACCGAGATCAGGGTCCGCTTCGCCGAGACCGACGCACAGGGAATCGCCAACAACTCCGAGTACCTGGTCTGGTTCGAGGTCGCGCGGGTCGACTATCTGGCGCGCTTTCGCGGCGGTTATGCGTCACTGCGAGAGCAAGGCGTCGAAGCGATGACCGTCGAGACGCACGTGCGCCATCTGCAGCCGGCCCAGTTCGACGACCGGTTGCAGGTCCATGCGCGCTGCGTGGACGTCCGCGGAGCGCGGTTTCGCTACGAGTACGTCGTCGAGCGAAACGGGGAGAAGATCGCGGACGGCTGGACGGGGCATGCCTGCGTGGACGCGGTGACCTTCCGCCCGACGCGCGTCCCCGACTGGCTGGTGGATGCGATCAAGCGGGCGGAGGCGGCGGAGGCGGCGTAGGCTCGCCGGGCGGGGGCGGCGGTGGACGCTTGCCCTTGTCCTTCTCCGGCGGCCGCGGAGGCTGCTTGGGCCTCGGCTTCGTCCCGTAGCGGACGATCTTGGGCTCAGAGCGATACCAGGACGTCCAAGTCGTCTCCGACAGGAGCTTGCCCCCTTCGGAGTAGACCCGGCGCGTGGCGCTCGTCGTCCGCGAGGGCTCGCCCGCGTCCTCGACGCTCTGGATACCCGTCCACATGGTCGGGTCTGAGACCCGCTTCAGGCGGGCCGGTCCTGTGACCTCGAGCGGCGTGGTCTCGCTCTCCACGCGGCGGTTTTGCGGCGTGCCGTAGAGCTTGACGGTCAGGGCGGAAGAGCCGACGAACGTCCGGAGGAGAAGCCAGCGGCCGGTGTCGTTTCGGAATCTGAGGTCGATGTCGGGGTAGTTGACGGTCGCGTCGCGCCCCTGTGGGTAATGGGAGATGTAGAGCGCGTGATTCGTCCGCGACTCGATCGGCAGACCTGCCTCGTAGGCGGCGTTGAAGACGGTCGTCGAGACCTGGCAGACGCCGCCGCCGATCCCATTCTGGAGCTCGCCGTTGATGATGACGGGGGCTTCCCGGAAACCCCGATCCGGTGAACGCTCGCCCGTCGTCTCGTTGAACGAGAACGTCGCGCCGGGGGCAATCACCGCCCCGTCGGTGAGCCGCGCGACAAGCTGGACGTTGTGGATCCGGTTCGGCTCTCCGCCGTAGTAGGTCGTGTATCCGGCCACCCGGCCCGTGATGCCCATAGCGCGCGCCTCGCGCGTCGTCCGTTCTGGCTGCGCGCGCTCGACGGCGAGTCTTGCGAGGCGGTCCGTCGGCGACAGCGCCGCGGCCAGGATCGCCCGGCCTGCAGCGGCGACGTCGAGCAGGCGTCCCGGCTTCCCCGGCCGCACGACGACGCGATCGCTCGGCAGGACGACGAAGCCGGCGTCGACCGGCTCCTGGTCGACGGCACCCCGAAAGCGGCTGAAGAACTCATTCGCGCCGGAGCCGCCGATCGTAACCGTCGTCTCGCCGTCCCGGGGAAGCACGAGCATCTTCGCGATCCTCCAGCGCGGGAGCCGCCAGCGGGTCGGCCCGTACGCCAGGCGGACGGGAGCCGAGAGCGCCGTTCGGACCTGCGCGAGCGCGGGCATGAGGTCGGCGGACGTGACCCCCGGCTGGCTGATGTGAACCGGGAGCGGGGAGGGCGATCGCTCGAGCGCGACGAGCGAGCCGACGATCAGGCGGGCCGTGGCCTGGCGGTCGAGCGTCCGGCCCGTCGCTCCGCGGACGAGCTCGGGCTGGAGCCCCCGTAGCCGAATTGCAGCGTCGCGCTGACGCCGGTCGATCCGCCGCGCCAGGGTGTCGAGATCATGTGCCAGGACCGCAGTCGCAACCCGGGCGCGCGGAGTCACGTCTGCGCCGAAGAAGCGCGCCCCGAGGCGTCGCAGCCCCCGCACCGGCGCGAAGCCGTCACCCTCGCGGCGGGCCGTCTCGACTGCGGCCGCCCAGTCGATTTCGAGGATCATCTCGTTCGGGCGAATCTGCCATTTTCGCGGGCCGGCCGTGAAGACCGCGGGAGTCGTCTTCAGCGCCTCGTAACGCCGCTCGAGCCTCGCGATCGCTTCCTGCGTCGAGAGCCCACCCACGTCCATTCCGGCGATCGTGGCGCCTTCGGGCAGAGTCTTGGGAGAGCCGGCGAAACCGACGCTGAGGACGAGCGTGCCCAGGGCAAGCGCCACCGCGCCCGCGAGGGACCATTGCAAGACGAGCCGCCTGCGGGCAGCACGCTTTCGGCGGAGGTACACCGCCCTCGACCCGGCCTCGGCGTACAAGCAGGTCAGTCTACCCAGGGGCCAGGCGGGCCAAGCATGTGGATTTGGCGGTCAAAACGTAAAGAGCTCAATACCGCCGGCGACGTTGAGCTCGACGCCGGTGATGTACGAGGCGAGGTCTGAGCTCAGAAAGGCGATCGCATTGGCGATGTCCTGCGGGTCGCCGGCGCGCCGCATCGCCGTGCGCTTGACCATTCGCTCGTTCATCTCCGGGTTGCCGAAGTGGAACGCCTCGGTGCCGATGATCCCGGGGACAATCGCGTTCACCGTGATCCCGTGGCGGGCGCCCTCGAGTGCAAGGGACTTCGTCAGGCCGAGCAGCCCGGCCTTCGTCGTCGAGTAGCTCGCCTGGCCGAACCCTCCGAGCGTTCCCGCGACGGACGCCATGTTCACGATCCGCCCCCATTCCCGCGCTTTCATGTGCGGCCAGACGGCGCGAGAGCAGTTGAAGGCGCCGGTGAGGTTGACGCGCAGGTCGCGCTCCCAGAGCTCCGGCACCTGATTCTCGATCTGTCCGACGTGATCGAGCGTCCCCGCGTTGTTGACGAGGATGTCCACAGATCCCAGCTCGTCAACTGTGCGCTGCACGGCCGACTCGATTTGCTCGGAATCGGTCACGTCACATTTCAGCGCGAGCGCACGGCGACCCAGACCGCGGATCTCGTCCGCGGTCGCCTCGGTCTTGACCAGGCCCTGAGCGCGTGCAGCTTGCGCCAGCGGCCCGTAGCGCTCGGCGTCGGCGGAGTCGTCCGACTCGACCAGGATGTCGGCGATGACGACGTCTGCGCCTGCGCGGGCGAGCGTCAGCGCGTCGGCACGGCCGAGGCCGCGCGAGCCGCCCGTGACGAAGGCGACGCGGCCGCTTAGATCGATCTCAAGACTCACGACGGACCTCGGCGCCGCTTGCGGTGCCGAGCGTCAGGACGCCCGGCTTTGCCGGGTGTCCGTCTGAACTGACCGGTCGTTGACGATCAGGATTGACCACGCGGCAGAAATATCTCCCGTGCGATCACGAGCCGCTGGATCTGCGACGTGCCCTCGTAGATCTGGAACAGCTTCGCGTCGCGCATGAGCTTCTCGACCGGGTACTCCTTGATGTAGCCGTAGCCGCCGAAGATCTGGACGGCGTCGGTCGTCACTTTCATCGCCGTGTCGGCGGCGAACCGCTTGGCGAACGACGACTGCAGGGTCGCGCGCTTGCCCTGGTCGATGAGCCATGCGGCCTGCCAGACGAGCAGGCGCGACGCCTCTATCTCCGTCGCCATGTCCGCGACCAGAAAGTTGACCCCCTGGTTCATCGCGATCGGCTGGCCGAACTGCACCCGCGTCTTGGCGTACTCGACGGCGTAGTCGAACGCCGCCTGTGCGACCCCGACGGCCCCGGCCGCGGTGCCGGGCCGGGTGAAGTCGAGGGTCTTCATGGCGATCTTGAAGCCCTCGCCCTCCTCGCCGAGCCGGTTCTCGACCGGGACTCGGACGTCCTGGAAGGCCAGCGCCGACGTGTCCGTCGCCCGCTGACCCATCTTGTCCAGGTGCTTCTCGACGGTGACGCCGTCGAGATCGGTGGGGACGATGAATGCGGAGAGCCCTCGATGTCCTTCGCTTTTGTCCGTCGAGGCGAAGACGACGAGCCAGTCGGCCTGGCCGGCGTTGGTGATGAACATCTTCGAGCCGTTGAGGACGTATTCGTCGCCGTGGCGGACCGCGGTCGTCTGGATGCCGGAGACGTCCGAGCCTGCATTCGGTTCGCTCAGCCCGAATGAGCAGAGGATCGGTTCCTCGACGAGCGGCGGCAGCCACCGCTGCTTCTGCTCGTCCGTGCCGGCAATCATCACCGGAGCCGCGCCGAGCGTGTTGACGACGATCGAGACGGCGATTCCCGAGCAGCCCCAAGAGAGCTCCTCGCCGATCAGCATGCCCTCGAAGCCGGGCAGTCCGAGGCCGCCGTACTCCTCGGGGATGTGCGGGTTCATCAGACCGACCTCGTGCGCCTTGGCGATGATGTCGGCCGGGTGAGTCGAGTGCTCGTCGTACTCGGCCGCCTTGGGCCGGATCTCCTTCTCGGCGAACTCACGGGCCAGCCGCCTGAGCTCGCGTTGCTCGTCGGTCAGGTCGAACGACACGCCTGTCGCCGTCGTCATCGACTCCTCCATCGCCACCATCTGTCCGCCTTCGTTCAGTTGATTGACTCGTCAGTCAATAACTTACCCCGAGAGTTTCGGTCCGTACACTCCTCCGCGATGGATTTCGAGCTCACCGACGAGCAGCGCCTGATCCAGGACACCGTGCGGGCCTTCGTGGACGAGCGCGTGCTCCCGAACGCGGTTGACAACGACATCGCCCACAAGCTCGACTTGTCGGCGATCGAGGGGATGGCGGAGCTCGGGCTGCTGGGAATCGTCGTGCCCGAGGAGTACGGCGGGGCCGGGCTCGACTTCGTCTCGGAGGCGCTGGCCTGCGAGGAGATCGAGCGCGGCGAAGCGGCGTTCCGAACCCTGATCTCGGTCCACGTCGGGCTGAACTCGCTGTCGCTCCTTCGGTATGCCACGGAGGAGCAGAAGCACCGCTACCTGGTTCCGCAGGCTCGCGGCGAGAAACTCGCCTGTTTCGGGCTGACCGAGCCGGCTGCCGGTTCCGACGTCGCCGCAATGCGAACGACAGCGCGCCAAGAGGGCGACGTGTACGTCCTCAACGGGCAGAAGAACTGGATCTCCTACGCCACGGTCGCGGACCACCAGCTCGTCTTCGCGAAGACCGATCCGGCCGCAAAGCACAAGGGGATCTCTGCCTTCGTCGTCGAGCGGGAATGGCCGGGCGTCTCGACTCGGGAGACCGAGCACAAGCTGGGCATCTGGGCGGGCTCGACGGGCGAGCTCTTCTTCGAGAACGTCGAGGTGCCGGCGGAAAACCTCATCGGCGACGAGGGTCAGGGGTTCGAGATCGCGATGTACGGCCTTGACCAAGGCCGGTTCACGGTCGCGGCCGGGGCCTGCGGCGTGATTCGCGCTTGCCTCGAGCGCTCAGTCGCGTACGCGCGCGAACGGGCGACGTTCGGCCAAGCGATCGGCCGGTATCAGTTCGTCCAGGACATGATCGCGGAGATGGTGCTCGGCTACGAGACGTCGAAGCTGCTCGTGATGCAGGCGGCCTGGATGAAGAACGAGGGCAAGCGCAACACGCGTGAGACATCGCTCGCGAAGTGGCACGCGACGGAGTCGGCCTTTCGCGCCGCCCACCTCGCGATCCAGGTGCACGGGGCGTACGGCTACTCGGCGGAGTACGGGATCGAGCGCTACTTCCGCAACGCGCGCGCGCCGATCATCTACGAGGGCACGACGCAGGTGCACAAGCTGATGCAGGCGGAGCACGCACTCGGGTACCGGCAGCTCAACGGGCGCGGCGGGGAAATGTCTCCACTGGCCGCCTGGGGGCCGGCGCTGGCGGTCGCGGCGGCCGAGCGCGCAGCCGTCACGTAGCCGCCCATCGCTTGAGCCGATAGCGACCAGCGCAGGAATCGGCCTTGAGTGCCGATGCCGGCCGCGATACGTTCGGGATGAGCAAACAGGAGGTAGGCATGGCAACCGTTACCGGCGCGGCCATGACGCGCGCCGAATCTCCAGGGCTGGCGCGCGGCGCGTGGCTGATGAGCATCGCCGGGCTCGGATTCATCGGCTACGCAATCATCTTCTTCATCCGGAACTTCACGGGGAGCTTCCTCGAGCTCGGCATCGGCGCCGACCAGGTGGCGAGCGGCAAGGACGAGATCAAGGCGTTCGACCCCGATCTCTACCACTACATCAGCCATCTCCATATCGCGATCTCCGGGTTCATCGCTGCTGTGGGTGTCGCGGTGATCTTCCTGGCGTGGTTTGGCGTACGGCGCGGCTACGGCTGGGCGTGGGTCGGAGCGGTGGCGACGCCGGTGCTTGCTCTCGCCGTCGCACTGCCGGCGCACTATCCCTGGGGATTCGACACGATCGGCCATCTCGGCCTGATCTATCTCGCGACGGCGATCTTCGTCGTCGGGGCAGTGCTCTCTGGCATGGCTCTACGCGACGCGCAGCAGCGGACGTCCTAGCGCCGCGACCCAGCGCCCGGCGATGACGCCCGCGACCAGCGGGCGCTCCCCGCCGGCGCTGATAGCTTCCTCGTCCCGGTGCGGCCGCTCGAGGGAGCCCTCGTCGTCGACCTCACCCGGTACCTCCCGGGCCCGTTCGCGAGCCGTGAGCTGCTCCAGCTCGGTGCGCGTGTCGTCCGCATAGAGCCGCCCGGCGGCGACCCGATGCGCGAAACCGCTCCCGCGTGGCACGAGGCGCTGAACGAGGGCAAGGAATCCGTCACCTGCGATTTGAAGGACCAGCCCGACCGCGCCCGGGCGCTCTGTGCGGACGCGGACGTCGTCATCGAGGGCTTTCGCCCAGGCGTTGCGGAGCGACTCGGCGTCGGGCCGGCCGATCTGCCCGACACCGTCGTCTACTGCTCGATCACCGGCTTCGGCGTCGGCGGCAGGCACGAGCAGCGCGCCGCACACGATCTCAACTACCAGGGCTGGGCCGGTCTGCTCGCCGACACGGCGCCGGCGCTTCCCCCGGTGCAGGTCGCCGACCTCGCCGCGGGCTCGCTGACCGCCGTGAACCGGATACTTGCGGCGTTGCTCGAGCGTGAGAAGACCGGACGGGGCGGCCACCTCGTGGTGTCGATGACGCACGCGTCGCACCGTTTCGCGGCGCACCGCCTCGGCGGAGAGCCGGTCCCGAAGCTCCTGACGGGCGGGCTCGCCTGCTACGGCGTCTATCCGACTGCCGACGGCCGGTACCTCACCGTCGCCGCACTCGAGGAGAAGTTCTTCGCGCGGCTCTGCGAGCTTCTCAGCCTCGAACAGCTGGCCCCGCGCCAGTTCGACCCGGCTGCACAGTCCGAGCTCGCCGAGACTCTGACGGAGACGTTTGCGGCCAAGCCATTGAGCGCCTGGCTCGAGCTCTTCGACCGTGAAGACGTATGCGTGGGGCCCGTGGCGACCCTCGAGGAGGCCGCGACGGAGTTCGGGGCCGGTCCTTGAGACATGCCGCTCTCGCACTCCTGGCCCTGTCGCTTACGAGCAGTGCGCCTGCCGCCCAGCCGCCGCCGCAAGCGACGCTGGCGTTCACGCGCTCCGCGGCTCCCGGCGGGGTCTACCTCCTCGCCGGCGCCCGTCTCCGTCTCTTGGCCCGTGCTGCGGACGATGCCTCGTGGTCGCCAGACGGGCGCCGACTCGCCTACGTCGCACCCGGCGCCGGCGCTGCGACCGATCTCTTCGTCGCCGACGCGGACGGCACTCACCGCGGCCGGATCACATGGACGGAGGGCGTGGACGAGACCTCGCCGAGCTGGTCGCCCGACGGAACGCGGCTCGTCGTCGAACGTGGAGCCCAGATCGTCACCATGCGGGGCGACGGCTCGGGCGAACGCGTCCTCGCCGCGGGCATGGAACCCGCTTGGTCGCCGGGAGGCCGCCGAATCGCCTACAGCGACGGCGATGACCTTTTCGTCGTGTGGGCGCGAGGGGGCGGGATTCGGCGGCTGGTCTCGGCGCTGGGGTCGCAGAGCACACCGGCGTGGTCGCCTGATGGGCGCCGCCTCGTTTACGTCTCGGAGGAGTCGGCAACCCCTGACGTCTACGTCTTCACGCTCCGGACGGGCAGGATCACCCGGCTTACTGTCGACGACGCGGCAGAGGCCTCCCCGGCATTCGCCGCCAACGGCCGCAGCGTCGTCTATGCCAGCAACCGCACGGGGGTCGAGACGCTCTGGCGCGTGCGGGCCACTGGCGGCACCGCGCTCCCGGTCGTCGCGCCCCCGGGCGTCTCCGAGCCGGCGATCCGCCCGCAAGCGCACGTCGTCGAGCTCCTCCCCGATCTCGAGCAGCGCCCGCCCGCCGACCTCTCGGTGAAGACCGCCGTCCGCGGCGGCCGGCGCCACTTCCTGCTCGGCTTCGACTCGGCAACCGACAACGTCGGACTTGGCCCGATCGTGATCGCGGCGCGTAGGCCGAGCCGCCGGACCTCCTTCATGCGCGCGGCGCAGATCGTCAAGCTCGCCGGGCGCCGACGCCAAACGGTGCCCCGCATCGGCGTCCTCCGTTACGTGTACTCCTCGACGCACACGCACTGGCACGTGATGGGTTTCCAACGGTACGAACTACGGCGCGCGACGGACAACGCGGTCGTCCTCCGCGATCGCAAGAGCGGGTTCTGCCTCGCCGACCATTACGCCCACGCCCCCGGCGACTTCCCCAACGAGCCACGCGGACCGGTCTTCAAGAACTACTGCGAGCAAGGCCGACCGGACGCGCTCGCGGTCTACCAGGGGACATCCGTCGGTTACACGGATCGCTACCCCAGCCATTTCCACGGGCAGAACCTCGATCTCACCCGGCTGGCCGCGGGGACCTACGTCCTGGTCCACCGGACCAACCGCAGTCTGCTTCTCCGCGAGCTTCGTTACGAGAACAACGCAGCCGCCGTCCGCATCCGGCTCGGGTGGCCGCGGGGACGCTCGAGCGTGCCGTCCGTGCGGATCCTCAAGACGTGCCCGGACTCGGAGCGCTGCTGAGGCCCAGCGCCGCCGGAAGCGCGAACAGATCCGGCAGGCGGTCCGGTGCGTCCGGGTGGACATCTTCGCGGTCGACCAGAAACGCTCGCATCCCGAGGGCTCGTGCGCCTTCGAGATCGTCCTCCGGCGAATCGCCAACCATCGCGGCGCCCTCCGCGTCCACGTCGAGCACATCCAAGACGGCCTGGAAGATCGTCGGGTGCGGCTTGACCTTCCCATGCACGCGCGAGGAGAGTGCTGCGTCGACGTCGAGCTTGTGGTGCGCGAGGAACACGTGGACGTCGCGACCCGTATTGGAGACGATCCCGAGCTTCAACCCGTAGCGCCGGAGTTCCGCCAGGACAGGAAGCACGTCGTCGTAGATGTCGAAGTTGTGGGCGTGTTCCCACGCCCGCGTCATCTCGACCGCGCATTCGTACGCCCGCTCCGAGTCGCCGCCCATGCCGCGGATGATCCGCTCGGTGAAGGCGACCCAGATCTCCTCGTCGTGGCGAAAGTCGGGATGCTTCCTCAAGCCTTCGACCGCCTTCGCACGAGCCTCCTTGTAGAGCGAGGGATCGAGCTCGAGTCCGAAGCGGCGGCCGAGGCGCTGGTAGCCCTCCGGGCCGAGGTCGGGACCGGGCTTTGCCAGCGTGAAGTCGAGGTCGAAGAGAACCGCCTTCATGTTCATACGGGCTACGGAGCCGGAGTTGGCCACCGGTAGGCATCTGCCTGCCGGGACGCGAGTGAGGGAAGCCTTGCCCGAACCTCTTCGAGGCGCCGCCGGTCGAGCTCGGCGGCGATCACCGTCTCCTCATCGGGCGCCATGGCGATGATGATCCCCCAGGGGTCCGCGATCAAGGATCGCCCGTAGCTGAACCGGCCCGGCAGCGTCTCGCCGATCTGGGCTGCCGCGGCCACGTAGTACTGGTTCTCGACCGCGCGAGCCCGCAGCAGAAGCTCCCAGTGATCCTTGCCGGTGTAGAGGGTGAAGTGCGCCGGGACGGTCACGAGCTCGGCGCCCTCGAGGGCGAGGATTCGGTAGAGCTCCGGGAAGCGAACGTCGTAACAGACCGTCAGCCCGGTCGGCCAACCCTCGACTTGGACGACCACCGGCTCGTCGCCGGGTTCCTCGGCGTCCGACTCGCGGTACACATGGCCGCCGATGTCGACGTCGAACATGTGGATCTTGCGGTAGACGCCCGCGATCGATCCTTCCGAGTCGAAGACGATGCTGGTGTTGGAGAGCTTCTCGCGGCCTTCGCGCCGCTCCGTGATCGACCCGCCGACGAGCGTGATGCCGTGCGCCCGCGCCCAGCGCGCCATCGCCTCGACCGATTCACCGGCCTCGAGCGTCTCGGCGGCGGCATGAAGCACGTCGCGATCGCCGATCGCATTCCATTTCTCCGGCAACACGACGACGTCGGCTCCCGTCGCCGCGGCCTTCGCGACCAGCGGTTCGGTCTTCTCGAGATTCGCCGCCTTGTCCGACCGGCTCGTGAGCTGGACGCAAGCGACGCGCAGCGTGCCGGACATCGACTGGCAGGATAGCTCCGACCCGCATGAGATCTCCCGAACAGATCCTGAAGGAAGCGAAGACGATCGCGCTCGTCGGCGCATCGCCGGACCCGGCTCGCCCGAGCCACGGTGTCATGCGCTACCTGCTCGAGCGGGGCTATCGCGTCATTCCGGTGCGTCCGCTGGACTGCGACGAGGTGCTCGGCGTGCCGTGCGTCGCCTCACTCGCAGAGGTCGGCGAGACAATCGACCTCGTGGACGTCTTCCGGCGCGAGGAGGCGCTACCCGGCCACGCGCGCGAGGCGGTGGACGCCGGCGCGAAGGGTCTCTGGCTCCAGCTGGGGCTGCGATCGCCCGAAGCGCGCCGGATCGCGACGGAAGCGGGTCTGGACTACGTCGAGGATGCCTGCACGGCGATCGTGCACAGGAAGCTCGGCTAACCTAGGGCTCTTCGGGGTGTGGCGCAGCCTGGTAGCGCGCTCCGTTCGGGTCGGAGAGGTCCCCAGTTCAAATCTGGGCACCCCGATTAGTCTCCTCTGATGGCTCGGCGCGACGACATCCTGGAGTTCGCGCGCGAGCTGCTGGACCTCGACGCGTTTCACGACTACGGGCCGATGGGCCTCCAGGTCATCGGGTCCGACGAGGTAGCGAAGATCGCCGCGGGCGTCTCCAGCTCGCGCGAGCTCTTCGAGCGCGCGGCAGACGCGGGCGCACAACTCCTGGCCGTCCACCATGGGCTCTTCTGGGAGAACGACCCGCGCATCGTCGATCGGCAGCTGAAGGGACGGCTTCAGGCGCTCTTCGCAGGGGATGTAACGCTCGCCGCCTACCACCTCGCCCTTGACGCGCATCCCGAGATCGGCAACAACGCCCTGCTAGCGCGCGGGCTCGGCATCGAAGAGCTGGACCGCGTGCTCGAGTGGGGCTTCGGGGGCCGCCCCGACCCGCCGCTCACTCTCGACGAGCTCGCCGGTCGGCTGGAGCGGGCCACCGGGCAGCACCCCCAGGTGTTCGAGGGAGGACCGGAACGGATCGAGCGCGTCGCCGTGATCACGGGCGGCGCAGCGAGGCTCTTTCCTCAGATCGCCGCGCTCGGCTACGACGCGTACGTCACCGGCGAGCCGGCCGAGCCGACGCTGCACGCCGCGCGTGAGCTCGGCACGCACTTCCTCGCCGGCGGTCACTACGCGACGGAGACGCTCGGGATCAGGGCGCTGGCCGAAAAACTGGCCGAGCGATTCGGCCTCGAATGGGAATTTCTCGACCTCCCGAACCCTGTGTAAGATCAGAGAGTGTCGACGATGGAGCTGAGCGAGTGATGAGCCGCCCAGACGACATGCGAGCTTTCGAGCCCGTCACGCCTTGCGGCGGCGGGTTTTTTTGTGGCCAGAAATAGACCCAGGAGGAGCGACATGCCCAACCACCTGACGCCGGAGGAGCTGTCGAAGGAGATGAACCTGGAACGCGAACAGGTGATCCGGCTCTGTCTCCAGGAGGGTGTTCCCATCTATCAGGGGAAGATCGACAAGACCCTGTTCGCAGCGCAGCTCCAGGCGACAGGCATGCCCGTCGCTCAGCCGCAGCACTAACGCAACGAGCTACTTCTTGGCGGCGGCGGTGCGTTTGCGCGCCCCGTCCGAACGCCCGCCCTTCGCCTTGGCGGCGGGCTTCGTCTTCTGCACTTCGGAGACGCTCTGGCGCAGCGCCTCCATCAGGTCGATCACCGGCGCCTCTTCCGCCACCGGCTCCGGCCGCTTGATCTCCTCGCCGGCGAGCTTGGCCTCGAGCATCGAGCGCAGGTCGCGCCGGTACTCGCTCTCGAGCTCAGTCGGCTCGAAGTCTCCGGCCAGGCTGTCGATCACCTGGCGCGCGAGCTCCAGCTCGGCGTCCTTGACGGCGGCCTCGCCCACCGCCTCCTCGATCTCGACCTGCGAGCGCACGTCCTCGGCCACGAACAACGTCTCGAGCGCGAGGGCGTCGCCGCGCGGTCGGATCAGGCAGAAGTTCTCCTGGCCGCGGAGGATGAAGCGGCCCTGAGCGCCCATCCCCGTCTCCTGCATCGCGCGCAGCAGCAGCACGTAGGGACGGCGCTGCGCCGCCGCCGAAGCGGGTGCGAGGTAGTAGGTGCGGTCGTAGAAGACAGGGTCGACCTGGTCGAGTGGGACGAACCGGGTGATCTCGATCGCGCGGGAGTCGTCCTGCACCATGATCGCCTCGAGGTCGGCGTCCTCGACGAAGACGAACTCGCCTTTGGCGACCTCCCAGCCCTTGACCAGCTCGTCCGCGGGCACCTCTCGATCGTGCACCGGGCACCAGCGCTTCTGCTTGATCGGCGTCCCGCACTCGCGGTGGAGCGTGCGGAAGCTGACGTCCGACTGCCTTGCGGCCGGCTTCGTTGCCAGCGCGAGGCCGACCGGGATGTTGACCAGGCCGAAATTGATCGAGCCGTTCCAGATCGTCCGCATCGAGTCTCCAAATTCTAGAGGGACCAGGGTTTTCGCCCCTCGCGAGCCCATTCCTTCGAACTAGGATAAGCGGATGGCGATCGAGGTCGAGCGCGCCACGGGCACGAAGACGATTGCCAATCTCTGGCGTCGAGCGGAGTCCCGGAGCGGCACCGCGTATCTGGTCGAAACCGACGGCGAGTGGCGTGAGATCTCTTGGGAAGAGGCCCGAAGCGGGGTCGACGAGATCGCGAACGGCCTGCTCGCGCTTGGGGTCGCCAAGGGAGACGCCTTCGGAATCGTGGCCCGCACGACGCTAGAGTGGGTGCTGTTCGACTTCGCCCTTGGCTCCATCGGAGCGATCGGCGTAGGGATCTACCCGACGCTCCCGGCGAAGGACTGCGCCTACATCCTCGACCACTCGGACGCAGTCGGTGTGCTGCTCGAAAACAACGAGCAGCGGGAGAAGATCGAGTCTGAGCGGACGAACCTGCCCAAGCTCCAGCACGTGCTGACGTTCGCCGACCTCGACGGGCTGAGATCCCGGGGCCGAGAGTACGCGGCTGCCAACCCGGACGCCCTCGAGCAGGCTCGAAACTCGATCGGCGAGGCCGACCTCTTCACCTACATCTACACGTCGGGGACGACCGGGCCGCCGAAGGGCTGCATGATCACCCACCGCAACTACTACGAGATGGTCGGCGCCGTCGACGACGTGCCGGAGTTCATCGGCGCCGACGACCTGATCCTGCTGTACCTGCCCCTGGCCCACAACTTCGGCCGCTGCCTCCATCTCCTGTCAGGGTACGTCGGCTCCACAATCGCCTTCTGCCCGGACCCGCTTCGGATCGGCGAGGTCGCCCCTGTGGTCAAGCCGACGGTGCTTCCGAGCGTCCCGCGGGTGTACGAGAAGGTCCACACAGCCGTCCAGGCGAGCTTCGACGAGGCGACCGGCCTGAAGCGCGGGCTGATCGACTGGGCGCTGCGAGTCGGAAAGAAGGTCAGCGAGCTGCAGCAGCAGAAGAAGCCGGTTCCGGCCGGTCTGGCGTTCCAGCATCGCCTGGCCGACAAGCTCGTGTACTCCAAAGTGAAGGCCAAGCTCGGGGGGCGGCTCAAGCTGCCGATCTCGGGCGGCGCGCCGCTCGCGAAGGAGATCGCCGAGTTCTTCCACACGATCGACATCGCCATCATGGAGGGTTACGGCCAGACCGAGTGCACGACGGCGTCGA
Organism: Gaiellaceae bacterium; assembly: GCA_035641605.1. Taxonomy (GTDB): domain Bacteria; phylum Actinomycetota; class Thermoleophilia; order Gaiellales; family Gaiellaceae; genus JACDAN01. Next base: position 7,500 of record DASQTZ010000126.1, on the reverse strand, counting down.
ACGTCAACATGCCGACGGGCTTCCGCTTCGGGACGGTCGGACCGGCGATCCCGGGCATCGAGGTCCGGATCGCCGGCGACGGGGAGATCCTCGTCCGCGGCCCGAACGTCTTTGCCGGGTACTACAAGGACGAGGAAGCCACGCGCGAGGTACTGGACGACGAAGGCTGGCTCCACACGGGCGACATCGGCTCGATCGACGACGGCTTCTTGACGATCACGGATCGCAAGAAGGACATCATCGTCACCGCCCAGGGCAAGAACGTGGCGCCGCAGAACATCGAGAACGAGCTCAAGGGCTCGAAGTACGTCTCGCAGGCGCTGGTAATCGGCGACCGGCGGCCCTATCTGACCGCGCTGATCACGCTCGACGAAGCCGAGACGGCCAAGCTCGGTACAGACACCCGGTTGCTGATCGAGGGCGTCGTCGACGAGTACAACCGCGACAAGGCGTCGTTCGAGCAGGTCAAGCGCTTCGCGATCCTGCCGCGTGACTTCTCCGCGGAAGAGGACGAGGTGACGCCGACGATGAAGCTCCGTCGGAAGATCGTCGCCGAGCACTTCGCCGACGAGATCGAAGCGCTCTACGCGCGCTAGTCGCTGCGACTCGCGCGTCGCCGAAAGCCGAGCGCCACTCCAAGCAGCGGGACGCCGCCAAGGGCGCCGAGGATGAGTGCCTACCTGCTGCTCTCCGAGGCTGCGGACGGCGGCGGCTCACCAGCCATCGAAGCGATTCGGCTCGAGCCCGCGCACTGGTTCGTCTCCAGCGCCCGTTGGCACCCTTCGTCCCGTAGATGCGCCACCGCTCACCGGCGGCGGCCTCCACGCTCACAGACGAAGTTTCACCGCTGCCATCCGGTCGCCTGATCACGCCGGTCGCGACGGCCACCTCGCCGGTCCCGTGCCTTTGAGATACCGACTCACACGAAATCGCGTCACACCCACACGCTGGCTTGTTCTCGGTACCCTCGGCGTCGGTGAGTCACGCACACGAGGAGGCCCACGGTGCGCACGCGAGGGCGCCGACCGAGCTCAACCGACTTGCGGCCAGCGCTACCAATCACTGCCTCACCGGCTGCGTAATCGGCGAGGTCGTCGGCATGGTGATCGCGACCGCGCTCGGCTGGGGCGACGTGGCTTCGATCGCCTTGGCTGTCGCGCTCGCCTTCTTCTTCGGCTACACCCTCACCTCGCTGCCGCTGCTTCGCGCGGGTCTCGCGTTGGCGGCCATCGTGCCAATCGCCCTCGCCGCCGACACCGTCTCGATCGCGATCATGGAGCTGATCGACAACGGCTTCATGCTGCTCGTCCCGGGCGCGCTGGAAGCGGGACTCGGCGACTTCCGCTTCTGGGCTCCGCTGCTCGGCGGCTTCGTGATCGCCTGGCCGTTCGCGTTCGCCGTCAACCGCGCGATGATCCGCCGCGGCAAGGGACACGCCGTGGTACACGAGTACCACGGTCATTGACGCAAATAGACGGCTAGGCGGTCTTCGCGAAGCGCTGCACCGCTGCGAGCAGCTCCCGACTCTTCGCGGACGCCGCCTCCGGGTCACCCGAGGCCATGGCGTCGTTCACGCAGTGGTTCACATGATCGTCGAGAAGCTGGAAGGCGAGGCTCTCCAGCGCTGTCTTCACCGCTCCGACCTGAGTGAGGATGTCGATGCAGTAGCGGTCGTCCTCGACCATGCGCTCGATGCCGCGCACCTGGCCCTCGATACGGTGTAGTCGCTTCTTGAGCACTGCCTTGTCATAGCCGTGGGTCTCCATTCAGCTCACCTCCTGAGGCTGCGGAAGCGGCGCAGCCGCAGCGAGTTCGAGACGACGAAGAGGCTCGAGAACGCCATCGCGGCGGCGGCGACGATGGGATTCAGCAGCCCGGCGACTGCGAGCGGAATCGCGGCGACGTTGTATGCGAACGCCCAGAAGAGGTTGCCCTTGATCGTCGCGAGCGTCCGCCGCGCAAGTCGGATCGCGTCGGCAGCCGCGCGCAGGTCGCCGGAGACCAGCGTTAGGTCGCTCGCCTCGATTGCGACGTCCGTGCCGGTGCCGATCGCGATGCCGAGGTCGGCACGAGCCAGCGCGGGCGCGTCGTTGACGCCGTCGCCGACCATCGCGACGACCTCACCTGCCTCTTGCAGCCGGCGAACCTCGGAGACCTTGTCGGCCGGATAGACCTCGGCGCGCACGCTCTCGATCCCGACCTCCTCCGCGATCCGGAGGGCGGTCTCCTCCCGGTCGCCGGTGAGTAGGACGGGCGTCAGCCCGAGCGCGCGAAGTTGGAGGACCGCGTCCCTGCTCGTGGGCTTGACGACGTCGTGGACGACCAGAATGCCCTGAACGGCTCCGCCCCACCGGACCTCGATCGCCTCGGTGCCACGGCCGACCTCGACTTCAGTTCCGTCGACGGTCCCGACGACGCCGACGCCGGGCAAGTTGCGGAAGTTCTCGACCTGCGGCAGCGTCCCGATCTTCTTCCGTGCCGCGGCCACGACCGCCTGCCCGATCGGGTGCTCGCTGGCGGCCTCGACGGCGCCGGCGAAACGCAGGATCTCCTCTGGGGCGGCTCCGTTTTGCGAGAGCACCTCGGCGAGCTCCATCCGCCCTTCGGTGACCGTGCCCGTCTTGTCGAGCACGATCGTGCCAATCCGCCGCGTCTGCTCCAGCACCTCCGGGCCCTTGATCAGGATCCCGAGCTGTGCGCCGCGCCCAGTTCCGACCAGCAGCCCCGTGGGCGTTGCGAGGCCGAGCGCGCAGGGGCACGCGATGATCACCACGGCGACGGCGGCGGTAAAGGCGGCGCCGGCGTCACCGGTGGCGAGTAGCCAGCCGGCAAGCGTCACCAGCGAGATCGCGATCACGACCGGCACGAAGACGGCGGAGATGCGGTCGACGAGCCGCTGGATCGGCGCCTTGCCCGCCTGCGCCTCGGCGACCAGCCGGGCGATCTGAGCAAGCGCGGTATCCGCGCCGACCTTGGTCGCCCGCACGACCAGCCGCCCCCAGGTGTTCATGGTGGCTCCGGCGACCTCGGTTCCCGGCACAACCTCCACCGGGACGGACTCTCCAGTCAGCATCGACTCGTCGATCGCAGACGCGCCCTCCTCGACCACGCCGTCGGTGGCGATCTTCTCGCCCGGCCTGACGAGGAAGGCATCTCCCACCCGAAGCTCCTGGAGGGGAACAAGCACCTCCTCGCCGTTTCGCAGCAGCCGCGCTTCTTTCGCTCCGAGCTCGAGCAACGCGCGGATCGCCTCCCCCGAGCGGCGGCGGGCGCGCGCTTCGAAGTACCGGCCGAGCAGGATGAGCGTCGTGGTCACGGCGGCGACCTCGAAGTAGATGTGCTCGCCGAGCCCGCCGAGGAGCACGACGGCCGACCAGCCCCACGCGGCGAGTGTGCCGATCGAGATCAGCGTGTCCATCGTCGCCGCCAGGTGGCGCGCGTTGAGAGCGGCGACGCGGTGGAACGGCCAGCCGCTCCAGAGCACAACCGGTGTCGCGAGTGCCAGCGCAAGCCACTCCCAGCCCTCGAACTGGAGCGGCGGCAGCGCTGCGAGCAGCACGAGCGGAGCCGTCAACACGGCCGCGACGAACAGTCGCGCCCGTACTCGGCGCGTCGCGCGCTCCGAGGAGACCGCCTGCGTGGCGTCGGCTGCCGTCCGCGGGAGAGCTGCGCCGTACCCGATCGCCTCGACGGCGGAAATCAGGCCGTCGACGTCGACACGCGTCCGATCGAAAGACACCGCCGCCTGCTCGGTTGCGTAGTTGACCGCAGCCTCGACGCCGTCGAGCTTGTTCAGCTTGCGCTCGATCCGCGCCGCGCAGGCGGCGCAGGTCATCCCCTCGATCTCGAGGCGGACGCGCTCGGGCGCAGCGGTCGTCATCAGGCGGCGACCTCGTAGCCGGCTTCGTCGACGGCGGCGCGCAAAGCGGCATCGTCGAGCTCGCTCCCGGTCACACTGACCAGCTTGCTCTCCAGATCGACGGTGACGGATTCGACTCCCTCGACCCTCTGGAGCTCGTGCTTGACGGCCGCCTCGCAGTGGCCGCAATGCATGCCGCGAACTGTGTAGGTCGTCGTTTCGCTCATCTCGCGCTCCTCTGTCCGAATGCCGTAGACAATATACCCTGCCAGGGTATTCAACTGGCAGGCTGCGAACGATGCCCCGCACAGTGCTCGTTCTCTCTGCCGCTTTGGGCGTCGCGCTCGTACAGGCGGCCGCACCTGTGGCTCGCCCAGCCGCGGCGAACAGGGCCATCGCCTATGTCGCGCTGGAGCGCGCCGGTGCCGTCGCGGTGGTGGAGGGACGTCCGTGGCGACTCGTCCGCCGGCTGAGGGTCCCCGCCGGTCCTCATAACGTCGCGGCGAGCGCAGATGGACGATTCGTTGCCGTCTCCAGCCCGCCGGCGAACGCGGTGACCATCATCGAGGCGCGAACAGCACGCGTGCGGGCGCGCGTCAGCGTCACCGGCCGGCCGCACGATGTCGATTTCAGCCGGGACGGGCGCTTCGTCTGGGTCACCGCCGAGCGAGCCAGCCGGCTCGTTCTCATCTCAGTTTCCAGTGGGCGCGTCGTCCGTTCGGTAGCTACGACGGGGCCTCCGCACGACCTGGCCGTCGACGCGCGCCGGAACCGGCTCTGGGTGACGATCGACGGCTCGAGCGCGGTTGAGGTCCGCTCCGCCTCTACGGGCCGGCTGCTTCACAAACCCGTCCTCGGCGACGCGCCGCACGATGTCGGCTTCGACCCGGAGTTCCGCAGCGTCTGGTTCAGTAACTGGAACTCGGGCAGCCTCACCGTCGTCGATCCGCAATCGCGACGCGTTCGAACGCGCATCCGCGTCGGGCAGGAACCACACCACTTCGCCGCCGGCGCAGGTGCACTCTGGGTAACGGATCACGGAAGCGGTGCACTCCTGCGCATCGATCTTCGCTCCAGACGCCTCACAACGCGAACGCTCGTCGGCGAGGCGCCCCATCACGTCGCAGTGGCCGGCCAGGATGTGCTCGTCGCCGTCCATGGATCAGGCGAGGTAGCTCTCGCAACGGCGCAGGCTCGCATAAAGGGGAGGCTCCGCGTCGGCAACGGGCCTCACGGCGTCGCAGCGATCGAGCTTCGGTAACCTCGTGCGGGATGACCAGGGCGCCAATCCGCCCCTTGTTGGCTGCTACCGCGGCATCTGCAGTCCTTTCGTACGGCCTGTTCGGGCACGGGCCGCCTCAGCTGAGCACTCACGACGACATGGCCGGCGCCGCCGGCCTCTGCCTCTTGCTCGTCACCGTCCTCGGATTCGCACCCAGCCCTAAGCCCGAAGGCCAGCACCCTGCGGTCGTCGAGGATCTGGCGCCAACCTACGTCAGTCCGGCCTCGCGTCCGCCGCTGGACGGTAGGGCACGAGCCTCACCGAGCGCGCTGCAGCGTTTCCGGAACTGATCCTCCTCAGGCCGTCCCCGCGGGCGAGCGCCCGCTACCCGACGTGTTCGAAGGGAGGAAAGGTGACGAAGCTGGCAGTACTAGGACTCGCCGTCGTCGCGTTGCTCGCGGCCGGCTGTGGTGGGGACGAGGAGGCAGGCACAGTCGCCTCCGGGGAAGTGCCGTTCGACATGGCGTTCATAGACGCCATGGTGCCGCACCATCGCGAGGCGATCGACATGGCCAAGGCGGCCAACGACCGCGGCCTGACGCAGGCCGATCTGAAGAAGATCGCCGGCGACATCATCGAGTCGCAACAGCGTGAGATCGACCTGATGCTCGCATGGCGAGAGGAGTGGTTCGGCTCACGGCGACTCGGGCCGATCCAGGCCGAGGTGCTGGGTGTGCCCGAGAGCGACCTCGGGATGAAGCACGGCAGCGCCGATGAGGTCGCCGGCGCAGTCGACGTCGACGCGACCTTCGCTGAGATGATGACTTCGCATCACGAAGGCGCGATCGCCATGGCCGAGGCCGCCGAGAAGCGAGGTGAGCACGACGAGATTAAGGGACTGGCGTCGGCGATCATCGCGGCGCAAGAGCGGGAGATCGAGACCTTCGAGGAGCACGCCTCTGGCGAGCACCACGGCCGATGAGGACAGATCGCCCACGCCGTCGCGGCGCCTGGCTCTCCGTGGTCATACTTGGAGTGGCCGCCTTCGGCATCGGTTCGCTCGCCTCATGCGGCTCCGGCGAAGACGCGCCGAGTCTGCCCGACCCCGGGGCTGGGCATGTGCACGCGCTGGGGCTCAACCCCGGGGACCGCTCGCTTTTCGTCGCGACGCACAACGGCCTCTTCCGACTTCCGCCGGATGCCCAGCGGGCGGAGCGCGTAGGCGATCGCCGTCAAGACACGATGGGCTTCACCGTCGTGGGCCCCGATCACTTCCTCGGCTCGGGACATCCTGATCTTCGCGACAATCTGCCGCCACTGCTCGGCCTGATCGAGTCGCGCGACGGCGGGAAGACGTGGGCTCCCATTTCGCTACTCGGGAGAGTCGACTTCCACGCACTCCGTGTCCACGGCCGCCGTGTCGTCGGCTACGACGCAACGAGCGGACGAGTGATGATCAGCGATAACGAGGGCCGGGACTGGAGGAGCCGGCGTCCGCCGGAACCACTCGTCGACCTCGAGGTAGATCCGACCTCGGCAGGCGTCCTCCTCGCGGCCGGCGCGAGTCGCCTCTTCGTCTCGCGCGACGCGGGCCGGACGTGGAGACAGCGAGAGCAGCGCACCGGCCTCCTCGCCTGGCCCCGCCGAGATCGGCTCTACCTCCTCGACGGCGGCGGGGGGATCTGGTTGAGCCGCGACGGCGGCGCGCGCTGGCAGCGCCGCGGTCAAATCGGCAGCCGGCCGGCGGCGCTCTTGGCCGTGGACGCGGAGGTGCTCTACGCGGCCACGCACGAAGGCGAGATCAAGGGCTCGGTCGACGGCGGGGTGAGCTGGACGACGCGAAGCACGCCGTAACCGCGCTGCGCTCAGACCCGCTTCCGCTGAGGCAGCATCGGGCAGGAACGATGAGCAACCGCATCGAGCCGTAACCAGGCGCGTTCGATAGCTACCCAACCGACCGAAGGAGAGCTCAGTGATCGTCCCCGACTGGATCCTCTGTACGGCTGGTTTGCGCTCGCGGCGCTGTCGACGGCGTACGTCGCCTGGGACAACTTCGTGCGCAAGAACCCGGAAGAGACGGTGATGAAGTGGGGCTGGTTTTTCAGCACGCTCTACATGGGCCCCGTAGGGCTGGCGCTTTACGTGCTGACCGACAAAGAGCCCTTCCCTGGTACACGAGGAGTTCATCCGGCCGCTCTGGAAGCAGGGCGTCGGGTCGACGGTGCATTGCATCGCCGGAGACGCGACCGGGATCATCGCGGCGGCGGCGATCACGGCACTGCTCGGGTTGCCGATGCGGATCGACTTTGTCGTCGAGTACGCCGCCGGTTTCGCCTTCGGCCTCTTCATCTTCCAGTCCCTGTTCATGAAGGACATGCTCGGGGGCTCCTACGTCGGAGCTGTCCGGAACACGTTCGTG
>DASQTZ010000125.1:0-9094 GCA_035641605.1 Gaiellaceae bacterium | reverse complement strand
GGCTAACTAGCGGACGATCTTGAAGGTGGGCTTGGCGACGCGGAGCGCGACGGGGTCCGACCACGACATCTGACGGCTGCCGGCGGGCAGCGCGAGCGAGATGCCGCGGACCCGGTAGTGCCAGCGGCCCGGAGTCAGCGGGAGGGTGGCCGACGTCGAAGGCGTCTCCAGGGAGCCGGCCTTCGTCCAGGGGTAGGCCCTTTTGCTCCATTGCACCTCGTACCGGTCGGCGCCCAGCGCCGGCTTCCACGCCACGAGCGGAGCGCCGTAGACGGAAGGCCTGGCCCGGGTCGCCGTGAACAGACGCCCGTTGGTGCTCAGGCCCGAGACGTACGGGGCCGCACCAGAGGATGCCACGACGGCCTCGCTGACCTTGCCGAACTGGAAGACCCGGCCGGACGCGCAGACGTCCTGCGGCAGCTCCGTGTCCCAATATTCGAGCTTTTTGTCCCCGGAATTGCTGTCCTCGAAAACGAAGTATCCGACGGGAACGACCGTGAGGTAGTAGCGGTGCTCGGGCCAGCCGTTGTCCCAGAGATCGACGAGCGGGGGTGACAGCGCCGCGGCCTCGGCCTTGTCCTCGGCCGAGGGCGGGGTGCCGCCGGTTGCGCCGGTGCCGGTGCTTGGTGCAGCCTCCGAAAGCGACTCGTTCTCTTGGACCTTCTTGTGGTCGACCGCGTACGTCTCGCCCTGCGTGCCGTCGCCGACGAGGTATTTGCCCGGAACCTGCTCGTTACCCCGAATCTTTTCGATCTCAACGAGGGTCTTGGGGAGAACGAGCGGGCCGGTCAAGCGCGGGGCCCACGCGGGCGAGCCGACGATCGAGCCCTTGTAGACGATGTTGACGCAGTCGACGTCCGTGGAGATGTAGGTGCGGTACAGCTCCCGCGGCGTCCCGGGCTGGAACTCGTCCCTCAGCGCGAGGTTGCCGCTGTACGAGACGCTGGGCATGAGCCTGAACGGCGCCGGCTGGCTCCAGTGGGCGTCGGAGATCATCGCGGAGAGCGACATGCTCGCGACGGAGACGGGCGGGTTCAGCTCGACGTAGATCTGGCTCCAGGGGCCGTAGGAGACGACCGGCATCCCGTTCAGCGTCGCGCCGACCTTCGCTCGGACGGCCCGGACACGCCAGCGGACAACGCCGGTCCAGCTCGAGTCTTGGTGGAAGGTCCAGTGCTCGCGCTCGTCGGCGACGTTCGTCTTCGTAGCGATGCGCTTTCGCGGCCCCAGGAACCACACCTGATAGCTGGTCGCACCCTCGACCGTGCCCCAGCGGACGAGTCCGGGCGGGCTCACCTGAGCCTGCGGGAGGTTCGTCCAGCGCATGTTGAAGCCGTACGGGGCGCTCCACTTCGTGGCGCCCTTGCGGGTGACGGCCCGCACGTGCGCCCAGAGGGCGTACGGCGAGCCCGTCATCCAGGGGAGCGAAATCGGGATCGCTGCAGTCGGGACCTTGAGCGTCTCGCTTCGCCAGATCATCGTCCCCTCGGTGAACTTGCGCTTGGTCGCGAGCTCGAACTCGTAGCGAACGGCGCCGCGGACGGGCTTCCACGCGAATGACGGTGTGCGTGAAAAGGTTCGTGTCGGCGCTTCGTCGGACCGCAACAGGAACGGCTTCAGGCCGGTGGGCGTGGCGACGCCGGCGTTCGCGGCGGGCGCGAACACGAGCATCGTGAGAACAATGGCAGCAAGACGAACCGCAGACATGGCCACAAGGATTGTCGGCCGGTTTTAAGTCTGGCCTGTCCCTCGTTCGAGGGACGCGCCGGCGGCGAGGACGAGCGCGTCGTCGCCCGAGCGGCCGACGATCTGGACCGAGGCCTCGCCGACCGGGACCGACAGCGCGGGCCAGCCGAGGACGTTGAACGGCAACGTGAACCTGATCATCGCCTCGCGCACCTCGATCTCGTCCACGTCGGCCGCGGGCGGCCCGAAGCCGAGCGTCGGAACGACGAGGAGGTCGAGGTGAGCGAAGGCGGCCTCGCAGCGCTCGCGGTATTCCTCACGACGCCGGGTCGCCGCCTCGTACTCGGCCTCGGTGACGGCGAGACAGCGCTCGATCTTGCCGCGGACGTTGTCGCCGTAGGCATCGGCGTGCTCCGCGAAGAGGTCACGATGAACGTCCGCGACCTCACGCATGAATGCGGGGCCGACATTGTCGGCGAGCGGGAAGTCGACCTCCTCGGCGCCCAGCATCGCTCCCGCGTCGCCGACGCGCTCCCGTACGAGCGGCTCGCACCGCTCCAGCCAGGCGATGCCGACCCTGACGTCGATGTCGTCGGGGAGCGAGAAGCCCGGGACGAGGACGTCCATCATCCGCACACAGCCCTCGACGGTGCCGGCCATCGGGCCGGCATGGTCGAACGTCGGCGCTAGCGGAAAGACTCCCTCCAGTGACACCAGCCCGAAGGTCGGCTTGAACCCGACGACGCCGCAGCAGGCTGCCGGGATCCGGATCGACCCGCCGGAGTCGGTGCCGAGGGCGGCTTCGGCGAGGCCCGCCGCCAGCGCCGCCGCCGACCCCCCGCTGGAGCCGCCCGCAGTTCGCCCGGGCGCGGCCGGGTTGGGCACGGTGCCGAAGTGCGGGTTCTGTGACGTGACGCCGTAGGCGAACTCATGGAGGTTCGTCTTCCCGACGTTCGCGTAGCCGCAGGCCTCGAGTTGCGTGACAGCCGTCGCCGAGCGCTCCGGGACGTGCTCGGTGAAGAGAATCGACCCATAGGTCGTCGGCAGGCTGGCTGTGTCGAAGAGGTCCTTGACGGCGAGCTGGATGCCGTCTTCGGGGAACGGTTCGGGCCGTGCGAGGAAGATGCCGTCCATCCGGACGGCGACCCTACCCGGCGCTCTTCGCGGGGACGCAGACGTAACGGGCCGCGGCATCGGCGCGCTCCGGCGCCGTCTTGCTCTGGACGAGCCACGACTGCTCGCTGATCGAGACGGTCTCGCCGACCCTCATCGACCGGTCTGTCAGCCGCGTCTCTTGTTCGTCGTCCCGAATCAGAAGCACTTCGTACAACGGCATTTGGCGGCGTACCTCCACGTCCTCCTCTAGAAAACGACCCGGGACAGACGGTGGTTACGCGACGGCCAGATACACGAATGCGATCAGGAAGGTGCCGCCGAAGATCAAGAGGAAGAGCCCGAAGAGCGCGAGGCCGAGCACGTTGTTCCGGTGCGCGATCTCCGCATCGGGCTCCACCGGCGCGACGACGAAATCCGGCTGTGGGGTTTCGGGGACGGGTTCGGTCACAGGACGATCGGCTCGACGGCCATCACGACGAAGAGCACGGCCAAATAGGCGAGGGAGTAGTGGAAGAGGACGCGTGCGCGCGGCGGGGTCACCTCCCGCCGCAGCGACCACGCAAGGCGGAGGAACTGCGCGCCGAGGAGCGATGCGGCGAGGAGGTAGAGCGCTCCGAACGTCCCAGTCAGGACGGGCACCAACGTCAGTCCGACGAGTGCCATCGTGTAGAGGAGGATCTGGCGCGCGGTCTCGCGATCGCCGCGGACGACCGGCAGCATCGGGATCCTCGCCGCCTCGTAGTCGCGCTTGATCAGGAGCGCGAGCGCCCAAAAGTGGGGCGGGGTCCAGAAGAACACGATCAGAAACAGGTAGAGAGCGGGCAGGGTGAGGTTGCCCGTTGCCGCCGCCCAGCCCACGAGCGGCGGTACGGCGCCCGCAGCTCCTCCAATGACGATGTTCTGCGGCGTCGAGCGCTTCAGCCAACGCGTGTAGACGAGCACGTAGAACAGGTTTCCGACCAGTGCGAGCACCGCGGCCAGTACGTTCACGACCGACGCGAGGAGCACGAACGACAACGCCGAGAGCGCAAGCCCGAACTCGAGTGCAAGCTCGGCGCTCACCCGGCCACCGGCCACGGGTCTCGCCGACGTGCGGCCCATCGAGCGGTCGATGTCGCGGTCGAGCACGTGGTTGAGCGCGCTCGCCCCGCCGCAGGCGAGCCCTAGGCCGACGATCGTCGCGGCCAAGAGCCCGAGGTCGGGAACGCCCTGCGCGCCGACGAACATCCCGGCCGCGCCCGTCAAGAGCAGCAACGTCATGATCCGCGGCTTCGTCAGCGCGACGTAGTCGCGCCAGGCAACCGGTCCCGGGCGAGCGCCGCGATAGAGCGGCACCGTCGCAATCACCGTTGCAGCGAGCGCTCCTCCGGCGAGAGCCAGATGCAGCCGTGGCGACCACCACGTCGCGACGGCCGCGAGAAAGAGGACGAGGGAGCTCGCGGCCGGGATCACCCGGCGATGTGCGAACCAGGCGCCGAGCACGAGCGCCGCCAGGAACGGCAGAGCAATCACGACCAGCACCCGATGGGCGATTCCATGCTCGCCACTTGCCACGACCAACGCGATCGCGGCCGCGGCGGCAATCCCGCAGAGCCTCAGCCAGGGCCCCGCGCTCATCAGCGTCTCTCCTGGAGGCGGCGGCGGAGGTCTCGGAGCGGGCGGGCGCTGGTCACGTACGGCAGCTTGTCGAAATTGTGCGGCGGCGGCGGCGAGGTCGTGTACCACTCGAGCGTGTCGGCCAGCCAAGGGTCGTTCACCGCCCGCGGGCTGCGGCGCCGCGCCCACCAGACGTTGACGATGAACACGAGGATCCCGAGGCCCATGACGTAGGAGCCGATCGTGGAGATCAGGTTGTACGTGGCCCACACGTCGTCGTCGCGATAGGTGTAGACGCGTCGCGGCATGCCGAGCAGCCCGAGGAAGTGCTGTGGGAAGAAGGCGAGGTTGAAGCCGATGAAGGTGAGCCAGAAGTGCCACTTGCCGAGCTTCTCGTTCAGGTACCGGCCGAAGAGCTTCGGCCACCAGTAGTAGAGGGCGGCAAAGATCCCGAAGACCGAGCCGCCGAAGAGCACATAATGCAGGTGGGCGACCACGAAGTAGGTGTCGTGGACCTGCCAGTCGAACGGGAAGACGGCAACGAAGATCCCGGACAGCCCGCCGATCGTGAACACCGCGACGAAGCCGAGGGCCCAGAGCATCGCCGTGTCGAAGATCAGGTTGCCGCGCCAGGTCGTCGCCAGCCAGTTGAAGATCTTCACGCCGGTCGGGACGGCGATCGTCAGCGAAGCGAGCATGAACCAGACCTGGAGTCCGACCGGCAGGCCGACCGTGAACATGTGGTGGCCCCACACGAGTAGGGAGTAGAACCCGATCGCGACGGTCGAGAAAGCGATCGCCGTGTAGCCGAAGATCGGCTTCCGCGCGAAGACGGGGATCACCTCGGAGACGATCCCCATCGCGGGCAGGATCATCACGTAGACCTCCGGGTGCCCGAAGAACCAGAAGACGTGCTGGTAGAGCACCGCGTTCCCGCCCTCGTCGGGGATGAAGAAGTGCGTCCACCCCTGCCGGTCGAGCAGGAGCATGGTCAGGCCCGCCGACAACGCCGGCAGGACGACGACGAGGAGCGCCGCGTAGATCTCGATCGCCCAGACGAAGAGCGGCAGCCGCATCCAGGTCATCCCCGCAGTGCGCATGTTGTGGATCGTCGCGAGGAAGTTGATCGCCCCCGCAAGCGACGAGAGCGAGAGGATGTGGAGGCCGACTATCCAGAGGTCCTGGCCGTTGCCGGTGACGTCGGTCGACAGCGGCGGATAGCCGGTCCAGCCCGCCTTCGCGGGACCGCCGGCGGCAAAGAAGCTGCCGAGCAGCACGACGCCTCCGAACAGGAAGAGCCAGTAGGAAAGCGCGTTCAGACGCGGGAAGGCAACGTCGCGCGCTCCGATCATCAGGGGCACGAGGTAGTTGGCGAAGCCGGCGAAGATCGGGACGACGACCAGGAAGATCATCGTCGTGCCGTGCATCGTGAAGAGTTCGCTGTACGAGTCCCTGGTCACGACGTCCATGTCCGGCTGCGCGAGTTGCGTCCGGATCAAGAGCGCCATGACGCCGCCCGCGAGGAAGAAGATCAGGCTGGTGCCGATGTAGAGGATCCCGATCCGCTTGTGGTCGACCGTCGACAACCAGGAGGCGAAGCGCCCCTGCGTCCATGCGACCGGATGCGTCGGAGTCTCAGCCCTGGTTGCCACGGAACCTCTCCCTGAGGTAGTCGGTGAGCGCCTTCATCTGGCGGTCGTCCCAGTCCGCGCCGACCGCCGGCATCTTGCCTCGCCCGTTTCGGACGATCTGCTCGACCGAGGCGGCGTTCGAGACTGTCGATGAGCTCAGCCCCGGCCCGATCAGGCCCTGGCCTTTGTCGCCGTGGCACTTCGCGCAGACGCCGGAGAAGATCTGCTCTCCGAGGTCGGAGTCGCCGGTCTCCTGACGTTGGGCTTCTTCTGACAGCCACGCGTCGAACTCGTCGGACGCAATCACCTCGATCGTGGCGAACATCTCGGCGTGCTGGATCCCGCAGAACTCCGCGCACTGTCCGTGGTAGGTGCCGGGCCCCGCGCGGAAGGACGTTTCCGCCTTCTGTCCCGGGATCGCGTCAAACTTCGGGAACAGCTCCGGCACCCAGTAGCTGTGGATGACGTCCCTCTCCGGGGCGGTGATCTCGAGCTCGACGAGCCGGTCGGCCGGCGCCCGCAGCCTGTCGATCGCGATGACGCCGTTCGGGTAGCGGTACTGCCAGTAGAACTGGCGTCCCTCGACGCGAACCTTCACCACGTCCTCGCCGGCCTCGGCGTCCAGGGTGATCCCGGGCAGCTTGTAGAAGGTGAACACGGTGACGATCAGCAGGATCACTACCGGCACGACCGTCCACGCGATCTCCAGCCGCGTGCTGCCGTGGATCTGCGGTCCCTCGACCGTGCGCGACCGGCCGCGGCTCCGGTAGCGAACGACGAAGATCGCTAGCGGCACGGCAACGGAGAGTAGGACGACGGCCGCCCAAAAGCCCACGAACCAGTAGAGGTCTTCGATCCGCTGCGTGTTCGGCGAATCGGGGTCGACGGGCGTCAGGCCGGAGGCCGCGAGAAGGTGGGCGAACAGCACGGCTCGGGCATTCTATGAAGGTGCCTGAGTCGCGGGTCGAGCTTCCACCCGACGTCCCGGAGGAGTTCGAGGTCTTCGTCAACGGCGTCCGCCAGGAGCCGGGCCGCGACTACCGCGTCCAGGGCCGGACGCTCGTCTTCCAGCGCCGCCTCCACCACGAGGGGAAGCTCGGCGCAGGGCGGTGGGCGAGCATCTTCCTTGGCGTCGCCGGCACGTACCGGAAGCACGATGCGGTCGACGTCGTCTACAAGCGCGAAGGCCGGAAGGTCGTCGCGACCGACTTACGGCCCAACGCGTAGCACCTGGTTCGAGCCCGAGACGCTCAGCCCCGGCGTCGGCCCGCCGGCGAGTGCGTAGGCGTGCCCGCGGTAGCCGACGAGCCCGAGACCATGCCGGGGCCGGGGAAGGTTTGGGAGGCGGGTCCAGCGCCGAGCCTTCGGGTTGTAGGCGAAGACCGTGCGGATGGTGCCGCCCGGCTCCTCGCCGCCGACGGAGAGGAGTCGGCCACCTACCGCAGCGGCCGCCGTTCCGCCGCGCCTACCTGGCACCCGTGGGATCGCCCGCCAGCGATTTCTCGCCGGCTCGTAGGCCTCGACGACGTCGAGGTTGCTGTCGAGGCCGGCCGTGCGGCCCGCAACGGCGTAAACGAGACCGTCGAGGGCGGCGGCGCCCAGGTGCTCACGCGGACGCGGGCCGGCGATGGCCGACCAACGCTCGTCGTCGAAGTCATAGGCGAACGCGTCGCGCGCCAGACGGCCGGGCGCCTCGACGCCGCCGACCACGTAGAGCTTCCCGCCCGCGACGGCGGCGCCCGCCGCGGCTCGCGGTGCCGGCATCGAGGCCAGCGGCCGCCAGCGGCCTCCACGCAGGACGAATGCGCTCGACTGCGCCACCCCGCCGGGCCCGTACCCGCCGACGACGTACAGCTCCGAGCCTCGACCTGCCGCCATCCCGTGGTCGATAGGGGCTGGAAGGGCGGGCAGGCGGCGCCAGCGATTCCGGGCGGGTGAGTAGGCGTCCGTACGACTCGAGTTTCGGCCGCTCGCGAGGAAGCCGCCCACGACTGCGATCTCGCGGCCGAACACGGCGGCGGCGACCTCCGTGCGCGCCACTGGGACAGGGGCGGCCGAACTCCAGCGCGGCGAGGCCGCGCCCGCCAGGCCACCGCCGAGAAAGGCAGCCAGGACCGCAACCGCGAGCGTGCTCCTCATGCCGCGAAGATAGCCGGGGCCGGTCGCCCGGGCCTGGGTACCACGCCGCACCTGGCCTCCCGGACCCGGACGTCGGGCCCCGGCTCGTGAGATTCGATGCCTCTCCCGGCGGGAACTTGCGCTTTAGTCCGACACTCCGTCGAGCAGCTGCCAATTCCCTTCGAGCGAGCGCTCCGCGGCGGCAACCAGGCGATCCTCGTCTTCGGGAGCCGCATGCCGCTCGAGCAGCTCGCGTGAATGAGCTGCGTGCTCCTGGTCGAGCTCTGCATGGAGGCGGAAGTACGCGGTTCCGGCGCCGTCTTCCTCGAAGCCGTAATGCTCGACGAGCCCGGTGAGCTTCGTGCGCGAGACGTCGGGCTGCCCGGCTTCGACCGCGTACAGGATCGCGAGCGCTTCGAGCGGATCCTGGGCCGAGGTCCAGGCGCTGGCGCAGCGCTGCGTCTCGGGGCGCGGAGCGCCCTCGACATCCGCATCTAGCGCGGCGGCAAAATCGTCCCACAGTGCGACGTGGGCGCGCTCGTGCTCTGCGTGCTCGGCTCCGGCCAGCGGCGCGGCGGCCTCTGCGGCGCGGGCCAGCGCGACGACCGCGTGGCGGTACTCGCCGGCATACTCGGCGAGCTCGGGCCGCTTCAGCTCACCGCGTTCCCAGCGCGTGTAGAAGGGATGCTCGAGGATGTTGCGGCGGCGGCGGGCTTCGTCCAAGCGGGCGATGAGGCGCATGCTGATCCTTTCTCCGGGTGCGGCCAATGCTACTCCCAGGTTCCGATCGGGCCGCCCTCGAGGAACCGCTTGATGCCGTAGGCGACTGCTTCCGCGTCCTCCTCGTCTTCGGCTTGGCGAGCGACGACGTAGCGGTGCCATGCGAGTGCCCGGGCAAGCGTCCCGGTGCGGTAGGCGTCGTCGGCGACCGTGGCGAGCTCGGCGGG
>DASQTZ010000124.1:0-8484 GCA_035641605.1 Gaiellaceae bacterium | reverse complement strand
CCGCCGCGCACTCGCCCGCGGCGAGGTTGCCGTCAACCCGACCTCGGGCCTCGAGCTGCCGACCTGGGCGGGCGCCGGGACCGAACTGTCACCCGCGAGGAGGCGGCGTTGCTCGTCGCGGCGGTGCCCGAGCAAGAACGCGCCCTTTGGGCCGCGGCGCTCTACAGCGGCCTTCGCCGCGGCGAACTGATGGCGCCTCGCTGGGAAGACGTCGCGCTCGGCTCCGGTGAGATCCAGGTCCGCCGTTCCTGGGGACCTGCGCGAGGTCCGGGGGCGCCGAAGTCGGCCGCTGGTATCCGCGCCTCTCGAACCGCCTGAGAACGCTCTAGTGCCTGTGGAGTGGGGTCCCGGCCGTCGATTTCGCCGCGGCCAGCTTCGAGTCGCGCCGCGCGCGTCAGCGCGGTAGCCGCGCCGGCAGCCCTCACGGTGCCGACTGCCGCGGCTGGCGGTCTGGACGGGTCCGAAGATCCCTGCGAGACTCGAACTGCCGCCACCGGGAGGGAGGGTCCCGAATGAACCAGTCTCGAAATCTTGCGGCTCGTATGGGCCGCTGGAGCGCGCGCCATCGCAAGATCGCCATCTTCGGGTGGTTCGCCGTCGTCGTGTTCGCCTTCTCCTTTGGAAGCTTCCTCGTCGGAATGAAGGAGCTCGATCCTGCGGACGCCGGCGCGGGCGAGTCCGGGCGCATGGTGAAGATCCTGGACAGGGAGTACGAGCAGCCGGCGGGCGAGCGCGTGCTCGTCCAGTCGTCGACGCTCGAGGCACGCGAACCGCAGTTCAGGGCGACGATCGCCGATGTCGAGCGACGTCTGAAGGCAGAGGAGCAGGTCGCGGCGCTTCGCTCGCCGCTCGATGAGGAGAACTTCGGCCTCATCTCGCAGGACGGCCATTCCGTGCTCATCGACTTTCAGATCGCCGGGGACCCGGACGACGCCGTCGACAGGGTCCAGCCGGTCCTCGACACGGTCAAGGCTGCGCAGGCCGCGCATCCGGAGTTCGTCGTCGAGCAGTTCGGAGACGCGAGCTCCGAAAAGGAGTTCGAGGAAATGTTCGTCAGCGACCTGCAGCGGGCCGGTTTTCTCTCGATCCCGCTCACGCTGGCGATCCTGATCGTCGCTTTCGGAGCGCTCGTGGCGGCCGGCATACCGCTCCTGCTCGCCCTGTCCGCTGTTCTCGCGACCATCGGGCTGCTGGCGCTCCCGAGTCAGCTCCTGCCCGTGGAGACGGAGACCATCATCGCGCTCGTGCTCTTGATCGGCCTCGCCGTCGGAGTCGACTACACGATGTTCTACTTGAAGCGCGAGCGTGAGGAGCGTGCCGCCGGCCGAGGCGAGCAAGCAGCGCTCGAAGCCGCGGCGGCGACATCGGGGCGTTCGGTGCTCATTTCGGGCTTCACGGTGATCATCGCCCTGGCCGGCATGTTCTTCACCGGCGACAAGACGTTCATGGGCATGGCGATGGCGACGATCTTGGTCGTAGCCGTCGCCGTGATCGGCTCACTGACCGTGCTGCCTGCTCTTCTCTCGAAGCTCGGGGACAGGGTCGAGCGCGGCCACGTGCCGCTCATCGGCCGCCTCCAGCGCAGAGACGGCGAGGGGCGGTTGTGGAGCGCGATCCTCGGCCCCGTGCTTCGGCACCCGGTGATCTCAGTCGTGCTCTCGGGCGGCGTCCTCGTCGCCCTCGGGATCGCGGCATTGCAGATGAAGCTGGTCACGCCGGGGCCAGACGCGTACCCGCAGTCGCTCGCGGTGATGAAGACCTACAACAAGATGCAGAAGGCGTTCCCGGGCGGCGAGATCCCGCTCGACGTCATCGTCAGGAGCGACAACGTCCGCGCCACCGAGGTGGAGGAGGCGATCGGGCAGATCGGCTGGCGCGCGATCGACAGCGGCGTCATGCACGAGCCGATCCTCGTCGACGTCAACAAGCAGGGAACGGTCGCCAACGTCTCGGTTCCAATCGAAGGCCTGGGCACCGACGCAACCTCGAACAAGGCGCTCGTCACGATGCGCGACGAGATCCTGCCGAACACGCTCGGTCTCGTGGATTCCATCGACGACTACGGCGTAGCCGGAATAACGGCGGAGTCCGAGGACTTCAACAACAAGATGAAGTCCGCCGTACCGATCGTGTTCGCGTTCGTACTGACGTTCGCATTCCTCCTGATGCTGGTCACGTTTCGCTCGATCGTGATCGCGGCGAAGGCAATCGTGATGAACCTGCTCTCGGTGGCCGCTGCGTACGGAGTGGTCGTGCTCGTCTTCCAGCACGGGTTCGCGAAGAGCCTGCTCGACTTCGACTACACCGGAGGAATCGTCGCCTTCCTGCCGATCTTTCTCTTCGTCATCCTCTTCGGGCTTTCGATGGACTATCACGTGTTCATCATCAGCCGCATCCGAGAGGGCTACGTCGGAGGGATGAACACGGAAGATGCGGTCGCCCACGGCATCAAGGTCACCGCCGGTGTGGTCACGAGCGCCGCGATCGTGATGGTGGGCGTCTTTGCGATCTTTGGCTCGCTGCCGCTGATCTTCCTGAAGCAGTTCGGGGTAGGGCTCGCCGCCGCCGTACTGATCGACGCGACCGTCGTGCGGGCCGTGCTCCTGCCGGCGACCATGAAGCTGCTCGGCGACTGGAACTGGTACCTGCCGAAGTGGCTCGAATGGCTGCCGCGGCTCGAGCACGAGAAGCCGCCGGAAGCGCCTCCGGTCGCAACTCCCTGAGTATCGCTTCGAGGGCGGGTCGCGAGACGCGCGGCTCGCCCTCACGGCAGGGGTCTCGTTCCGGCATAGCCTCTCTTTCTTGGCGCGGCATGCTTGTCACGCTCGGCGACTTCTACCCGAATCTTCTACCCTAAGCAGCCGCCGCTCGAGCAATTCGGCCTCGCCGCGGAACGCCTCGCCCGCCAGGTCGATGTACAACGAGGTCGCCGAGAAGCTCGCGTGTCCGGTCCGGGCCTGCAGCGCGCGGGTCGAGAACGACGAGCTCGTGGCGTCGCCGGGAATCGGACAGTTCGTCGCCCGGGCGAAGTTCGGGCAAGAGCTGAAGGCCGAACCGCCGTGACGTGAACGTGAGCGGCCTAGCAAGGCCCGGCTCATCGGAGTAGCGTCTCAGGACTCTGCGGGGCCCTTTTCCAGCTATTGGTGCAGCGCTCGCCTGCGCGCTACTCCTTCCCGGAGCCGCCGGGTTTGATCAAGCGACTGCGTCGCCTTCCGCCCGGCAGGCTGAATCGGCGACCTGCGCCGCCGCCAAGAAAGCGGTGGCCAACTACAAACGCGCGATGGTCAAGCAGCGCAAGGCCTACTTCAAAAAGCACAAGACCACCAAGGCCCGCAACGCGCTCCTCAAGCGGCAACGAGGGAAACTCAAGGTCCTCCAGCGACGCGCAGCCGCCGCCTGCCAAAGCGCGGACCAGAGGCATTCACCTCCTCCTCCTCCTCCCATGGACGAGACGGCCGCGCTTCAGGCCCTAGTCGACTCGACTCGCGATGGAGGCACGGTCGCGCTGAAGTCGAGGGTCTACCTTGTGAACGGCACCCTGAAGATCGTCGGCCGCTCAAACCTGACCATTGCTGGCCCGGCCGAGATTCGCTCGAGCACGGTCGGTAACGGCCACCGTCCGAACTTCCGGCTTACGAACGGCACCAGGATCGCGTTTCGCAGCCTGACGATCGACGGCGGCTACACCCGACCTGGCGTCCACGACACGGCGATCCAATGGTCGCACGGGATCGAGATTCTCGGCACCGCCGGCGTGACCATCACCGATTCAAGGATCCGCAACGTTGCAGGCGACTGTGTCTATGCCGGCCTCCGCAGCCAACGCGCGACGCGCGTCCTGGTCGCAAACCTCGCCTGCGAGGGCACCGGGCGCAACGGTGTCTCCGCTGTCGCAGTCAACGGCATCCGCGTCGAGGGCGGCTCCTACCGGCGTTTCGGCCACATTCCGTTCGACGTGGAGCCGAACCCCGGCGCAGGCTTCGGCGTCGACGGGGCGCTCTTCACCGGCGCCACGGTCGGCAAGTACTCAGGCCCTGTCGCGTTCGCGATCGTCGGCGACGGCCAGGCCGACAACATTACTTTCTCGAACCTGCTCGTCACAGCGCCGCGCGGTGCGGTCGCCCGCGTCGTCACCGTCTCGCCCCGCCGCCGCTCGGGCATCACCTACACGAACATCGTCGGCACGAACCCGACGGACAAGCCCGATGCGATTCGCGTGCAGCGAACGGACGGCCTCACCGTCACCGACAATACGATCCCGAACGGCGGCGGCGTCATGCTTGCCTGTAACGACGTCACCGCCCTGAGCTTCGGCGGGAACACGCCGAACACCTCAAGCGCGTGCGCGCCCCCTGCCACCGCCACCGCCTCCACCTCCAGCTCCACCGGAACCGCTTCCGCCGCCTTCCCCAGCCTGTATTGCAGTCTTGGCGCCGGGAAACTCGATCAGTCCGGCGCTTGCCGTAGTACCGAATAGCGGGCCGCGGATTGGCACAGTCGGCGATTAGGCACCGGGAGGAAGACGAAGTCCGACGCGCGGCTCGGGAGCAGGCGCAGGACGATAACGGGCGCCTCCGTCGACGTCCAATCTAGGTTCGGGGTCGCGACATTTCACAACCTCGACCACTCGATCTTCAAGGGTCGCGGCCAACCGTAACGGTTGCGTTTTGTACTGGAGTTTGAACCGACCTCAGCGCGCCTGACAGGACTCCGACGTACTGGAGCGGCCCCGGAAGGCCGCTCCAGTAGGCAAATGGACGGAACGTCGCAGACCTTCAAAACCGGTGAGGTCTGGTAGCCCTAGGCTGGGTAGGTTCGACTCCTGCGCCGCTCCGTTTCCGCCCCTGCGTTCACCGCCTACGGCTCCACCAGCCCTCGCCGGATGGCGTACCGCGTCAGCTGAACGCGGTCACGCATTCCCAGCTTGTCGAGAATGTTCGCTCGGTGCCGCTCAACTGTCTTCGGGCTGATCACGAGCAGCTCGGAGATCTCCTTCGTCGTGTGGGCCTCGGCGATCAGCTTGAGGACCTCGAGCTCGCGGGGCGTCAAGACCTCGCTCGGCCCGCCCTGATCGGCCGCCCGCTCGAGGTGGTCGCGGATAAGGGCGCGCACGGCGGCTGGATAGAGGAAAGGCTCTCCGCGCATCGTCCCGCGGCAGGCCTCGACAAGGTCGCGGTCCGCCATCGACTTCAACACGTAGCCCGAGGCGCCCGCCTTGAGCGCTTCGAAGAAGTACTGCTCGTTGTCGTACATCGAGAGGATGAGGATGCGGAGAGCGGGGCGGCGCTGCGAGAGCTCCCGGGCGGCCTGGAGGCCGGTCAGCCGCGGCATGGAGACGTCGAGGATCGCGAGATCGACGTCTTCCGAAAGAGCGAGCTCTACGGCCTCGTCGCCGTCGCCGGCTTCGGCTACAACCTCGAGGTCCGGCTCGGCGTCGATCACGAGGCGCAGACCCTTCCGGACGACGGCGTGGTCGTCGGCTAAGAGGATGCGCGTCTTGAGCGGGACGCTCATTCGCGGCTTTCGAGCGGAAGCGTTAGCCGAACCTCGACCCCGCCGCCGTCGTGGTTCGCCACGCCGAGTTCGCCGCCGAGCAGCATCGCCCGCTCGCGCATGCCGCGGATGCCGTAGCCATTGCCGCTCGCTCCGTCCAGGCCCTGCCCGTCGTCCCTGACGCGCAACTCAATGCCGGAATGCGTCTGCGTCAGTCGCACCTCGACAGTCGAGGCGTGAGCGTGGCGCGCGATATTGGTCAGGCTCTCCTGGACGACACGGTAGAGGACGAGCTCGGCTTCGGCGGTGAGGGATGGAAGCGGATCGATCCTTCGCCTCACCGTGACGTGGGTCTGCTCGGCGAAGCGGCTTGTGAGGGCCGTAAGGGCGCTTACGAGGCCGAGATGATCGAGTGCTTCCGGCCGGAGCTGGCGCGCGATTCGGCGCACTTCGTCGAGGCCCATCCGTGCCGCCTCCTGAGCTCGTAGGAGTTCGTCGCGCAGTTCCGGTGCCACGCGCGCGGCCAGATCGTTGAGCTGCAGAACGACTGCCGTCAGCATCTGACCGACTTCGTCGTGGAGCTCGTGCGCGACCCGCTCCCGCTCGCTCTCCTGGGCGGCAAGGGCCCGACGCGTGCTCTCACGCCGCTCGTCCTCGAGGCGCTCGAGCATCTCGTTGAAGACGCGGCCAAGCTCACGGACCTCCGTCGGACCGGATGCGTCGAGCCGTTGCCCCGGTGCGAGCAAGTCGACGTGGCGCATCAGATTCGTCAGCCGCTCCAACGGGCTGAACGAAATCCGCACGAGTGCCAGGTTGAGCAGGAGCATGGCCGTCAGCCCGACGACGAGGACGATCGCCTCCGTCACCTCAACCGGAAAGCTGACTGTCGCAGGCGAGAGGGCGAGCACGATCGTGCCGGCCACAAAGACGGCGGCATTGAAGAGGAACACACGCCAAAAGAGCGACACGATTGCGGACAGCTTTCCTGCAGGGGACCGCGCGTGCCATGGGTGGAAACCCCCAGTTGGCACTAGGGGGTTTAGCGCTGCCGCATCGGGTCGGCAACGGCGCATAGATGGGGTCAGGCCTCCGCCGAAGATCGGCGCCCGTCCGAATATTCGCGACGCGCCGCTGTTGCGACGCTGATTCCCCACGGGAGGCCGGGACGCAGACGCGTAGGGGAACGGCGACGGCCTCCCGTCGATTAGAGGTCCGATGAGAGGCCGCCCAAGCGACAGAGACCACTTGACACCTCCGGTTTTCACACGCCGGCTGGTTCGGGGTGCGCCGTTTGTGACCGTACTGCGCGCCGAAGTGACCCAGGACGAACTGGAGTTCTGGCGGGTGGGCGGCGAAGAGGGCGCTCCGGTCGAAGCCGGTGCCGATGAACTCGTCGCGGTCGTCGATGACGACACTCCCCTCCTCGTCGTGGTCAGCGCCGGTCGACTCGCCCTGGACGCGGAGACGTGCCTTTCCCAGTCCGAGGGCTTCCTTGTCGATTCGGCGTCCGGCGAGCCGATTGGCATCGTCAACGACGTGCGGCTCGATCCTCGGTCGCGAAAGGCCATCGAGTTCGACGTGTGCGTGGGGCGGTTCGGCCACCACCATCTAGCCGTCACAGCCGAGGAAATCGTCGCGGTGCTGCCGGGCAGCAAGCGGCTGATCCTCGATCGACCGCCGGAGAGCCGAGGCGGTCCGCGCCGGCAGCGCTGACGCGCCGCTCGGCCGGTCCTCATCCCGCCCGATGCACATCGCGCTTCAGATCTTCCTCCTCGTCGGTGGACTCTCGGTCGCCCTCGTCGCGAGCGACCGTGCCGTTGCCTACACCCGTGCGCTCGCGAAGACCCTCGGCGCACCCGCGTTCATCGTCGGCGTCGTCCTCGTCTCGATCGGAACCGATCTTCCGGAGATCGCGAACTCGATCGCAGCGCACGTGCAGGGCAAAGGCGACGTAAACGTCGGCGACTCCGTCGGCTCGGCGCTGACCCAGTACACGTTCGTCCTCGGCCTCTTCCCGCTGATCGTCGCGATGATCGCGATCGATCGTCGGCAGGTCGGCCTCGTGACGATCGCGACGATGGCCGGCCTCGGCCTGACCGCCTGGTTCGTCAGCGACGGCTGGCTCGGCCGCGCTGAGGGAGCAGTGCTGATCGGCGGCTGGGGACTCGCAACGGTGCTGCTCGTGCGACTCTTGCCCGGAAGCTCGCACGTCGCAGATATTCCTCCGCCGGTACGGCTTCAGGGCATTCCGGCGCAGGCTGCGGCCACGCTCGTTGCGCTCGTCTTCGTCGGCTTCGGAGCGACCGTCGCCGTCCGCGCGCTTGTCCGGCTCGCAGAAACGGTGGGAGTGCCCGAGTTCCTCCTCGCGTTCTTCGGGGCCTCTATGGGGACGTCGGCGCCGGAGATTGCGGTCGACGTCACTGCGCTCCTGCGTGGCGCGCCGGCGATCGCGCTGGGCGACGCGCTTGGGAGCTCGTTCGTCGACTCGACGCTCTCTATTGGCGCAGGACCTCTCGTCGTCCCCGCCGAAGTGACTCCGCGCCTCGCCGTCGTCGGCAGTCTCTACTCGCTGGTCGCCGTCGCCGCTGTAGGTCTGCTGCTGGGGGCGCGCCGCCGCCACGATCGGCTCTCCGCCGCCGCGCTGCTCGCTCTCTACGCGCTCGCATACCTCGTGGTCGTCCGCGCCTCCTAACGCACCACGCAGCCGCCGAGCGGCGCGGCTTCCACCTGCTCGCTGAAGACGGGGAGTCGCTCGAGGTGGCGCCAACCGAACTTCTGCCCGAACTTCTGCCCGCGCCCGCGTTAGGACCGAGCAACGAGAACGCCGCTGTGCGGCGCTTGCGGATCGATGTCGTACTTCCCGAAAACCGTAAAAGGGAATACAGTGGAGGCACTCACAAGATGAGTGCTGCGGGGTCACTTCTTCTCCCTCTCGGGCTGCGGGCTACGGCGAGGCGCGCTGCCGTCGGATGAACCGGACGGCCGGCGCCG